>NZ_JALHLF010000198.1 GCF_022832435.1 Novosphingobium organovorum | reverse complement strand
CGAGGAAGCAGCTTGACCCACGAAGCCCCAATCAGAGAAGGCTCTAAGACGCCCGTTCAGTGTCGATCGCGGCGATCAGCTCCGCCATCGTCGCGCCGCCGGGCTCTCCTGCTCGTAGCGCTTGGCCGCCACGCTCACCGCGCCCGCGCCGAGCGTCCCGGCGAGCCCGGCCATGCGGTGCACCATGTCGCGCGCGGCCTGCGGGTCGAGCACGCCCGAGGCCAGATCGCCGCGTTCCTCGGCCAGCCCCATGCGAAAGCGCGCCCGCACGACATCGGGATCGTCCTCGACGTGCAGCACGACCGACAGCCCGCCTTCGCCGGCAGGCGCAGCGTGCGCGCTGCTCGGCAGACGGGTCACGTCGACCGGCTTGCGCAACCAGTCGACCACCACCCCATCGAAGCGGTGCGCGCGCGCCTGCTCGCGCACGGCGTCCAGATCGTGCACCAGCCGCACGCCGTAGCCTGTGCTGCGCAGCGCGCCGGTAAAGGTCGTCGCCGCGCCGTTGCCGCAGACCAGCAGCGCGGGACGACGGCGCGCCGCAGCGCCCCCCCGGCGCGGCCGAGGGTGCCGCAGCCAGCGCGGGCAGCGTGACACGAAAGGTCGTGCCCTCGCCCTCGACGCTGTGGAACCTCGTCTTCCTCATCGCGCCGCTGATCTACCTGTTCTTCGGCGTGGCTCCGGTGAGCGCCTATACCAGCGACTTCTTCGCCCACGCGCTGCCCTTCCCGATCTTCAGCGAGCTGGCCTTCATGGTCGGCACCTGGGGGTCTCGGGCTACAAGGGCAAGGTCACCTACCTCGCCTCCTTCCCGCTCAACTTGCACGCGCTCTGGGCGGTGCTGCGCGGGCGCCAGATCAAGTTCCCGATCACCCCCAAGGAACGCCAGTCGGGCAATTTCGCGCACCTTGTCTGGCCGCAGATCGCGCTGGCGCTGGCCACCGTGGCCGGGCTCGGCTTCGCCGCGCTGCAACTGGCGCGGGGCAATGCCGCGTACAGCCTGGGCGGCTTGATCGCGAACGGGTTCTGGAGTCTCAACAATATCCTGGCGATGGGAAACATGATCCGCGCCGCGTTCTGGAAGCCCGATTGGGAGAGCGAATGATGTCCTTTGGAGCCAACCTCGTGAAGGCCCGCAGCCACCTTG
The DNA here is from genome assembly GCF_022832435.1 of Novosphingobium organovorum. Lineage (GTDB taxonomy): Bacteria > Pseudomonadota > Alphaproteobacteria > Sphingomonadales > Sphingomonadaceae > Novosphingobium > Novosphingobium organovorum. The sequence goes on along the minus strand of NZ_JALHLF010000198.1, from coordinate 2,376 downwards.
TCATCGTCGCCGGGCTGATCACCGCGAGCGCGCTGATCGCCTCGATCGAGGCCAACGATCCGGGCCCGCTGACGCTGCGCGCGCCCGGCTCGCCCGCGCTCGATGCTCCTTCGCGCCGTGCCGCCGCCTGGGTCTGGGCGCAGATCCCCGAGGATCAGCGCGACCGCGAACGGACCGGCGCCGTGCAAGGCGCGGTGGTGCACTGGAACGTGCCCGCGCTGGTGCGCGAAGGGCAGCTTTATGGCACCGCGCTCGATAGTCAGGGTCAGGTCGAGTTCCTTCAGGAAGGGCGGCTGGGCGACGAGGAATACGCCGCCAAAGCCTTTCGCCTGTGGGGCTTCGACACCGCCAGCGGCCCGTTCACCTTCACCGACGGCTGGATCGCGCGTTCGGCGCAGCGCATCTACGAAGCGCAGGAACAGCGCTACAAGCGCACCGGAATCCTTACCGCGCGCACAGAACACCAGCTCGCAGGCGCCCCCTGCTTCGTTTACGATAGCGACGGCGTGCCCTGGGCGACGATCACCGACACGGGCGAGGCGTATCCGCAATACGCCGCCGTCTCGGTCAAGGGCGCGCTTGGTCTGTGGGCGCTCTGGAACACGCCCTATACCGATGCCCTGTTCGCCAAAGTGCGCCAGGCCTACGATCCCGAAAAGGGCTTTTACGAGGGGCTGCTCGAACAGGGCGGCGAGCGGATCGCCGCGTTCACCGCGAACAACAACGGCATCCTGCTCGAAACGCTGCTTTACAAGGTTCAAGGGCCGCTGCTGCAACACGCAAATGTAGAAGCGCTTGCCAAGGCGCCCGTTACGCCTCCGCCCCCAGCCGCCGCCGCCGGGCCAATCCCCGTCCCGGCCCCGACGCCCGCCCCTCGGCGGCCCCGCCCTGCCCGACGCGCAACAAAGCCCGATCGTCGCGGGCGCGGTGTGGACCGCTCAGAACCCCGGCGCCGCCCATCCCGGCCGCAACGGTCCGCTCGAACCGCGCGAGGAGGCTCTGGCCAAAGCCGCATGGACCTACATCGTGCGCAAAACGCAAGGGGCCACCGGGCTCGTCAACGCGGCCGAATACTATCCGTCCTCTACCTTGTGGGACACCGCAGGCGCGATCGGCGCGATCGTCTCGGCCGACCAGCTCGCCCTGACCAGCCACGAGGACGCGCAAAGCCGGCTTGGCGCGATCCTCGCCTCGCTGCGCAAGATTCCGCTGTTCCGTAACCTGTGCCCGAACAAGGCCTTCAACACCGCAACACTGCAGCGCACCGATTATTCGAACACGCCCAGGGAGATCGGCTGCTCCGCGCTCGACATGGGGCGCGCGCTGGTCTGGCTGCGCATCGTGCGCAACCAGACCAGCGCGCTTGCCGGAGCGGTGGACGATCTGGTCGGCTACTGGAAGATCGCGGGAATGGTGCGCGGCGGTAAACTGTTCGGCACCGCGCTGCAAAAGGGCAAGGTGGTCTATCTGGCGCAGGAAGCCCGCGCCAAACGCACCGGTATCCTGACCGCCCGGACCGAGCACCAGCTCGCCGCCGCGCCGTATTTCGTCTATGACACGCGCTACGCCCATGGGAACGACTGGGCGACGATCGATGCACGCGGCAACCCCGAACCGCAAGCCGCCGCCGTGGCGATGAAAGCGGCCATCGGCCTCTGGGTGCTCTGGCCCAGGCCCTATACCGACCAGCTGTTCGACGCCGTATCAGGCCAGTTCGATCCGGCGCGCGGCGTCTACGAAGGCCAGCTTGAGAGCGGTGGGCGGATCGAGGCGCTGACCGCCAACAACAACGGCATCATCCTCGAAGCCTTCGCCTACAAGGTGAAAGGCGCGCTGGTGGAGATCAAGTAAAGCGCTTGTCCTCCGGGCGGCGGCGAGCACGCAAGGCGGGTGGGGCGCGCCAGGTGCGCTTGGCCCACCCCGTTCGGCTAGTGGTTCGATTCTGACATTTGATACCCTATCGGATAGGGCGCGCTCAAATGTCAGAATCTCTTCGAACCACTAGCATATATTTGATTCTANTCTGACATTTGATACCCTATCGGATAGGGCGCGCTCAAATGTCAGAATCTCTTCGAACCACTAGCATATATTTGATTCTAGTGGATTTTACGATTTTGACATTTGCAGACCCATCCCAGCCGCCAGGGGATGCAAATGTCAAAATCAATCCACTAGGTCCCTCCGCTCCCAAGCCTTCCGGCCCTCCCGCAAGCGGGAGGGCCGGAAGGCTTGGGAGCCGTAGGCGATACTAGTCGCAGCGGGGTGGGCCAAGCCCGCCGTCCACAACGCGGCGCCCTGTTACTTCCCTACCGCCGCACATCGGCGTTCGGCGCGAAGGCGTCGAGTTCGCGTCTGGGGATGCGGGGCATGTCG
>NZ_JALHLF010000197.1 GCF_022832435.1 Novosphingobium organovorum | reverse complement strand
CCGGTCGCGCCCGACCGTGCGCGCGGCCGGCGCAACGCCCGCGCAGTTGACCAGCACGCGCTCCTGCCCATGCGCCTTGCGGGCAGCAGCGAAGCCAGCCTCGACGCTGGCTTCATCGGTCACGTCGACCGCGCAGAACAGCCCGGCGATCTCTTCCGCAAGCGCCTCGCCCAAGGCGCGGTTGCGGTCGAACACGGCAACGTTCACGCCGCGCTCGGCGAGCGCCCGCGCCGAGGCCGCACCGAGCCCCGAAGCCCCACCCGTGACCACCGCGGCCACACCCATTCCAACGTCCATCGCGCTGCATTCCTCTCCACGCGAACCGCGCTCCGCCACGCAGAAACGGCTCACCGATTTTGCTTGTCCGGCGCCCCACGGGCGCCGATCCGATTAATCGAACGATTAAGGCGTCAGCGCAAGACGGTTCCGCTGCCCGGCATCATCCGGAACGACCAACGCAGCAATCTTTCCCAAACAGCCAAAGAAAAGACATGAAATTGAAAAAGATCGCCCCTTTTGCGCTCATTCATAACCCGCACGGCCGCATCGCAACACACCTGCAATATATTGCATATTGCCACATTGATACACCCCAATGTTGCATCAAGGTCACAGCGAGTTGCCCATTTTTGCACTACCCACAACATGGGATTGAAAGCGGGTTCAGGGAGCGCAACAAAACTGACGCATGGCAGCCGTGCGCGTTTGACGCGTCAGCCTGCTAGCATCCGGGTCGCCCTTCAGGATTGGTCACGCACCTGTCGGGCGAACGAAGCAACAAGGGACACACACGTGAAGACAACTCTGAAAAAGGCCGCGCTGTGCAGCGCGACGAGCCTGACGGTGTTCGCAGCGCTGGGCTCGACGAGCGCCTACGCGCAGGACTCGATCACCGACACGGCCGCCTCGGCTCAGTCGGCCGATGCCGAACCGAGCGGCGCCATCATCGTCACGGGTTCGCGCATCCAGCGTCGCAATCTCGAATCGGCTGCCCCCATCGCGGTCGTTGACAGCGAAGAGTTCACCCTTTCGGGCGCGGTGAACGTCGAAAACGTCATCAACACGCTGCCGCAGGTCATTCCGGGCACGACCGCGTTCTCGAACAATCCGGGCGGCGGCGTCTCGACGCTCGACCTTCGCGGCCTGGGCGCCAAGCGCACCATGGTCCTGGTCAACGGCCGTCGCTGGATGTTCTACGATACCGACCAGGTCGTCGACCTCAACACCATCCCCGCGTTCCTCATCAAGGACGTCCAGGCGGTGACCGGCGGCGCTTCGGCCGTGTACGGTTCGGACGCTCTGGCGGGCGTTGTGAACTTCACGCTCAAGAACGTCGACGGCATCGAAGGCGGCGCGCAGTACAACCTCACCAACGAAGGTGACGGCCAGCGCTACGAAGCCTACATCGCGGCCGGCGGTGAATTCGCCGACGGCAAGGGCCACGCCACCGTCTACGCCGAATACTACAACCGCAAGAGCATTCTGCAGGGCGACCGCAGCTTCTCGGACACGGTCCTCAGCGACGATGGCGACGGCGGCTTCACCGCCGGCGGTTCGTCGACCGTTCCTTACGGCCGCTTCACCTCGACCTCGTCGAGCTGCCCCTCGGGTAACGTGTTCTGCTCGCCCGGCGCGGTCTTCAAGACCCCCGGCACCGGCACCACGCGCACCAGCAGCGACCTCTACAACTACGGTCCCGACAACTACCTGATGGTCCCGCAAGAGCGTTACCTGATGGGTGGCTACGCGGACTACGAAGTTGCCGACGGCCAGACCGCGTACACCGAAGTGACGTTCGTTCACAACATCGTGCGCAACCGCCTCGCGGCCACTCCGGTCACCGGCACGTTCAACTACGACATCGCGACCGTCGGCCAGTTCCTCGATTCCGCGACCCTCGCCGATCTGACCGCGCTCGACACCGATGGCGACGGCGTCGTCGCGCTGACCACCCAGCGCCGCGTCACCGACGGATCGGCCCGTCTCTCGGTCGACGAACGCAACGCCTTCCGCGTCCTGGTCGGCATGCGTGGCGGGATCACGAACGCGATCAACTACGACGCGTACTACATGTACTCGCGTACCCGTAACTCGAACATCCAGTACGGCAACATCTCGCGCTCGGCCTTCCAGGCCGGTCTCGACGGCACGGCCGACGCGATCAACATCTTCGGCGAGCTGCGCATCCCCGTGATGGCCAACCAGCCGGGCGTCTACCGCCTCGAAATCGGCGGTGCGGCGCGTTACTCGGACTACTCGCTGGGTGCCGTCGGCGGCGTCTGGGCCTACGCTGGCTCGATCGAATACGCTCCGATCCCCGACGTGACCTTCCGCGGCCAGTACCAGCGCGCGGTCCGCGCCCCGAACGTCTCGGAACTGTTCGGCGGCCAGTCGCAGGGCTTCCCGACCGCGGTCGACCCCTGCGCCCTGGCTTCGGCGGCGAGCGATTCGACCATCTACAACCTGTGCGTCGCCACCGGCGTTCCGGGGGCCCTGGTCGGCGACTCCTCGGTCCAGATCAACACCCAGATCCAGGGCCTGTTCGGCGGCAACCCCGACCTGCAGGAAGAAACCTCGGACAGCTGGACGGCCGGCGTCGTGTTCACCCCGACCTTCATCCCCGGTCTGTCGGTCACGCTGGACTGGTACAAGATCAAGGTCGACGGCTACATCTCGACCCTTGGCGGTGGCCTCGCGAACACCCTGAACCTGTGCTACAACGAGATTCAGGACATCAACAGCCAGTACTGCCAGGCCTTCGTCGGCACGCGCAACGCCCTGGGCCAGATGGACGGCGAGAACCCGCCCTCGATCCTCAACGCCAACACCGGCGCGCTTGAGGTCGAAGGCATCGACTTCGAGCTGAACTACACCAAGGATCTCGACTTCGGCCTGATGGGCCAGACCTCGAAGCTGAACTTCAGCTTCCAGGGCACCTACAACATGCACTACATCTACACCCCCGTGGCCGAGCTTCCGGACACGACGTACGAGTGTGCGGGTTACTTCGGTGCGCTGGTCTGCGACGATCCGATCGCGCAGTGGAAGTGGGTTAGCCGCCTGACCTGGCAGGATGGTCCGCTGACCACCAGCTTCCGCTGGCGCCACCTTTCGGCCGTCCGCGACGACGATCCCTCGACCGACTACACCGTCGAGCGTATCGGCGCCTACGACCTGTTCGACCTGACCTTCGGTTTCGACGTGACCGAGGAAGTCACCCTGAACTTCGGCATGAACAACCTGTTCAACAAGAAGCCGCCGCTCATGGGCGACAACCAGGAACAGGCCAACACCTACCCGAGCACCTACGACGTGCTGGGCCGCGACTTCTTCGTCTCGGCGAAGTTCCACTTCTAAGCCCTTGTCCCTTCGGGGACGAGTGCGGGAAACAGGAAGGGCGGGAAGCTTCGGCTTCCCGCCCTTTGCTTTTGCCCGCAAGCGCTATGGTCCTGGTGAAGGAACCTAGTGGATTGATTTTGAAATTTGCATCCCCTGGCGGCTGGGATGGGTCTGCAAATGTCAAAAT
>NZ_JALHLF010000196.1 GCF_022832435.1 Novosphingobium organovorum | reverse complement strand
GGAATGCCGGGGGCGGGGGCCGCGCTGATGGTTTCCTCGCGCCGCGCGATGCGCCCGGCGCGTTCGACCGCGCGCACCAGCCGGGGGTAGACCCCGCAGCGGCACAGGTTGGGGATCGCCTCGCGGATTTCGCTCTCGCTGGGCGCCGCGTTGCGCGCGAGCAGGGCCGCGGCCGAGAGCACGATGCCGGGCGTGCAGAAGCCGCACTGGATTGCCTGTTCGGCGACCATCGCCTGCTGCACCGGGTGCGAGCGATCGCGCGAGAGGCCCTCGATCGTGGTGACCACGCGGCCTTCGCATTCGGACAGGGTGATGAGGCACGAGCGCAGCGCGACCCCGTCGACGAGGACCGTGCAGGCCCCGCAGTCGCCGTTGCCGCAGCCGTATTTGGTGCCGGTCAGGTTGGCGCCGTCGCGCAGCGCCCACAGCAGCGGGGTGCGCGAATCCATGTCGATGGCGACCGGGCGGTCGTTGACGGTGAGGCGGGCCATGGCTGGCCTCTTTAAGGGGAGGCCGCGCCCAGTTCCAGTGGGCGCGGTCGATCTTCGCAGCAATTGTGCACCGAAACGGGCCAAGCCGATGCCCGGCCGCAAAGCGCGCCCCCTGCTCCTAGATCTGGACGCGAAAGCCCGCCCACAGCGTGCGCGGGGTGCCCAGGTCGATCGAGCCGGACTGGTCGCGCGTGACGATGCGCTCGTCGAACAGGTTCTCGCCGCGCAGGATCACCGAGAAGCCGGTGAAGACGGGCACTTGCGCATAGGCATCGAGCGTCGTTGCGGCGGGCAGCGCTTCGGTCTCCAGATCGTCCTCGAACTGGCGCCCGACGTGGCGCAGCGTGGTGGCGAAGCGCCAGCGATCGCGCGGGGTCCAGGCGAGCGTCGCGCTTGCGGCAAGCTTGGGGACCTGGGCGGGGCGCATGCCGTCGAGCGCGGCCTGATCGCCCGTCGCCTCGACTTCGGCGTGGGTCCAGGACAGCGATCCGTCGAAGCTGATCTGACCCAGCCGCAGCGCCGCGCTGGCTTCGAGCCCGCGCGCGTGGATGGCATCGACGTTCTGGCGCTCGCGCGTGGTGTCGTCGATCGTGACGTTGGCGATGGCGTCCTTGAGCCGGTTGTCGAAGGCGGTCAGCGACAGGCTGATCCCGGTTGCCGGGGTCAGCTCCAGGCCCGCCTCGTAGCCGCGCAGCCGCTCGGGCTTGAGCGCGGCGTTGGCGTTGGTGGTGATCGGATAGACCACGTAGGGGCGGTAGAGTTCGTTGAGCGTGGGCAGGCGCAGGCTGCTGTAGGCCGCCGCGCGCAAGGCCACGACCGGCGCCAGGTGCCACACCAGCCCGCCGCGAAAGCTGGTGTTCCAGCCGTCGCGGTTGGCATAAGTGGTGTCCTGCGTCACCGCGCCCGCCGCGCTCAGCGAACGGTAGAAGCCGTTGCGGATGGTCCAGCGATCGGCCCGCGCGCCTGCGGTCAGGACCAGTGTGCCCAGCGTCCAGTCGTCCTGCGCGAAGAAGCCGAGATCGGACTGGTCGCCGCCCGCGCGGCGAAACGCCGTGGCAAGGCCGGTGCTGGTCGAATAAGGCGATTCGACCAGATGCCCGCTCACCAGCCGCAGGTCGCTGCCCAGCCGCAGCACATGGTCGTTGCCGACGGGCGGGCGCAGTTCGAACTTGCCCCCGGTCGCCAGCGTGGGCGTCTTGCGCTGGTCGAGCGCCTTGACGTAGCGCGTCGAACTGATCGTGACGTTGGAGAAATTCTGTGCCTGCACGTAGCCCAGAACGTCGAACTGCCAGTCACCGCGGCCGACTAGGCGGAGGCTCGCCTGCTGGCCCGAGGACGACGAATCGGCGCCCTTGAAGCGCAGCGTGCGCTGATCGCCGTAGACCAGCCCTGAAGCCTGGATCTCGAGGTCCGGCGCAAGCGGGGCAACCGCGCGCAGCGAGGCAGACCAGCTCTCGTAGGCCGCGCGCGCCGAGGCATCGACCCGCTGGTCGGACGGGGTGGTCCAGAAACCGGGGCCGCGATCCCACTGGCCGCTGGCGACGATGAAGCCCTCGCCCAGCTTCTGTGCGGTGGTGGCCGAGACTTGCGTGCCGCCCCGGTCGTTGACCAGCGCGCTGCCATCAAGCGTGCCGATCTGGTCGGGGCCGGCGCTGGCGAGCTCGATCGTGCCTGAGATCGCGCCGGCTCCGAAAGCGCCCGCACCGCCGCCGCGCGTCACGCGGATCGAGCCCAGGCGCTCGGGCGCGAGTGCGGAGAAGGGCACGTAACCGAAGAACGGATTGGTCACCGGCACCCCGTCGAGCAGCACGAGCGCGCGGCTCGAGGCGTTGCCGCCCAGCGCGCGCAGTGTCGCGCCTTGCGCGGACGGGTTCGACGAACGGCTGTCGGAGCGGCGGTACTGCTGGAAGCCGGCGACCGAGCTCAGCGTATCCTCGATCCGGCCCGAGGCGCTGGTGGTGATCGTTTCGCGGTCGAGTGTTTCCACGTCGTAGGCCGGTGTGGCGGGGGTGTCGTCGAGGCCCGTGCCGGTCACCACGATGGTCCGGGCGCCCGCGTCGGCGTCTTCGGCCAGGGCGGGCGTTGCTGCGAAGGGGACGATGCACGGTGCGGCAAGCCCCGCCACGATGGCGAGCAGGGCGCGGCGCCCTTCGAACGGATGGCGGTGTTGCATAACTTTCCCTCTATGCGGCGCCCTGGGCCGGTCTGTCGTCGGGCTGCGCGCGGTCTGTTTGACCGTTCTTACACGTCCCTTCGTTTCGACGGGCTGTTGCACCCTTGCCGTCCTTGGGCAAGAGCGTAGAGTGCACAGGTGTGATCAAGGGCCAATACCTTTCGGGGCGCATGCTGCTGGCCATGCCCGGCATGTTCGACCCGCGCTTCGAGCGTTCGGTGAACGTGTTGTGCGTTCATGACGAGCATGGCGCGCTGGGCATCAACATCGGTGAAGTGCGCCAGGGCGTGCGTTTCCACGAAATTCTCGAAGAACTCGACATCGCGCCGGGCGTGGCGCCCGACTGTGACGTGCTTAACGGTGGCCCGGTCGAGCCGGGGCGCGGGTTCGTGCTGCATTCGCCCGACTGGGGCGGGGCCGAGACGATCGACGTCGTCGCGCACGACGGGGTGTTGTGCAAACTGTCGGCCTCCATGGAAATCCTGCGCGCGATCGCGGCGGGGCAGGGGCCGAGCCGCTGGGTCATGGCGCTGGGCTATGCCGGCTGGGGGCCGGGCCAGCTCGAGGAAGAGATGCGCCAGCACGGCTGGTACGCCGCGCAAGGCAGCCGCGAAGTCCTGTTCGAGACTCGCGCGCAAGGCCGCTGGGTCGCGGCCTGGAAGGCGGAAGGGATCGACCCGGCGTTGCTGGTGCCCGAGACCGGGCGCGCCTGAACTCAGGGGCAGGCTGCGCCGCGCGTGAGGGCGGCGAGATCCTCGGGCCGATCGATGTCGAGCCGCACGCCGGGCGGCGCGACCTCGTCGAAGGCCACGTCGCTGCGCGCGCGCAGCAGGGCGCCCGCCCCGGCATCGCCGGTCAGCTGTGCGATCGGTGCGAAAAGC
>NZ_JALHLF010000195.1 GCF_022832435.1 Novosphingobium organovorum | reverse complement strand
GCGCTGCCGGTCGCCGCGCTCGGCCTCGACGAGGAGGGCGAGCGCACGCTGCGCCGCGCCGGGCTCAAGACCATCGGCGATCTCGCGGCGCGTTCGATGGCGAGCATCGCGGCGCGTTTCGGCGGCGATGCGGTGCGTGCGCTGCGCCGCCTGACGGGGGAGGAGCAGGCCCCGATCACCGCGCTCGAAACACCCGAACCACTCCATTTCGAACGCCGCTTCGCCGAACCGATCGGCTTGCAGAGCACGGTCGCAGCCTGTTTTCTCGACCTGCTTCACGAAGCGGCGGGCGTGCTCGAGGAGCGGCACCTGGGCGGGCGGCGCTTTGCCCTGACGCTGTTTCGCAGCGACGGTGCGCGCCACCGGCTCGACATCGCGACCGGCCAGCCCACGCGCGATCCGGCGGTGCTGCTGCGCCTGTTCGACGAGCGCATCGCCAGCCTGGCCGACCCGCTCGACCCCGGTTTCGGCTACGACCGGATCACCCTGTTCCTCGCCGCAAGCGAACCGCTCGCGCCGCGCCAGGACAGGTTGGTCGCAGCGCCGTGCGGGGACGATCCCGAAGACGGCGCGCTCGCCGCGCTGATCGACCGGCTCAGCACCCGGCTGGGGGCGGGCAGCGTGCGCCGGCTGGTGCCGCAGGCCAGCCACCTGCCCGAACAGGCCCAGCTTGCCTTTCCCGCGCAACAGGACCGCACGCCCGCGCGCTGGCCCGCGTTGCCGAGCGGCGAGCCACCGCTGCGCCCGCTGTTCCTGTTCGATCCCCCCCAGCCGGTCGAGGTTCTGGCCGAAGTGCCCGATGGCCCACCACACCGCTTCCGCTGGCGGCGCAAGCTGCACGAGGTGCGCCTTTACGAAGGGCCCGAGCGGATCGCCGACGAATGGTGGCAGCGCGTGGGCGGCGAAGCGCCGGGGCAGGGCGGGCTGACGCGCGACTACTACCGGGTCGAGGATGCGCGCGGGCGGCGCTACTGGATCTTCCGCCACGGGCTCTACGACGAAAAGCCCGACCCGCGCTGGTACATCCACGGCCTCTTCGCATGAGCAGGGCGCCTCCCCGCTTTGCCGAGCTGGTCGCGGCGACCAACTACAGCTTCCTGCGCGGCGCCTCGCACCCGGCCGAGATGGTCGCGCGCGCGCAGCATCTGGGGCTGGCCGGGATCGGCATTGCCGATCGCAACAGCGTGGCGGGCGTGGTGCGCGCGCACATGGCCTGGCGCGAGATCGGCGGGCTGGCGAGCGGGTTCCGGCTGGCGGTGGGCGCGCGGCTGGTGTTCGCCGACGGCACGAGCGACATTATCGCCTATCCCGCCACGCGCCATGGCTGGGGGCGGCTGACGCGGCTGCTCACGCTGGGCAACCGGCGCGCGCGCAAGGGCGAATGCCAGCTTCATCTCACCGATCTGCTCGACCATGCCGAAGACCTGCTGCTGATCGCGATGGAGGCCGATCGCGCGCTGCTCGAACGGCTGGTCGGCGCCCGCCCCGGCGCGGTCTGGCTGGCGGCGAGCATGCTGCGCGAAGGGCGCGACGCGCGCCGCCTGAAGGAACGCGAAGCGCTCGCCGCGCAGCTTGGCGTGCCGCTGCTCGCCACCAACGACGCGCTCTACGCCGGGCGCGAGGCGCGGCCCTTGCACGATATCCTCAGCTGCATCCGCGAAGGCACGACGATCCACGCGGCGGGTCATGCGCTCGCCGCCAACGCCGAACGCCATCTCAAGGCGCCGGGCGAGATGGCGCGGCTGTTTTCCGCCGCGCCCCTGGCGCTGGCGGGCGGTCTCGATCTTCTCGGGCGGATCACCTTCACGCTCGACGACTTGCGCTACGAATACCCGCACGAGCCGGTGCCCGCGGGCTGGACCTCGCAGGACTGGCTTGAACACCTGGTCGAGGAGGGCGGGCGCGCGCGCTTTCCCGAAGGGCTCACGCCCGATTACCGTGCGGTCCTGGCCGAGGAATTCCGGCTGATCCGCGCGCGAAACTACGCCTCCTATTTCCTCACCGTCCACGACATCGTGCGCCACGCGCGCAGCCTCGATCCGCCGATCCTGTGCCAGGGGCGCGGCAGCGCGGCCAATTCGCTGGTGTGCTATTTCCTCGGCGTAACCCCGATCGATCCGGTGCGCGAGCGTCTGCTCTTTGCGCGCTTCCTGTCCGAGGAGCGCGACGAGCCGCCCGACATCGACGTCGATTTCGAGCATGAGCGCCGCGAGGAGATCATGCAGTACATCTACGCGCGCTACGGCCGCGAGCGCGCGGGGATCGCGGCGACGGTGATCCACTACCGCCCGCGCAGCACGGTGCGCGAAGTGGGCAAGGCGCTGGGGCTGAGCGAGGACGTGACGACCCGGCTGACCGCGACGGTCTGGGGCAGCTGGGAAGGCGACATGCCCGAGGCCCGGCTGGCCGAGGCCGGCTACGATCTGGCCAACCCGCAGATCGCGCGGTTGAAGGCGCTGGTCGACCAGTTGCTGCGCTTTCCGCGCCACCTTTCGCAGCATGTCGGTGGTTTCGTGCTGACCGAGGGGCGGCTCGACGAGCTGGTGCCGATCCACAACGCGGCGATGCCCGATCGCACCTTCATCGAATGGGACAAAGACGATATCGACGCGCTCGGGCTGATGAAGGTCGACGTGCTCGCGCTTGGCATGCTGACCTGCATCCGCAAGAGCTTCGACCTGCTGCGCGCGCACGGGCTGGCCGATCTCGACCTGGCGCGGGTACCGCTGGAGGATGCGGCGACCTACCGGATGCTGCGCCGGGGGGACAGCATCGGCACCTTCCAGGTCGAGAGCCGGGCGCAGATCGCGATGCTGCCGCGCATGAAGCCGCGCGAACTCTACGATCTGGTGATCCAGGTCGCGATCGTGCGGCCCGGGCCGATCCAGGGCGGCATGGTCCACCCCTACCTGCGCCGCCGCAACGGGGAGGAGCCGGTGGTCTTCCCGCGCCCCGCCCCGCCGCACGACCCGCGCGAACTGCATGGGGTGCTGGGCAAGACGCTGGGCGTGCCGCTGTTCCAGGAACAGGCGATGAAGCTGGCAATCGTTGCCGCCGGGTTCACTCCGGCCGAGGCCGACGGGCTGCGGCGCGCGATGGCGACGTTTCGCAACCACGGCACGATCGAGCGCTACCGCGACCGGCTGATCAGCGGGATGACCGCGCGCGGGTACGAGGCCGACTTTGCCGAGCGCTGCTTCGACCAGATCCGTGGCTTTGGCGAATACGGCTTTCCCGAAAGCCACGCGCAGGCCTTCGGCTGGCTGGCCTATGTCTCCTCCTGGCTGAAATGCCGCTACCCGGCGGTGTTCACCTGCGCGCTGCTCAACAGCCAGCCCATGGGCTTCTACGCGCCCGCGCAGCTGGTGCGCGACGCGCGCGAGCATGGCGTCGAGGTGCGCGCCGTCGACGTGAACGCGAGCGCGTGGGACAGCACGCTCGAGCCGTGCGGCAATGGCGCGCTCGCGCTGCGGCTGGGGCTGTCGCGGATCGAGGGGTTCCGGCGTGACTGGGCTGAGGCACTGGTGCGCGCGCGGGCCGAGGGCATTGTGCGCTCGGTCGAGGATCTC
>NZ_JALHLF010000194.1 GCF_022832435.1 Novosphingobium organovorum | reverse complement strand
GGGCACCGTCACGGGGGCGGTGGCGGGAGTGGTCGCGGCCAGTGCGGGCGCGCCGGGCAGGGCGGCCGCGCCAAGCAGCAGCGCACAGCGCAGCAGGGGCGTCTTGAAAGTCATCATGGGATCTCTCCTCGGGTCAAGAATGGTGCATTATTTCAAGGGGGGAGCCTTGCCGCGCCCAGGCGGGACCGGCATAGCACGGGGTATGGAAAAGGGGCGGACGAACGGGCGGAGCGGGCGGCGCGATGGACGGCGCGCCAGGGCGGCGACCTCCTCCGACGTGGCGCGTCTGGCCGGAGTTTCGCGCTCGGCGGTCTCGCGCACGTTCACCGACGGGGCGAGCGTCGCGCCCGAAACCCGCGCGCGCGTGCTCGAAGCGGCCAAGACGCTCAAGTACCGGCCCAATCTGGCCGCGCGCTCGCTGATGACGCGGCGCTCGATGATCGTTGCGCTGGCGGTCAGCCACCTGGAAAACCTGTTCTACCCGCTCATCGTGCAGACGATTTCCGAGCGGCTCGCCGCGGTGGGCTACCGCCTGCTGCTCTTCGTCACCCACGGCGAGGGCAGCCACGAGCCGCTGGTGGGCGAACTGCGCCACTTCAGCGTCGACGGCCTGATCCTGGGGTCGAGCGGCTATGCCCCCGACCTGCTCGCCGAATGCGCCGAAGAAGGCTTGCCGGTGGTCTTGATGAACAACGCGGGCGCCGCGCCTGCCGCCGCGCGCGTGGTGGGCGACAATCTGGCTGGCGGCGCGCAGATCGCGCGTTTCCTGCTTGCGGGCGGGCACCAGCGCATGGCCTACCTTGCGGGCGATGAAGGCGTGTCGAGTACGCTCGAGCGGCTCGAAGGCTTTGCCGGTGCGCTCCACGCGGCGGGGATGGAGGGCCTGCGCGTGGTGCCCGCAGGCTTCGAATTCGACCGCGCGCTCGCCGCGAGCCGGGCCTTGCTGGCGACGCCCGACCGGCCCGACGCGCTGTTCTGCGCCAACGACCACATGGCCTTTGCCGCGATCCAGGCCGCGCGCACGCTTGGCCTCAAGGTCGGTTGGGACGTATCGATCGTCGGGTTCGACGATGTGGCGGTGGCCGGCTGGCCGGACCTCGCGCTCACCACCTACGCACAGCCCGCGCCCGCCTTCGCGCAGGCGGTGGTGGACCATCTGCTCGGGCTGATCGACGGCGCGGCGGGTGGCGGGCCGGTCTACCGCGTGCCGGGCGAACTGATCGTGCGCGACACCGCGCGCCGGCCGGCGCGCGGGATCACCCGGCAGGACGATGGCAGCTGGCGCTGGCACGATGCGGCGGCTCTGGCCTAGAAGCGCAGGCTGAAGGCGGCCCCATACGTGCGCGGGGGGGCCAGCAGCAGCACGGTGTCGACCGGGTTGGCCGCGCCCAGCGTGCGGATCGCGTTGTTCTCGATGTTCTTGGCGTAGAGGCGCAGGTCCCAGGCATCGCTGGCGGGCGCATAGCGCAGGAACGCATCGCTGCGGGTGAAGGCGCCCTGGTAGGAATCGGTCGAGCGCTCCACCGTCGTCCAGTACCCGGTCGAGATGTGCGAATTGGCGTGCGCGGTGATCGTCGCGCCGCTGCCCAGCGTGAAGACGTGTTCATAGCTCACGTCGAAACTGGCGGTCGGCGAATTGGGCAGCCGCTCGTTCGAATGGTCGACCGTGCCCGAGAGGGTGGAGGTATAGCTGAACGCGCCGAACCGGGTGTGCAGGTACGAGGCGCTGAGGCCCAGCGTGTCGCTGCCGGTCGGGCGCCAGGTCGCCTCGAGCTCGGCGCCCGAGAGCTTGGCGCTCGCCGCGTTGGCGGTGACCAGCGCGAAGGCCCCGTCGACGAGATCGGGGTACTGCGCCTGATAATCGCGGTAGGAATAGTGGAACGCGGCGAGGTTGAGCGTGAGCGTATTGTCCAGCAGGCGGTTCTTGCTGCCGATCTCGAAGGCGGTGATCTTTTCGGGATCGTAGGAGGCGGCGGGGAACTGCTGGGCAAAGCCGCCCGCCTTGAACCCGCTCGACACCTGGCCGTAGAGCAGCGACTGGGGCGCGAGATCGGCCTCGATGCCCGCCTTGTAGGTGAACGAGTTCCAGCTGCGGCTGGCGGTCGCGTCGGGATCGCCGCTGCCATCGGTGTAGACGAAGCGCGCGCCCTTCTCGTCGTGGGTGTAGCGCAGCCCGCCGGTGAGCCGCAGCGCCTCGGTGAGCGGCACGGTCACGTTGGCGAAGGCGGCGGCGGATTTGGCCGTCGCGTCGCGCAGTTCGGGGTTGGAGGCCGAGGCCGCGGTCGCGTCGATCGGGCTGTCGACCACCTGGCGCACTTCGGTATCGTCATAATAGAACAGGCCGCCGACCCATTCGATGGGCGAATGCCCGGGCGAGCTGGCGCGCAGTTCGACCGAGTTCTGCCGCGCTTCGCGGTGGACCGAGACCGCAGTGGGCGAAAGGATGACGTTGGCCTCGTCCTTGTCGTAGGCGGTGTGCGAGGCGAGCAGGGTAAAGGTGGCGAACGGCGTGGTGTAGTCGACCTGCCCGCGCACCATGAGCGAATCGAGGTTGATGTAGCCCTGCGGCTTGTCCGAATACCACGGGTCGCTCTTGTCGAGCGGGGCGGCGACGCTGCCCACGTCGTGCCCGGCCGAATGCAGGTAGTCGGCGCCGATCAGGATGCGCAGATTGTCGGTCGGTTCGCTCAGCAGCTTGACGCGCGCCGCGCTCATGTGCGCGTTGTTGTTGCCGTTCGAAAGGTAGCCGTCGTGGTGGTCGGTCGCACCGGCGACGCGCAGCGCGGTGTCCTGGCCGATCGGCACGTTGATCGCGCCTTCGCCGTGGACCGCCTTGTAGTTGCCCGCCTGGACCATGCCGTAGCCGCCCAGCACGCCCAGTTCGGGGTCGGTGGTGACGATGTTGACCGCGCCTGCGGTGGCGTTGCGCCCGTAGAGCGTGCCTTGCGGCCCGCGCAGCACTTCGATGCGCTTGACATCGTACATCAGCGCGGTCGGCACTTCGGTCTGCTGCTGGTAGATGCCGTCGATGTTGAGGTTCACGGCCGGATCGCCGAGCTGCGAATCCGCGTTCGAGCCCACGCCGCGAATGTAGATCTGCGCGCCGTTGGTGTTGCCCTGGATCTGCACCGAAGGCACCGCCGAAATGGCGTCGGCGACCGAGTTGCGCGCCGCATCGCGCAGCGCCTCGCCGCCCAGCGCGGTGATCGCGACGGCGGCCTTCTGCAGCGATTCGGAGCGGCGCTGCGCGGTCACGATGATCTCGCCCGGACTGGCGCCCTGTACCTCTCCGGCGCTCGTAGCGGGCGCGTCCTGCGCCATTGCGGCGGGAATCGGCCAGGCCAGCGCGCTGGCCAGAAGAAGTGTGTGTCGGTACGCCATGTCAGTCCTCTCTCCCCGTTGGTCTGAGCCAACCCGGCACGCTATTGCACGCGCGTGCAAAGATCGCCTTATTGAAAATTTCGATGGATGGGCATCGACTGGCGCGAAGGCTCGGGGGAGATGGGGAGAGGAGAGCGCCGCGCGCCCGCAAAGCCTCAGCGGCGCGGTGCGCGAGGCCTCAGCGGCGCGGC
>NZ_JALHLF010000193.1 GCF_022832435.1 Novosphingobium organovorum | reverse complement strand
GCTGCGCGGCGCGCAGGCGCTCGGCAACGCGACGCGCGCCACCCACGCGGCGGCCTTTTGCGATGCCCATGGCGCGCTGGTGCTGGTGCGTGAGGATGTCGGCCGGCACAACGCGCTCGACAAGCTGGTCGGCGCGCTGGCGCGGCAGGGGCGCGATCCGGGCGGCGGGTTCATCGTGATGACGTCGCGCTGTTCCTACGAACTGGTCGAGAAGACGGCGCGTGCGGGGTGCCCCTTGCTGGTGACGATCTCGGCCCCGAGCGAGCTGGCAGTGCGCCGGGCCGAGGCGGCGGGACTGGCGCTGTGCGTGGTGGCGCGCGAGGATTTCATGCTTTCGACGCAAGTCGACGCCAATGGCCCCTTCATCGACGATTGACCGGGCCCCATGCCGGTTTTCCTTGTAGGAGTGCGGCGCAAATCCTAGTTTGAAAGCGCATGTTTTTCCGGGCAGCTAACAGGACAAGGAACCTCTTTTGATGGCGAGTGCGACCGACACGGCCGTGGCTGACGAACTCAAGCTCACGCCGCCCGATCCCGTGCCAACCGTGCGGGCCGAAAAGGCCGCTGGCCTCGTGCCGGTGAACGAGGAGCAGAAATCCAAGCTGCAGGTGCGGGTCGATGAATTCGTCGCGGACCTCGTCGCGCAGGATTCCAGCTCCCCCGATTTCGGCCGCCGCGTGGACCAGATTACCAACATGGGGCGCAAGGAAATCGCGGAGGCCTCGGGCCATTCCAACCGCTTTCTCGACCGGCCGATCCGGGCCATGGACAAGGACACAGGCGTCGGCACCGACCTTGCCGAACTGCGCCGCACGGTCGAGGATCTCGACCCCTCGACCAAGGGCGACCTGCTTTCCAAGCGCAAGCTCTTCGGGATCATTCCGATGGGCTCGAAGCTGCGCAACTATTTCGACAGCTACCAGAGCGCGCAGGGCCACATCTCGGCGATCCTCACCCGGCTTCAGAACGGCAAGGACGAGCTGCTGATGGACAACGCCGCGATCGACGTCGAACGGCAGAACCTGTGGGCCTCGCTCGGCAAGCTCGAACAGATGATCTGGATGTCCAAGGCGCTCGACACCGCGCTTGAGGAAAAGGCCGCGGATCTCGATCATAGCGATCCGGCGAAGGCCAAGGCGGTGCGCGAATCGGCGCTGTTCTACGTGCGCCAGCGCACGCAGGACCTGCTCACGCAAATGGCGGTCTCGGTGCAGGGCTATCTCGCGCTCGATCTGGTCAAGAAGAACAACGTCGAGCTCATCAAGGGGGTCGACCGTGCCTCGACGACGACGGTGGGCGCGCTGCGCACGGCGGTGACCGTGGCCCAGGCCATGGCCAACCAGCGCCTCGTGCTCGACCAGATCACCGCGCTCAACACCACCACCGCCAAGATCATCGACGCGACGGGCCAGATGCTCAAGGACAACACCGCGCGCATCCACGAACAGGCCGCCAGCGCGACGATCCCGATGGAAACGCTCAGCCGTGCGTTCCAGAACATCTACGACACGATGGATTCGATCGACACCTTCAAGGTCAAGGCGCTCGCTTCGATGAAGCAGACGGTCGAGGCGCTCGAAGGCGAGATCGGCAAGTCCAAGGCCTATATCGCCCGCGCGCAGGGGCAGGCCGAAGGGGTGGCCGAAGGCGATTCGCAGGCTGCCAAGGTCCTGCTCGAATCGCTCGACGAGAAGTGACCGGCCTCGCCCGCGCGCCGCAGGGGCTGCGCGGGCGACCGTTTTGGGGAGTTTGACGAGGTCATGGCACAAGTGCCCGCACGCCGGGTTTCGCAAGAGGTCATCCGCGCCGCGCGCCGCCAGCGCGCCGCGCGGCTCTACACCGCGCGCAAGGAGCGCTGGGCGTTTCGCCTGCGCCGCCTGCGCCGCGCGGTGCTGGCGCTCGCCGGGATCTTCATCGCGGCGCTGGTCACGGCGCTGATTATGGGCGGCCTCTCGTTCGCCACGACCGTACTGGTCACTTTGCTCGGCTTCGTCGTGTTCGGCGTGCTGGCGATCTATCCCTCCTCGCCGCGCCCGCGCCGGGGGGATCTTGACGAGGCAAGTCTGGCCGAACTCGCCGGATCGACCGAGATCTGGCTCGAAGCCAAGCGTCGTTCGCTGCCCGCCGCCGCGATCGATGCGATCGACATGATCGGCGTGCGGCTCGAACAGCTTTCGCCGCAGCTCGCGCTGGTGGAGGAGAGCGGCCCGGCCGCGCGCGAGGTGCGCAAGCTTTTGTCGGAGCATCTGCCGGCCCTCGTCGAAAGCTACACGCGCATCCCCGCGACGCTGCGCAACACGCCGGGGGCGGGTGGTACCAGTCCGAGCGATCAGCTGGTCGATGGGTTGTGCGTCATCTCGGACGAGATCGAGACGATGAGCGTAAGCCTCTCGCAAGGCGATGTCGATGCGCTGGCGACCCGCAACCGCTTTCTGGAAAGCAAGTACGTCGACGCGCGGGAGCCGGGCTGATGCTCGCGCTGCTGGGCGAGGCCCAGAACCTGCCGTTTACCGTGGCGCTGGGGGTCATGGCTGCGCTGGTGGTCATGCAGTTCTTCGGGCTGGGGGACCTGCTTGGCGCGGACAGCGACGTCGATGTCGACGTATCGCTCGAGGGGCACGTCGAGGGGGTGCCCGGGCACGGGCTCGATTCGGGGCTGCTTTCGCTGGTGGGGCTGGGGCGCGTGCCCTTCATGGTCTGGCTGATCGTTTTGCTCAGCGCGTTCGGGGTCATCGGCATCGCCGGGCAGCAGTTCCTTGAGGCCTTTACCGGCGCGCCGTGGAGCGCCTGGCTGGCCGGGCCTGCCGCGGGCGTGGCCGCGCTGCCTCTTACCGGCGCGATCGCCCGCCCGCTTGGCCGCCTCATGCCGCAGGACGAGACCAGCGCGATCGATCGTGGGGTGCTGGTCGGGCGTGAGGGCGAGATCGTGATCGGGACGGCCGTGCCCGGCTCACCCGCGCGGGCCCGCGTCACCGATCATTTTGGCCAAGTTCACCACGTCATGCTCGAGCCTGACAACGCCGACCAGAAATTCGTCGAGGGTGAGCGCGTGCTCATCGTGCGGCGCGAAGGTGAACTGTTCAAGGCGATCGCGCGCGGAGACCATTATCTGCCGCGAATCTAGTGGATTGATTTTGACATTTGCATCCCTTGGCGGCTGGGATGGGCTTGCAAATGTCAGAATCGAACCACTAAGTGTTTGGTCCCAGCATGTGATGGGTTGGCTGAACGATAAAGGCTTCGGGCTTTGATTTCCAGAGTTGTTCGATGGCCTCGTAAGGCGTCCTGAACTTCAAAGCCTTGAGTTGTTTTGCGAAATTGTAGGCGATCAGCCAGTCTGCGATGTGTTGCCGCAGTTCGTGGATCGATGCGTAATGGAAGGACTTGGTCGTCGCTTCCTTTATCGCCCTGACCATTCGCTCAGCCTGGCCGTTGGTCCAGGGGTGGTAGGGTTTGGTGAGGCGATGCTCGATGCCATTGCTCTGGCAGGTGCGACCGAAGATGTGACCGATCCAGGTGTGCGAGACGCCCTGTTATCGATCGACGAACTGGACGCCATTATCAGTCAGGATGGTGTGGATCGGATAGGGTACAGCCTTGATCAGCACCTTGAGGAATGCGGATGCTGCC
>NZ_JALHLF010000192.1 GCF_022832435.1 Novosphingobium organovorum | reverse complement strand
GGCGCCCTCGCTCTACCCCGATCCCGACAGCCGGGCGCTGCGCGAGGCGATCGCGGCGCGCCACGGGCTCGACGCGGCGCGCGTGGTCATGGGCACCGGTTCCGACGAACTGCTCAACCTTGCCGCGCAAGGGTACGCCGGGCCGGGCGACGAGGTGATCTACGTGCGCTACGGCTTTGCGGTCTATGACATCGCGGCGCGGCGCTGCGGGGCGACCCCGGTGGTCGCGCCCGATGCCGACTACGGCACCGACGTCGACGCACTGCTCGCGCTCGTCACCGAGAAAACCCGCGTGGTGTTTCTCGCCAACCCCAACAACCCCACCGGATCGTACCTGCCCAAGGGCGAGATCGCGCGCCTGCACGCCGGCTTGCGCCCCGACGTGCTGCTGGTGATCGACCAGGCCTATGGCGAATACGTTCCGGCCGAGGACGAGGATGGCGCCTTCGCGCTCGCCGCCGCGGCGCAGAACGTGCTCGTCACGCGCACCTTCTCGAAGATCTTCGGGCTGGCGGGCGAGCGGATCGGCTGGGCGACCGGCGCGGCGCCGATCATCGCCACGCTCAACCGTATCCGCGGGCCATTCAACGTTTCGGCGACCGGGCAGGCGATGGCGCTCGCCGCGCTGGGTGACACCGAATTCCTCACGCGCAGCCACAAGCACAACCTGGAAGAGCGCGCGCGCTTCGTGGACAAGCTTACGGCGTTGGGCAACCACGGGCTGCGCGCGCTGCCCAGCCAGGCGAACTTCGTGCTGGTGCTGTTCAACGGCACGCTGACCGCCGAGGCGGCCTACGAAGGGCTGGCCGCGCGCGGCTACATCGTGCGCTGGCTGCCGGGGCAGGGACTGCCGCAGGCGCTACGCTTCACCATCGGCAAGCGCGCCGACATGGACGCGATGGCTGACGCGCTGGCCGAGATGGCGCAGGCGCAGGGATGAGCTTTTCGAGGATCGCGATCATCGGGCTGGGCCTGCAGGGCGGCTCGATCGGGCTCGCCGCGCAGCAATACCTGCCGGGCGTTACCGTCACCGGGTTCGATCTCGATCCCGCGACCCGCGCTCGCGCGCGCGAGCGCGGGTTGTGCCATGCCGTGGCCGAGAGCGCCGAGGAGGCCGTCGCGACGGCCGATCTGGTGATCTTCTGCGTGCCGCCCGGTGCGATCGGCAAGGCCGCGGCGCCCTTGCGCGGCGCGATCCCGCTCGAATGCCTCGTCAGCGATGTGGGCTCGTCGAAGAAGCGGATTTCGGCGGACCTGGCCGAGGCGCTGCCCGATCACGTGGTGATCCCGGCGCACCCGGTCGCGGGTACCGAAAATTCGGGGCCCGACGCGGGCTTCGCTTCGTTGTTTCGCGGGCGCTGGTGCATCATCACCCCGCCCGAGGCGACCGACATGGTCAAGCTGTCGCAGCTGGTGGCCTTCTGGGAAGCGCTGGGCGCCAATGTCGAGCTGATGTCGGCCGCGCACCATGATCTGGTGCTCGCGGTGACCAGCCACCTGCCGCACCTCATCGCCTATACGATCGTGGGCACGGCGTCGGATCTCGAGGACGTGACGCAGAGCGAAGTCATCAAGTATTCGGCCGGTGGCTTTCGCGACTTCACGCGCATCGCGGCGTCCGATCCGACGATGTGGCGCGACGTGTTCCTGTCGAACAAGGAGGCGGTCCTGACCATGCTCCAGCGCTTCACCGAGGATCTCACCGCGCTCCAGCGCGCGATCCGGGTGGGCGATGGCGACACGCTGTTCGAGCATTTCACCCGCACCCGCGCGATCCGCCGCTCGATCATCGAGGAAGGCCAGGACGACGCGCGCCCCGACTTCGGGCGCGGCGATCACGAGGCGGCGGGTACCAAGGCGTAATACCAACCTGCAGCGATCCTGACCTATGAGGACGGTTCCTGGTGGTTCTCGGCCAGAAGCGTCCGAAGAGACGATGTGGTTCATCGTCACGAGGACGCGACGCCGTTCGAGGGCCACCAGAAACCGCCCGAAGGGTAGCCAGTCCCGCCCGCTGGACTTTGTCGGAGCGCTAGCCATGATGAACCACATCGCCACTGTCGCTCCTCCTCGCCAGCNACCGCCCGAAGGGTAGCCAGTCCCGCCCGCTGGACTTTGTCGGAGCGCTAGCCATGATGAACCACATCGCCACTGTCGCTCCTCCTCGCCAGCGAACGGGACTGGCTATCCTCATAGGTCAGGATCACTGCAGGTTGGTATAAGAGCCCAAATTTTGGATCAGGCTGCAGGGCGCGGGGGAGCTTTTGGCGGCTTCGCGCATTGACCGGGGAAACCAGCTTTTCCGGTGAGGCCGTGCATGGCGATCGCGATTTCGACGACCCTGGAATACGTTCTGGCGGGTCCGGCGGACATCCTGCTCCAGATCGAGGCGGCGATGATCCCCGAGCAGCGCGTGACGCACCACCACATCGACCTGCCCGCGCTCGACCACTTCGCGCGGGTGCCCGGCCAGTCGCAGATCGGGGAGCGGATCTGGCTGCGTACCGACCAGACCTTGCGCGTCCACTACCACGCGCGGGTCGAGATCGACCGCCTTGTCGTGCCGATCGCGGACCTGCCCGCGACCCCGCCGCACCGCCTGCCGGGCGAGACGGTGGACTATCTCATGGCCTCGCGTTTCTGCCCGGCCGATACGTTCCAGGAGCATGTCGAAAGCCAGTTTGGCGGCACCGCGGGGGGGGCGCGGGTCGCCGCCATTCGCGACTGGATACAAAGCCGCCTGACTTACGAGCCGGGGGCGAGCGACGCGCAGACGACGGCGCTGGACACCTTTCGCAGCCGGCGCGGCGTCTGCCGCGACTACGCGCACCTGATGATCGCGATGACCCGTGCGAGCGCGATCCCCGCGCGTTTTGCCAGCGTCTACGGTCTTGGCGTCGAACCGCAGGACTTCCACGCGGTGGCCGAGGTCTTTCTCGACGGGTGCTGGCATATCGTCGATGCGACCGGCATGGCCGAGCCGCAGGACATGGCCAAGATCGGCGTCGGCCGCGATGCGGCGGACGTGGCCTTCCTCACCAGCTACGGCGCGCTCGAACGGGTAAAGCAGGAGGTCCGCGTAAGCGCCGCGTAAGCGTGCGCGGGGGCGCTCAGTCGGCTCCGGCGATCAGCAGGCGGCCGTAGCGGGGCTGGATCGGGCGGGCGTTGTCGCCGATGATGGCGTGGATCGCGGCGATCTGGTCGGCGCTGGCGGTGACGCGGTGGGTGGCGACGTGCCAGCGCACCCCTTCGCTGCACGGCGGGGTGGTGAGCGAGCCTTCGTAGCGATAGACGCCGAGCGTTTCGGGCAGCAGCTTCGCCGGATCGAGCGTGACGCCGGCCACCGGATGCGCGGCCTCGGCGTGCGCGGGGGCGGCCTTGATGATCTTGGCCAGTTCGGGATTGGGCGCGCCTTCCTCGAACAGGATGCCCAGTACCGCGAGATTGCCCGCGTAGTCGACATGCACGAAATGCGCGACCATCGGGTAGTGGAGGCCGTAGATGGTCTCTTCGGACGGGGTGTGGAAGTGGACCTGGAGCAGCTTGTAGCGCGAAATGCCGCTGGCGAGCGTCGAACCTTCGGGGAAGTTGACCTGGACCGTGTGGCCGTTGTTGAGAATGGTCAGCGGCGCGCTCTTGTAGCTGGCGGAAACCGAGAAGTGCGCGGTGACGTCGGCAGCGCCCAGATCGACGGGGGACTGCATGTGGCCGGTCTTGCACAGCCGGTACTCGTCCGAAAGGTCGCCCCAGTGGTCGGGACCTTGCGCGCCGGCGTAGCCCCAGTGGTCGCCGTGCGCGACCGGAGCCGGGCTTGCGGGCGGGGGGGCGCTCGTCGCCGGG
>NZ_JALHLF010000191.1 GCF_022832435.1 Novosphingobium organovorum | reverse complement strand
TTGAATCAGAACTCAAAGCGATTGGGAATCCCTAAATTGTCACTAAAGCCAAGAGCGGTCGATCTGATGCAATCTGATCGTAACCCGCTCTAGAATCAGGCTTGTGGTGGCCGCTCCAATCTGAAAGGCCAGTCTCGCGGTGGGTCAGTCGCTGACTGGCCGGCGCACTCCGACCGGCTGCCAGGGCTGGCCGATGCGTTTTTCGAAGCGGTCGCGCAGCGCCCAGAGCCAGCCCACGCGCCGCTCGGCAAGGCCCGGCAGGCTGAGCAGGTCGCCGCCCAGCCAGGGCAGGAAGGGGTTGCGCCGGGCGTAGGACCAGATTTCCACCCGCTCGCCCGACCGGGCCGAGGCGCCGCGCGCGTGGAACCCCACCGTGTCGGCCACCACCAGCGTGTTGCCCGCTACCGCGAGCGCGCGCGGCTGAGCAAGCTTCATCGCGGCCCGGTCTTCGCGGCTGACGCGCGGCGATCCGCGCGCCGACATCCGGTCGATCGCTTTGGGGTCGGCCAGCGAGCGGCGCCGTTCCCAGTCCAGCCGTTCGGGGGTGAAGCGGTGCGAGCCGGGCACGTACGTGAACGGCCCTTCGTCCTCGCTAACCGGATTGAGGAACAGCCAGGCCTTGAGCGAGGCGTGGAAACTGTCCGCGTGGAAGGCTTCCTGCGGATCGGGCTCGTTGCCATCGACATGGCTGACGATGGTCTGGATGTAGTGCAGCGGGGTGGTGCGAAAGCCGGCGACGTAATGCATCAGCGCGACGATGTCGGGCCGCTCCAGCAGCGCGCGCAAGGCGGGAATCGCGGCGAGCATGGCCGGATCGATCGCCATGCGCCGGGTGATCGCATCGCCCTGGCGCATTTCGCGCGCGGGGGCTTGGTAGGACAGGATCGCGGCGCGCAGCGCGGGGAAGGCCTCGGCCGGGATGACCTCGGGAATGGCGACGAAGCCGTCGCGATCGAACGCCTCGCGCCAGTCGGGGCGCACACGGTGGGCCAGCCGCCGCCGCCGCCAGCGCGCCAGTCCATCGGCCAGCCGCACCCGCGCGACATGGAGGCCGAGCCGGTTGAGCCGGGGCGATCCGATCAGCGGATGGTCGAGAAAGCTCTTCGCCCCGCTCAGCAGTTCGAGCGTGCGCAGCGGCAGGAGCAGTGCGCGCGCGGCGCGCCGGAGCGGGGGCAGGAGGCGGCTCATGCGCGGGTTCCGGAACGACGGTGCCCGTGCACCGCAAGCGCCACCAGCGTGGTGGCGAACAGGGGCCCGATCCAGTCGGCGAACTGGTCCGCGGTCGTCCACACGCGCGGGTCGAACGCGCCCCACCAGGGCATGTTCGCGCGCAGGCCATGGCCGAAGTGCTCGATCCAGCGGTATTCGGCCTGGGTCAGTTCGCGGCCGAGGAAATAGGCGCTGGGGATCGCGCCCGCGGCCCACCAGTTGCGGCTGGCAAGACCGATCGCAAGCTGTGCGAGAAGCGCGAAGAAGGCGTGTTCGATCAGATTCATGCGCTGGGGACCTCAGCGCTCCTTGACCAGCGCGTCGATCGCCTGAAGGCGGCGCGCGAGCGGTTCGAAATCGGCAAGCGGCAGCGCGTTGGGCCCGTCGGACAGCGCCGCGTCGGGATCGGGGTGGGTTTCCATGAACACGCCCGCGACCCCGGCGGCGACGGCGGCGCGCGCCAGCAGCGGCACGAATTCGCGCTGCCCGCCTGAGCGTTCGCCAAGCCCGCCGGGCTGCTGGACCGAATGCGTCGCGTCGAACACCACCGGGCAGCCGGTCCCGGCCATGATGGCCAGCCCGCGCATGTCCGAGACCAGCGTGTTGTAGCCGAACGAGGTGCCCCGGTCGCACAGCAGGAAGGCATCGGGATCGTGCCCTGCGCGGGTCGCCGCGTTGCGCGCCTTGGCCACGACCTGCTGCATGTCGCCGGGCGCCATGAACTGCGCCTTCTTGATGTTGACCGGCTTGCCCGAGGCGGCGACGGCGGCGATGAAATCGGTCTGGCGAGCCAGAAAGGCGGGCGTCTGCAGCACGTCGACGACCTCGGCGACCGCGCTGACCTGCCCCGGCTCGTGGACGTCGGTCAGCACCGGCAGCCCGGTTTGCGCGCGCACCTTTTCCAGGATGCGCAGGCCTTCTTCCAGCCCCAGCCCCCGGAACGAGGCGTCCGAACTGCGGTTGGCCTTGTCGAACGAGCTTTTGAAAATAAGCGTGAGGCCGAGCCGTTCGGCGCTCTTTGCAAGGCTTTCGGCGATGGCGAGAACGAGCGTCTCGCTTTCGATCACGCAGGGTCCTGCGATCACGAAAAGGGGGGAGGCGGGGGTGATTTCCTGTCCGCAGAGCTTCATGGCGGGTCCGGTCGAATGGCTGGCGAGGGCTGCGGGAAAGGTCCGGGTTGACGCAGCGCGCGGCGCCGGATCGCCCGCTCGAAGGCTTTCCCTAGGCGGTGTTGCGCGCGCATTACAAGCTTTGAAAGATTGCGGTACCAGACAATTGCGATAGGGCGTTGGAGGAGGCCCGGTGGCCGGCACCGATGGCGGGGAACCGCATCGACCGGCGGCAGGCGCCCGTTCGCGATGAAGGAAAGGCGAGACGCGCGAGGCATGAATTCGGTCCCTGACCCCCAAGACCGCGCACCCGAACCGGGCGCCAGCCACGATCCGGTTCCCGATCCGAGGCCGGATCTGATCGTGGTGCCTGCGCGCTATGGCTCGACCCGGCTGCCGGGCAAGCCGCTCGCCCGGATCGCCGGGCGCACGCTGCTCGAACGCGTGGTGGCGATCGCGCGCGCGGCGGCGGACCTTGCGGGCAACTGCGGCTTCGTGGTGGCGACCGACGACGCGCGCATCGCCGCGCACGCGCAGGCGCTCGGCGCGCCGGTGGCGATGACCCTTGCCGATCTCGATTCGGGTTCGGCGCGCGCCTATGCGGCGGCGCTGCAATGTCCCGTACCCCCGGCGCACGTCATCAATCTGCAAGGCGATGCGCCGTTCATCCCGCCCGCGATCGTCGCCGGGCTGCTCGCCGAACTGCGCGCGAGCGGGGCGGACGTGGCGACGCCGGTCTATCCGCTCGACTGGGCGCGGCTCGACCGGCTGCGCGAACACAAGCGCACCGCCCCTTTCAGCGGGACCACCTGCGTGCGCGATGCGGCGGGCCGCGCCTTGTGGTTTTCAAAGACTATCCTGCCCGCGCTGCGCGGCGAGGGCGCCTTGCGCGCGGCCGGGCCGATGTCCCCGGTGTGGCAGCATCTGGGGCTTTACGGCTATCGGCTCGAAGCGCTCGCCTGGTTCGCGCAGGCCTTGCCGGGGCATTACGAGACGCTCGAAGGGCTGGAACAGTTGCGTTTTCTCGAGGCCGGACGCAGCATCGCCACACTCGCTGTGACGATGCCCGGCCACGCGCTGTCGGGGATCGACACGCGCGAGGATCTTGCCGCCGCCGAGGCCGCCATCGCGCGGCTGGGCGACCCTTTCGTCGCCTGACGGCCGTCCTTTTTTCCCCCTATCTCTTGCGAACGAGTTCGACCCCGCCTTCATGTTCATCGTCGTCCGCCATGGCAACACTTTCGAAACCGGCGAAACGCCCCGGCGTATCGGCGCGCGCACCGACCTGCCGCTGACCGCGCACGGGCGCGAACAGGCCAGGGCACTGGGCGCCCATTTTGCCGCGCAAGGCTGGCGCTTTTCGCGCGCGCTGGTCTCTCCGCTTCTCCGCACGCAGGAGACCGCGGCGGCGATCCTGGCCGCGCAGGACGCTCCGCCCGTGCCGGCTGCCTGCCTCTGGCTCGCCGAGATCGATCACGGGCCCGACGAGAACCGCAGCGAGGAGGCCATTCTGGCGCGGATCGGCGCGGACGCGCTCGCGGCCTGGGACACGCGCGCCGAGCCGCCCGAGG
>NZ_JALHLF010000190.1 GCF_022832435.1 Novosphingobium organovorum | reverse complement strand
GCTCCCGCACTCGGCGCCGCGCCGCTCCAGGCCCTCGCGCCCGCACCCGCGCGCAACGGCAAGAACGGCAAGGGCGCCCCGGCCAAGGCGCCCCCCGCGCCCGATCTGTTCATCGGCACCGGGGGCGATGGCCACACCTTCCCCGGCGCCTCGCTCCCGTTCGGCATGGTCCAGCTCAGCCCCGATACCGACGTCACCCGCTGGGCGACCTGCTCGGGCTACCACCACGGCGACGCTTCGCTGATGGGCTTTAGCCACACCCACCTTTCGGGCACCGGCATCGGCGACATGCTCGACGTGCTGGTCCAGCCCTGCCGTGGGCCACTGCGCCTCCAGCCCGGCGCGCTCGATACGCCGGACGAGGGCTACCGCCTGCGCTACACCCAGGAACACGCCGAGCCCGGCTATTATGCCGTCGCGCTCGAAAACGGCGTGCGCAGCGAGCTGACCGTGACCCAGCGCACCGGTCTGCAGCGCCACACCTTCCCGGCCGGGCCGGGCCATCTGCTGATCGACCTCTCGCACCTTGTGCAGGACAGCTCGGACCATGCCCCGCTGATCGATGAAGCCGCACTGACCTGGGAGGACGGCACCACCCTCACCGGCACACGCCGCGTGTTCCGCTGGGCCAAGGGCCGGCGCATCTACTTCGCCATGCAGTTCTCCCGCCCGCCCGAGCGCGTGACCTTCTACGCCGATGGTCCCGACGAAGCCCCTGCGGGCACGACCGCCGTCACCGGCAAGCGGCTCAAGGCCGTGGCCTGGTTCCCCGATGCAGGCGCGCAGCCGATCGTCGTGCGCACCGCGGTTTCGGCGGTCGACATCGCCGGCGCCAAGGCCAACCTCGCCGCCGAAGCGCCCGACTTCGCGTTCGACCGCGTGCGCACAGCGGCGACGGCGACCTGGGCGCAGGAACTCGCGCGCATCACCGTATCCGGCGCCAGCGCGGCCGAGCGCACCATCTTCCAGAGCGCACAGTACCACGCCGCGCTTGGGCCCACGCTGTTTTCCGACGTCGACGGGCGCTATGTCGGGCTCGACCGGCAGATCCACGCTCTTCCCGCCGGCGAGACCGCCTACAGCGCCTATTCGCTGTGGGACACCTACCGCGCCTTCCACCCGTTGCAGACACTGCTGCGCCCCGAACGCGCGCGCGAAATGGTCGCCGACCTCATCCGCCAGACCGCGCAGAGCCCGTACGGTCCGCCCGTCTGGCCGCTTCAGGGCGTGGAAACCGGTTGCATGATCGGCTGGCACGCGGTGCCCGTCCTTGCCGAAGCGCAGGCCAAGGGCATCCCGGCCGACTACGCCGCCGCCTGGCCGGGCATCGCGCGGCGCAGTTTCGACTTCAGCACTCCGGTGATGGACAACTGCCGCGCCATTCCCGATTACGATGCGCGCGGCTACATCCCCGCCGACACGATGTTCGAAAGCGTGAGCCGCACGCTCGAATACAGCTACGACGACTACGCCTCGGCCCACATTGCCGCCGCGATCGGCGAGAGCGACGCGGCGAGGCGGCTCGCGGCGCGCTCGGGCAACTGGCGCAACGTGTTCGACACCCGCCGAGGCTTTGCCGTACCGCGCTTTGCCGACGGCACGTTCTGGGCCGACTACGATCCGGTCCAGCTTGGCCACGACCCCAAGCGCTGGCGCGACTACACCGAGAGCAACGGCTGGCAGGCGACCTTCCTCAACCAGCACGACGTTCCCGGCCTGATGGCCGCGATGGGCGGCGAACGTGCCTTCGAGGCCAAGCTCGACGCGCTGTTCACCGCGCCCTCCACCCTGCCCGACAACGCCCCGCCGGACATCTCGGGCCTCGTCGGCCAGTACGCGCACGGCAACGAGCCTTCGCACCACGTCGCCTATCTCTATGCTTGGTGCGGCGCGCACTGGAAGACGCAAGGCATGGTGCGCCGCTTGCTGACCGAAATGTACAAGGCCGATCCCGACGGCGTGATCGGCAACGACGACTGCGGCCAGATGAGCGCGTGGTACATCCTCTCCGCGCTCGGCTTCTACCCGGTCGACCCGGTGAGCACGATCTACATCCTGGGCAGCCCGCTGTTCGACAGCGCGCGCGTCCAGCTGGACGGCGGCCGCAGCCTGACCATCCGCGCGCTGGGCAACGCGCCGGACAAGCCGTACTACGGCCGGGTCGACTGGAACGGCAAGCCGCTCGAGCGGTGCTGGATTTCGCACGCCGAACTCATCGAGGGCGGCGAGCTGACCTTCCACATGCAGGCCAGGCCCGACCCGCGCTTCGGCCGCGCCGCATCGGCCCGCCCGCCAGCCCCCAAGCGGGCCTGAACGAGCCGCCGCATGATCCGCCGCGCCCCCCTCATGGCTTGCGCCATGCCCATCGCCTTCGCTCTGGCCTTGGGCGGGGCACCGGGGCAAGCCGAGGCGGCGACCAGACTGGCATCGACGATCTGCATCAGCGCGCCAGACGATGGGGCACAGACCAAGGCAGGCGACGAAAATGACGCGGTTTCCGCCCGCCCCGCCGCGCGCCTGCTCGCCGAGCGGCTGAAGGCGCGCCATTTCACCTCCTCCCGATCCGGGCCCGGCTGCACACCGATCCGCCTGGAGCAGGCCGAAGGGCTCGGCGAAGGATTCACTCTCACCCCCGAAGGAAGCACGCGCGCAACACCCGGGCTGGTCCTGCGCGCCTCGATGACGCGCGGCTTCGTCTATGGCGCGGGCTGGTTGCTCGCCCACCTGTCGGGCCGCACGCTCGATCTCGACGCTCCGGTGCACGAACGGCCGGCTTACCCTGTGCGCGGCGACCAGATCGGGATTCGCGCCAAGAACAACACCTTCGACGCGTGGGATGCCACCATGCTGGCGCGCCATGTCGATGATCTGGCGCTGCTGGGCGCAAACCGCGTCCAGTTGATCGGCCCGGTATCTGACGATGCCGCCACGTCGCCGCTTGCGCCGCTGCCTGCGCGCGCGGCGATCCTGGCGACCGCGCGCCACGCCCACGCGATGGGACTTGAAGTCGCGCTCTATCTACCCCTGCTTCGCGACTATACCGATCCGGGCGCCGTGCGCGCCGAAGTAGCGGACCTCAACGCCCTCCTCGCCGATTTTCCCGCGCTCGACGCGGTCTATTTTCCCGGCGGCGACCCCGGCCACACCGCGCCCGATGTGCTGCTGCGCCTGCTCGCGCAACTGGCCAAGGTCATCCACGCCCGTTTTGCCAAGGCCGAGATCCTCGTTTCGAGCCAGGGCTTCGACGCCAGGGACTTCGACACCTTCACCCGGCATGTCCAGCAAAAGCCGGACTGGCTCAGCGCGGTCTTCGTCGGTCCCCAGACCCGCGCGACGATGGCCCAGCACCACCGGCTGCTCGGCGCCAGCATCTCCCTCGAACTCTACCCCGACACCGCGCACACGATGCACGCGCAGCTGCCGATCGCCGACTGGTCGCCCGCCTTCGCCCTGACCGAAGGGCGCGAACCGATCGATCCGCGCCCGCGCGCGATGGCCGCCGCCTTTGCCGCGCAGATGCCCGGCACACGGGGCTTCGTCGCCTATTCCGAAGGCGTCAACGACGACTGGAACCTCGCGCAGTGGCTCGCGCTCGGCTGGGACCCGAAGCGTTCCCCTCAGGCCATCGCGCGCGCCTATGCCCGCCTCTTCATCGGCGATGATCGTTTCGCTTCCCTTCCCCAGGCGCTCGAAACCAACTGGCAGGGCGACCCGGCACAAAACCGTACAATCGCGTCCACGCTGGCCCGGATCGCGCGCCTGAAGCCTGCCGACTGGGCCGACTGGCGGTTCGACCTCTATCGCTACCGCGCGCTTTACGATGCACTGGTCCAGCGCCGCTGGCGCGCAGCGCAACAGGCCAACGCGGCCGCGCAGGCAGCCTTGGCCAAAGCCGCGCAGCGCGGCTCGGCGCGCACGGCCGAGGCGG
>NZ_JALHLF010000019.1 GCF_022832435.1 Novosphingobium organovorum | reverse complement strand
GCCCGCGCACGGGGGCCTCGGGCGCGGGACGTTCGGCCGTGCCCGGCGCGCGCTGGGGGCGCTCGGTGGACTACGTCTGGTCGTTGCTGATGGTCGCCGTGATGACGGTGATCGGGCTCTTGCTGGTCGAAGTGCTCGACCTGGGCAACATCGCGCTGCTGTTCCTCGTGCCGGTGATGTTCGCGGCCGCCAATTTCTCGCTGCGCGCAGGCCTGTTCGCGGGACTCGCCTCGAGCCTGGCCTACAATTTCTGCTTTCTGCCGCCGACCGGCACGCTCACCGTTGCCAACCCCGAGAACGTGGTTTCGATCATCGTGCTGCTGGGCGTGGCGGTGGTGACCAGCCAGTTCGCCGCGCGGGTGCGCGCGCAGGCCGACCTGGCGAGCGCGAGCGCGCGGCAGAACGCCGCCTTGGCCAGCTTTTCGCGCCAGTTGACCGCCTGCGCCACGCGCGAGGAGCTGATGCCGGCGATCTGCGCCGACATCGCGCGCCTCATCGATGTCCACGCGGTGCTGCTGCTGCCTTCGCCGCAGGGGCCGGCGCTGGCCGCCGCCTTCCCGCCCGAGGACACGCTGGGGCAGATCGAGATGGCCGCCGCGCAATGGGCGATCGACAACGAACAGCCCGCCGGGCGCAGTTCCGCCACGCTGATCGCCTCGGACTGGCTGTTCCATCCCTTGCGGGCGAGCCGGGCCGAGAACGGGCGCGGCGTGCTGGGGGTGCTGGGCATCGCGCGCACCGACGCCCGCGATCCGGTGCGTTCGGACCAGTTGCCGCTGCTGATGAGCCTGCTCGACCAGGCCTCGATCGCGCTCGACCGCATGACGCTGGAGGAGGAGAGCGTGAAGGCGCGCGAGATCGCGCAGCGCGACCGCTTGCGCTCGGCGCTGCTGTCCTCGGTCAGCCACGACTTGCGCACGCCGCTGACCACGATCCTGAGCGCGGCGCAGGAACTTCGCCAGACCCTGGGGGAGAGCCAGGATGCGGTTTCGCGCACGGAAGGGGCGCTGGCCGCGACCATCGAAAGCGAAGCGCAGCGCCTCAACCGCTTCGTCGCCAATCTGCTCGACATGGCGCGCGTCGAAGCCGGTGCCCTGCCGATGAAGCCCGAGGCGATCGACCTGTTCGATGCCGTCGCCAGCGCCGCGCACGACACCCGCGATGCCCTGACCGGGCGCCGCGTCGATCTCGAGATCCCGGCCGACATTCCGCTCGTGCGGCTCGATCCGGTGCTGCTGCACCACTGCCTGATCAACCTGCTCGACAACGCCGGGCGCTACGGCGATCCGGGGACGGCGATCCTCGTTCGCTGCGCACGCACGCGCGAGGGGCTGATCCTGAGCGTGATCGACCAGGGGCCGGGCATCCCCCAGGGCGAGGAGCTGCGCGTCTTCGAAACCTTCACCCGGCTCGAGGGATCGGACCGCGTCCGGCAGGGCACCGGGCTGGGCCTGGCGATCGTCAAGGGTTTCGCCGAGGCGATGGGGCTGGCGGTGGCCGCATCCAACGCGGACGGCAACGCGGATGCCGGCGCGGATGCTGGCGCGGACGCCGGCGCGGGGCGGGGCACGGGCGCCTGTTTCACGATCGCGATACCCGAGGGCCTGCTGGTCAGCCCCTTGCACGATGAGGATATCCTATGAAGAACCGCCACACGGTGCTGGTCGTCGACGATGAACCGGCCATCCGCCGCCTTATCGTCTCGGCCTGCGCGCGCGCCGATTACGCCACGCTGGAGGCGGGCACCGCGCGCGAGGCGCTCGACGCGCTCAAGGCGAACCGGCCCGAAGTCGTCCTGCTCGATCTGGGGCTGCCCGATCGCGACGGGCTCGAACTGGTTCCCCTCGTCAAGCAGGGCAGCGATGCGACGCTCATCATCGTCTCGGCGCGCGAGGCAACCGAAGAAAAGGTCGCCGCGCTCGACCTGGGCGCCGACGATTACCTGACCAAGCCCTTCGACACCGAGGAACTGCTCGCGCGGCTACGGGTGGTGCTGCGCAACCGGGCCACGCGCGAGGGCGGGGTGAGCACGCTGCGCGCGGGCGCGGTGACGATCGATCTCGTCGCACGGCGCATCACCCGCGCGGGTGAAGAAGTCCACCTCACCCCCAAGGAATACACCGCGCTGACCCAGCTTGCGCGGTTTCCGGGGCGGGTCATCACGCATCAGCAGATCATGGCCGAAGTCTGGCCGCGCGATCACGAGCGTCATGTGGAATACCTGCGCGTGCTGATCCGCTCGCTGCGCCAGAAGCTCGAGGCCGATCCCCAGCGCCCGACGCTGATCGTCAATGAAATCGGGATCGGCTATCGCTTGCTGTCGAACGCGGACAGCGAGTGAGGTTTGGGGTCGCCCAGCGACGACGGCGTGGGGGCCGTCGTCGCTTCAGATTTCGAGCTGCGAGCCCAGCTCCACGACGCGATTGGGCGGCAGGTTGAAGAACTCCATGGGCGTTGCCGCGTTGCGGGTCATCCAGGCGAACAGCCGCTCGCGCCAGATCGCCATGCCAGGCTTTTCGGACGGGATGAGCGTCTGCCGGCTGAGGAAATAGCTGGTGGTCATGCCGCCGATCGGGCTCCCGCAGCTTGCGATGCTCTGGAGCCGGGCGGGAATGTCGACCTCCTCGAGGAAACCGTGGCGCAGGAGGATGCGATAGAAACCATCGCCGTGGTCGGTGATGGTGATCCGCGCCTCGCCCGCGAGATGCGGCGTGGGCAGCGTCGCGACGGTCAGGATGATGACCCGCTCGTGCAGCACCTTGTTGTGCTTGATGTTGTGCATGAGCGCGGCGGGCACGCCGCTGGTCGTGGCGGAAAGAAACACCGCGGTGCCCGGAACCCGGCGGGCTGAACGCGCGGTCGAGCGGATGAACAGGTCGAGGTCGATCCCGGCTCCGGCAAGCGAACGGCGAACGATCGTGCGTCCCGTCGACCAGGTGGACAGGACCGTGAAGGCCACCAGCGCGACGAGCAGCGGAAACCAGCCCCCATCGAACAGCTTGGTGGCGTTGGACAGGAAGTAGGCACAGTCGATCACCAGGAACAGCGCGGTCATGCCCAGCGCCAGAACCGGGGGCCAGCGCCAGACCTTGAGCGCGAGCACGCCGAGCATGCAGGCGGTGATGACCATCGTTCCGGTCACCGCGATCCCGTAGGCCGCGGCAAGGTTCGTCGAGGAGCGAAACGCGAGGACGAGGAGGATGACGAAGCCCAGCAGCGACCAGTTGACGATCGGCAGATAGACCTGGCCCTCGGCGGTCGGGCTGGTGTGCAGGATGCGCAGCCGGGGCAGATAGCCCAGCTGCACGGCCTGGCGGGTGATCGAGAAGGCGCCCGAAATAACCGCCTGGCTGGCGATGATCGTCGCCAGCGTGGCGAGACCCACAAGCGGCAGGCGCGCCCAGGCAGGAGCCAGCAGGAAGAAGGGATTGTCGATCGCCTCGGGATGCGCGAGCAGCAGCGCCCCTTGGCCCAGATAGTTGAGCATGAGGCAGGGGAAGGCCGCGTAGAGCCAGGCCAGGCTGATCGCCTTGCGGCCGAAATGACCCATGTCGGCATAGAGCGCCTCGGCGCCGGTCACCGCGAGCACGACCGCGCCCAGCGCGAGAAAGGCCATTTCGGGATCGAGCGCGAAGAAGTGCCAGCCCCACCAGGGGTTGAGGGCTCCCAGAATGCCGGGCCGCGCGACGATGTTGTGCGCGCCCAGCACCGCCAGAACCACGAAGTAGAGCGCCATGACCGGACCGAAGAACGTGCCGACCCGCTGTGTGCCGTGCTTCTGGATGACGAAGAGCGCAACCAGGATGAGGATCGTGATGGGCAGCACCAGATCGGACAGCGAGCGTTCGACGACCGTGAGCCCCTCCACCGCCGAGAGCACCGAGATGGCCGGGGTGATGATGGCATCGCCATAGAACAGCGCCGTGGCCGCAACGCCCAGCATGGTCATCAGGCCAAGCCAGCGGCCGCGCGCGAGATTGCGGTCGAGCAGCGCGAGAAGCGCCATCGAGCCGCCCTCGCCTTCGTTGTCGGCGCGCATGACGAGGAACACGTACTTGAGCGTGACGATCATCGTCATGGTCCAGAATATCAGCGAGAGGACACCGAATATGTGGGGCGCATCGACGAGCATCGGATGATGCCCGACGAAACTCTCCTTGAGCGCGTAGAGCGGGGAGGTGCCGATATCGCCGAACACCACGCCCAGTGCGCCCAGAGCCAGCGTTCCCAGGCGCCCGCTCGGGCCGTGGCCGGATCGTTCCTCGGTCTGCACGGCACGGGTCGGGGCTAGCGGCGGGGAGGACGACGGGGTGGCTTGAGCCGGTTTGGCCGGACTCGGTTCTGATCGTTGGTGGGGCATCGCAGCGGCGCCATGCCACGAATGCGCGTTTGAACTCCATGCAGGGAAAGGCGCGAGCGCATAGGATTTGCGTATGATTTTCGCGCGTGTCGCCGTGGGGACGCCCGATCCTATGAAATCTCAATGCGATCGCGGCGCTGGCCGTCTCGAATTGCTATGCTGGCGTCGATAGCTGGAGGGCCTCTTCAAAGGGGGCTTCCATGCTACCGTGGCACCACAAACCCATTGCAAAACGTGCTCTTCGCCTGTGCGGCGCC
Source organism: Novosphingobium organovorum (assembly GCF_022832435.1). Classification (GTDB taxonomy): domain Bacteria; phylum Pseudomonadota; class Alphaproteobacteria; order Sphingomonadales; family Sphingomonadaceae; genus Novosphingobium; species Novosphingobium organovorum. Next base: position 46,373 of record NZ_JALHLF010000019.1, on the reverse strand, counting down.
GCGCTGCTCGGCCTGGCCGGGGGCGTGACCGATCGGCTCTTTCATCGCTTCCACGGCCATCCTCCCGCCCCCGCGCAGCTGGCGCGGCAGCTATCCGAACTGGGGCTGTGCACGCTTGACTGGCTGTTGCTGGTGGCGGGCATGCTGCTCCTCGTCGTGGGGCCTGGCCTGTGGCGCCAGGTTCCGCTCCCCGGTCACTGGGCGTCCCGCGCGGCGTGAGGCGTGAGACGGCGCGCCTCAGGGCGCTGGAGCGCATCGCAGGCCTTCGCGCCCCGTCCGCCGCGCCAGGGCCGTACCCGAACGCCGTAGCGCCTCTGCACCGTCGCTGCGGAGATGTTTTCCGGCTTTCCGAAAGATCCCCATGGAATCGTTTCAAATCGCCCTTGTCCCGGTCGCACTGGCCGTGGCTCTTGCCCCTTTCGTGCCGGCGCAGGCCGGAGTCGAGCTTGACCACGAAAGCGGGCTTCATGTCGGAACCTGGGCCTCCAATCTGTCGGGCTGGGGCACGTTTGGCGGGGCGAACATGGAGCTCGACCTCATCGCGGACTATGCCGCAGCGCTCGTCCCGAACACGAGGTTCGATACCGGCCTGACCGGGTCCATGTATCCGGGCCGCGCGGCTCCAGCCCAATTTCAGCAAGGGGCAGGGCGGCAAGGGGAAGCCTCGCCGGAGCGGGCGTGGTGACGTCGGTGGCGATAGCCTTCCGACGCGGCGGGCCGACCCTTTGTCCGGGCGCGGCGATCAGCGCGCGGGCGGCGAGACGATGGCGTCGAGTACGGCGGCGAGCTTGTCGCGCAACTGGTCCGGGTCCGCCTTGCGCAAGGCATCGAGCGGGGCGATCCGGTAGAGCGCGTCGAAGCCCAGCAGCATGGCCAGCGCGAAGGCGGCGTTCAGGGTGCCATCCTCGCGGCCATCCGCATCGGCGGCTGGCGGGCCAGCATGGGCGCGAAGGTGTCGGGCCAGCGGGGCGACCGCGTTGTGGCCGAGCGCCTCGACGATCATCGGGGCGACCTCGCGGCTGGCGATCGAGAGCAGCAGCGCTCCGGTCGGGTCGATGTCCCGCTTGTGCACCGGAGCGGGGTCGACCGCCAGGCGTGCCACCTGCTGGGGCCAGTGCCCGGCGTCCGGCGTCAGCAGGATTTCCGCGTCGAGCAGGGGCAGGACGGTCTGCGCGAAGAGCGCCCGCTTGGAGCCGAAATAGCGCGCGATCATCGCCGGGTCGACGTCCGCCGCCCCGGCGATTTCGCGCAGGCCCGTCCGGTCGTAGCCCTGTTGCACGAACAGTCGTCGTGCCGCCTTGGCGATGGCGTCCTTGGTTGCCTGGGCGTTGCGGGGGCGAGCGGGGCGTTCGCGGGTCGTCATGCTTGTAACTCAACACATGATGACTTAAGTCATCAAGTGAAGACTTCGATCTGCCGGACCACCCGAGGAGACGCCTGCCATGCCCATACCGGGAGCTACGCCCAGACCGGGAACCGCCCTCATCACCGGAGCCTCGAGCGGCATCGGCGCGCAACTTGCCCGCATCCATGCCGGGCGTGGTGGCGATCTCGTGCTCGTCGCGCGTCGGCTCGACCGGCTGCAGGCGCTGGCCGCCGAACTCGAAGCCGCGCACGGCATCGCGGTGCTGGTGCTGGCCGAAGACCTCGCCGACGACGGCGCGCCGCAGCGCATCTACGAGCGGGTCAGGGCGGAGGCGATCACGGTCGAATATCTGTGCAATAACGCCGGTTTTGGCGGACTGGGGCGGTTCGACCAGCGCGACTGGGCGGCGGACCGCGCGATGATGCAGGTCAACATGGTCGCCCTGACCGCGCTCACCCGTCTGTTCCTGCCCGATCTGGTGGCGCGCAACGCCGGGCGCGTGCTCAACGTCGCCTCGAGCGCGGCGCTGACGCCGGGGCCGATGCAGGCGGTCTATTTCGCGTCCAAGGCCTATGTGCGCTCGTTCAGCAACGCGATCGCCGAGGAACTGCGCGAGACCGCGGTTCGCGTGACGGTGATGATGCCAGGCCCGGTCGATACCGAATTCGGCGCGACCTCGGGTATGCAGCGGCTCGATCTCTTCGCCCACGCCAGCTCGGCGCGCGTGGTCGCGCAGGAAGGCTACGAGGCCATGCTGGCGGGCAAGCTCGAGATCATCACCGGCATGACCCGCACGCAGCGCCAGCTCGTGCGGCTGCTCCCCTTCCTCCCGCGCCGCGCGGTGCTCAGAATGATTCGCAAGATGCAGTCCGAGTGAAGCATCGTCAGCTCGGCCGGTTCCAGAAGTAGGGCATGCTCGCCAGCGTGGCGCCAAGGATGACCCAGGATGCCAGATCGTACAGCCCGTCACCCAGCAGCGCCAGGCCCAGCCCCAGGAGGCTGAGGCCGCCGAGCGCCAGGGCCGGGCGATAGATCTGCCATCCGCTGCGTCTGGCTTTGGCGGGCTTTTTTTGCGTCATGTCGGGGCGATCCGGGCGTGGGGTGTTGCGGGCAAGGTCCGGCGTGTGCGGCGCGCGCGTTTGGTCCCCCACAGATAGAGCCCCGTGCCAAGCAGCAGGATGGCCGCGAGGTCGAACAGCGCCCAGATGATCTTCAGGGGCAGGCTGGCGTAATCGCCGAAATGCAGCGGGATCGAGAGAAAGAGCGCTTTGAGATACCAGGGGCTCTGCAGAACGCGGGTCAGTCTGCCGCTGCGGGCATCGACCAGCGCGGCTTCGATCGTGTGCGATGTGAGCGGCGTGTCCCCGGACAGGGCCACCATGAAATGATGCGCCGTGCTGGCCGGGCCATCGGGCCAGGCGATGAAGGCGATGCGCGCATCGGGAAGTGTGCGCCGGATTTCGGCGTGGACCGCGTTGGCCGAAACCGGCTGTTCGACGGCGCCCTGTCCCTTGTAGGCGCGCACCATGTCGGCAAGTTCGGTCTGCTTCCAGTAGGTCTGGATTGGCCCGGCCAGCGTGAGCAGGATGCCCGAGAGCGTGACCACGCCAAGCCATCCCAGCGTGACCATGCCGACCATGTTGTGCCCGTCGAGCCATTTGATCCGCGCGCTTCGTCGCTTGCGGATCGAACCGAAGGCCAGATGGCGCATGAACGGGGCGTAGACCACCACGCCCGAGACCAGGCACAGGGCAAAGAGCAGGCCGATCAGGGCGAGGAAATAGGTGCCCAGCGGCCCCAGCAGGAGGCTTGAATGCAGGTCCAGCAGGAACGCCATGACCCCCTCGTTCGACGGGGGCGCGGTGAGCCTTGCGCCGCTGCGCGCATCGAAAGGGAGGATCTGCACCTCGCTTTCCTGCGCGTGGAGCGAAGGCGCGATGACCAGGTTGATGAGCGGGCGTTCATCGTCCCACAGCAGGAACATCGGCTTCCAGCCCGGCCGGGTGTCGAGGGCGGAGCGCACCATCGCGTCGAGGTCGGGCGCGTTCGCCGCGCGGTGTTCCAGCGCTTGCCCCTGCGTCCGCTGCGGAGCCCGTGTCAGGGCATCGATCTCCTGATGGAAGATCAGGGGCAACCCGGTCAGGCACAGCAGCAGCAGGAAGCCGGTGCAGGCAAGGCCGCTCCAGGTGTGCAGCCAGGACCAGATCCGCAGAGATCGGGGAGAGGAGGCCATGGCCGCGCCCCGGTTCAGAAGCGCACTTCGACACCCGCGCTGATCTTGCGCGGCTGGAGCAGGGTGGCGTAGTCGGCCGAGGCCGTGGTGCCGGTGTAATAGAGGATCGGCGGGCCGGAATTGAGCAGGTTACGCACCGCCAGGAAGACCCGCGCCTTCCCGAAGTCGTAGGCCACCTGACCATTGACCACGGCATAGGGATCGACCCTGGCGCGGGCGGTGTTGAGGATGTCCGAATAGTAGGCGTCGGAATAGCGCACGTCGCCGCTCAGCTCGAAATGCCCGTCGGGCGAAAGCACGAAGCCGGCCGCCGCGCTGAAGGCGGGCGCGCGGGGAAGGTCGTTGCCGACCAGATCCTGCTGCGAATATTCGTCGATCCGTGTCCTGAGCGCACCGGCGGACGCGTAGATCCGGTTCTTCTCGCCCCAGCGCCAGTCCAGCGCCAGCTCCGCACCATAGGTGCTTGCCTTTTGCGCATTGGCGATGATCGTCGACAGGCTGCTGAGGTAAAAGGGCAGCTGCATGTTGGTGTAGAGGCTGTAGAAGACGTTGGCGTTGAGGCTGACGTTGCTGGCGAGGTTGGTGCGCAGGAAGCCTTCGAAGCTCCAGACGTATTCGGGGTCGTAGGTGTATTCGACATAGGGCGAGGCGAAGGTGATGCCCGCGCCACCGGCGTTGTAGGCCCGCCCGGCGCTCGCCCCCACGGTCACGTCGTCCGAGACCTGAAAGGACAGGCTCGCCTTGGGCAGGAACTCGCGGTAGGTTTCATGAAAGTCGGTGGAAAAGACGCCCGCACTGCCGACCCGGTCGCGCTTTTCCTCTTCGTAGCGCGCGCCCAGGATCACGGAAAGGCGCGACGTGGCGGCCACCGTCACTTCGCCGAAGGCTGCCGTGGTTGCGGTTTCATCGTGCCAGCTGCCGCCGCCGAACAGGTCGATCGTCTCGTCCTGATGGGTGCGAAAGACGTAGGCGGCGACGAAGCCGGAAACGCGATCGTCGTTCGAGCGCAGGCGCACGAACGGCTGGACGACATATTCCATGCCATCGATCCGCAGGTTGCCGGTGCCGGAGGCCGACAGGCGATCGACCCGAAAGTCCGCCCCGGACAGGTAGGCCTGCAGGGTCACATTGTCGGACAGTTCGTAGCTGGTGTCCGACAGCAGGGTGGTCGTGCGCGAGCGGAAGACCGGCATCGCGGATGCCTGGGCTACGTGCGCGCTGTAGGGTTGCTTGACTTGCTCGGCCTGCGGCTGGCGACCGTCCTGATAGGACAGCGTCCAGGTCGAGCGCAGACCGGCCGCCGGGGTCAGGAGAAGCTTGCCGCGATAGGACTTCAGGTCCGATTTTCCGGGATTGGAGACACCGTCGTAAGCGGCAAAATCGATGTAGCTCTGGCTCTTTTGCCAGTCCGCGCTCACCCGGAACGCGGCAAGGCCATCGATGATCGGGCCGCCCAGAGCCCCGGCCAGCTGCACTTCGTCGCGGTTGCCCACCACCGCGCGCGCCGCGCCGTGCCAGTCGAAAGTTGGCGATGCGGTGTGCACCGAGATGACGCCGGCAATCGCGTTGCGCCCCTGCAAGGTCGATTGCGGCCCGCGATAGACTTCGACCTGGTCGACGTCCCAGAGGCTGGACAGTCCGAACACGGCTTCGTTGAAGGTGAGCGTGCGGCCATCGACCTGATAGTTGAGACGCGGGCGGGTGCCCGCCAGAAAGGCGTTCGCCCCGCTTGCCGGGCCGGTTCCGTCCACCCCGCGCACCGCCGGCGCATCGTTGCCCGGTTCGATGGAAACGATGTTGGGGATCGAATCGAGCAGGTCGTCGACGGTGAAGCTGCCTGCGGAATGGCGGATGTCCTCCGCGGTATCGACCACCAGGCTGGAGGCGGTGTCGCGCACGGTGCGCCGGGTTTTCTCCCCCCAGACGATGATCTGGTTGGTTTCGATCGCCGGGGCGTCGGCACCCTCGTCGGCGTCTTGCGCGCGCGCTTCAAGCGGCGCGGCTGCGGCAATCGCCACGACGGACATCGACGCGCCAAAGGCGAGAGCTGACTTCACAAATCCTCCAAGACGTGAAAACGCACGCACGACAGACGGGAGCGTTCGTGGCGCTTGTTTGTGCTAATGACTTGCAAAATCCATTATGGTGTTGGACGATCCGCGCCACTCCAAAAGGGGCGCGGCACTCCGAAACCGGCATCGCGTTTGCCTTGATGCGTCGTGCCGGGGGCGTTCGGGGCAGGCCGGTTTGTGTCGGGACGGTTTGTTCCGTGACGGGTGAACGGCAAGGCGGTGCATGGGGCAAGGCCGGGCGCAGGAACAGGGATTAGGTATGAACTCTTCTTCGCGGGCCCTGGTCGATCGCTATCGCTCGCTGGCTGAGGCCGATGGCACGCGGGTCATCGCGATGAGCGAGACGATGATCCTGATCGAAGTCGAATTCGCCGCCTTCGAGGGGACGAGCGTGGACATGCCGTTTGCCATGCTCGCGCTGTGCCTGCAGGGCGGAGGTCCGACCTGGAAACGCGGCAAGGGGATCGCGATCGATGCGGTCTGGCAGCCCGGCACGCTCGGCCTCGCCTTGCCGGACCAACCCGCGCGAGGGGCAACGCCCGCCATGCGCGCCCTGTGCATCGCGTTTTCGCCGGACCTCTTCGCGGGGGCGGGCCATCGGGCCGCGCTCGACCTGCGGCCGATCGCCAACCGGCTCTTCGACGATCCCCTGGCCGCCTGGATGATGACCGCGCTGCGGCACAGCGCGCAATCCCAGGGCATGGCCTCGCCGATGTTCCGGCAGGGCCTCTACCTCCTGCTCGAGCGGCTGGGACAAGTGCCCGACAGGCAACAGAGGCGGCTCCATGGAGGTCTTCGCGGCGGGCGCCTTGCGCCGGCCATCGCCTGCATGGAAGCCAATCTGGCGCACAATCTCCCGATGGCCACGCTGGCGCGCGGGATGGGCATGGATGCGCGCACGTTCACCCGTGCCTTCAAACGCGAAACCGGACGAACACCCTTCGCCTACTTCACGCATCTGCGCATGGAGCACGCGCGCGCGCTGCTCGAAAAGGGCAGCGGCGTGACCGAGGCCGCGATGGCCGTGGGCTATTCCAATCCGGCCAAGTTCGCGGCCGCCTTCCGGCGCACCTGCGGTCAGTTGCCATCGCACTGGCGCCAAGGCGGAGAGCCTTGAACGCGGGGTACGATCGGACGGGAATGCGGGAAATCGCGTCCCGTTCCGCGAGCTAATCGCGGCCAGGAGGGCCTGCCATGCCCTGCGCACCCTTGCAAATCTGCGGCACGCCGAAAGGCGCGCGCGCAGCGCAACCTCCCCCTCTCAGGCGATGGCGCCGCCGCCATCGACGTAGACGGTCGTGCCGGTGATATAGGGGTTGGCGAGAAAGGCCATGACCTGGATCGCGATATGGGCGGGCGCGCCGACACGTCCGACCGGCAGGCGCTGCGCCGCGCCCTCGAACATGGCCTGGCGCGCGTCGCCGCCCTGGCCATCGAGCATCGGTGTCATGACCAGGCCCGGTGAGACGCAGTTGACCCGGACCGGCGCCAGTTCCAGCGCCAGACCGCGCGTCAACCCTTCCAGTCCGGCGTTGATCGCGCTCTGGATCGCGGCGCCCTTTTTCGGGCGGATGGACAGGAAGCCGGAGACCAGGGTCAACGACCCGCCTTCGGCCATCCGGGCGGCACGCGCGATCCGGTAGGCGCCCCAGAACTTGGAGTTCATCGACTGGTAGGCATCCTCCAGCGGCAGGTCGCGCACGGGCGCCACTTTGGTCTGCGCGGCCGAGACGACGATGTGATCGAAGGGCGCGCGCGCGGCGAAGAAGCGATCAATCGCCTCGGCATCGCCGGTGTCGAGCTGGGCGCCCTGCGCCGCGTCACCCAGCCGCTCGACGGCCGCCGAGATCTTTTCCGGCGAGCGCGAGGCGATGGTCACGCGCGCGCCGGCGGCCAGCGCCGCCTCGGCGATTCCCAAGCCGATGCCCGAGGACCCTCCGACGACCAGCACGGTCTTTTCGCTCAGTGTCATTGTGGCTTCCTTTTTCGTGCCGGTCGCGGCGGGGGCCGGGCTTTCGATCGGGCTTTCAGACCATTGCGCGCAGCGCCGTCACCAGCGGCACACCGGCGCGTTCGGACATCCGCTGCAGATAGGCGGCGACCGGCCCGGGAAACGCGAGGTCCGGCATGATCGTCAGCGAGCGCAGCACCGGGAACAGCACGATATCGTCGATGCCGGGGTGCTCGGGATCGGGCAGTATCGGTGCGAGTTGGTCGAGAGCCGGCGACAACGCGGCCTTGAACTCTTCGGTGCGGGCAAGGAGCCCGTCGAACGCGCCGAACCTCGCTTCCTTCTTCGCGGTGAAATAGGCCCGCGACGCGGCGCCCCGAAACTCGGCATAGACCGGATCGGGCGTTCGCGGGATCACCAGATCGTTGATCAGCGGGTCCCAGCGGGCAAGCCAGGCCGCAATGTCGGTGGCTGGCGCGCCGTCGAACAGGCGCGGGCCGCCGAGCGCGTCGAGCTTGGCCACGATGGCGAGGCTCTCGCCCAGGACGCCCTGGTCGTCTTCGAGGATCGGCAGCATCTTGCGCCCGATCATGCCGATCGGCGTGGCCTCGTCGTCGTTGGGCAGCACGACCATCTCGAAGGGGATGGCCTTGAGCCCGAAGGGCATGCGGGCGCGCACGCAAAAGGGGCAATGATCGTAGACATAGAGCTTCATGACCGGCCTTTCACGAAAGGCGCGTGGCGGACGGGGCGTGAAGGGCCGGGGCAAGCGGCGTGACCATCGATCATCACGCCTCCTCGAGCCGGGGATAGTCGACATAGCCTTGCGCGCCGCCGCCAAACAGGAAGTCGGGCTGCAGGGCGTTGAGCGGCAGATCGTCCCGCAACCGGCGCGGCAGGTCCGGGTTCGCCAGGAACAGGCGGCCGAAGGCAACCATGTCCGCATAGTTCTTCTCGAGAACCCACTGCGCGCGTTCCTTGGTGTAGTTTCCCGCAACGAGGATCAGATTGGGAAACAGGGCCCGTGCAAGCGCGCGGAATTCCTCCGGAACATTGGGTTCGGCGTCCCAGTCCACTTCGGCGAAATGGACATAGCCGATGTCCAGCGCCGCCATCCGGGTCATGGCCAGCAGAACGGTTTCCGGAGTGTCGGGATCGTCCATGCCGCGCGTCTGGTTGTGCGGCGCGAACCGCACCCCGATGCGCGAGGGCGGGAAGATCGTGACGAGCCGTTCCAGAATTTCGATCAGGAAGCGGATACGGTTGTGGGGGGAGCCGCCATAGGCATCGTCCCTGTGGTTCGAGCTCTTGCGCAGAAATTCGTCGATTAGATAGCCATTGGCCCCGTGCAGTTCGACCCCGTCGAAACCGGCCTCCCGGGCGTTGGCCGTCGCTTGGACGAAATCGTCCTGAACACGCCGGATTTCCGCCAACGTCATTGCGCGCGGCGGTGTGCAGCGCTGCATCGCGCCGCCCTCGCCGTTGGCGTTCGCGATCCACACGCCGGTCCCTTCGGGCGTTTCGATCGCGGATGGGGCAAAGGGGGCCGCGCCATCGTGGAAAGACGCGTGCGACATGCGGCCGGTGTGCCAGATCTGGAGGAAGATCTGGCCGCCCTTGCGGTGCACCGCTTGGGTGACCTGCTTCCATCCGGCAATCTGCTCCTGGCTGTGGATGCCGGGCGTGAAGGAATAGCCCTGCGCGTCCGGTGAAACCTGCGTGGCCTCGGCGATGATGAGCCCGGCGTCGCAATGGCGGCTGTAGTATTCGGCCATCAGCGAGGTCGGAACATTGCCGGGCTGCGCCGCCCGGCAGCGGGTCATGGGCGGCATCACGATTCGATTCTTGAACGACAGATCGTCGAACTTCAGCGGCGCGTAGAGCGGGCCTGGCGATGGGGCGTTCATGGTACAGATGCCTTTTCTTGACGGGATAGTGTGCAGGGTCTTGCCTGGCGCAACCGCCAGTGGCGGATGGTCCGGGCGCTTGAAACGCTCCGGGCTCAGGCGATCCGCCCGCCGCCATCGACGTTGACGACGGTGCCGTTGATGAAGCCGTTCTCCAGGAGCGCGAGCGCGGCATGGGCCTCATCCTCGACCGTGCCGACGCGGCCGGCGGGCAGGCCCGCCGCGATCTGGCCGAAGAACGCCGAGCGGTCCGCCCCGGTCATTCCCGCCCAGGTCTCGGAATCGACGATGCCGGGCGAAATCACGTTGAAGCGCCTGGGTTTCATCTCGATGGCGAGCGCCGCGGCCAGACTTTCGAGCGCCATGTTGAGGGCGCCGACGATGGAGGAACCGGGGCCTTGCCGATAGGCCGCAAGGCCGGAGAAGAACAGCACGCTGCCCTGGGGCGCGAGGTGCTTGCCAGCCGCGCGCGCGAGGTTGATCGGCCCCCGGAATTTGGAGCGGAGCATCGCTTCGATCGCATCATCGGACAGATCGGGAAAGGGGGCGAAGGCGAGGTCGGCGGCGGTGGTGACGATATGGTCGTAAGGGCCGCGCCCATGCCCGAACCGCCGCCAGCCACGAAGATCCGGGCGCCGATCAACGCGCCGTGGCCATCGCCGCCACGGGTGAGGGCGGAAGGGGGTGTCGTCATGCGCGGCTTCCTTGGCTGTCTGCTCTGCAAACGCACTATGGCTCCGGCGGACAAGGAGAATAATGCCGTTACCTTTGATCGCTTTATTCATTATATATGAATTATGGACGTTCTTGCGCACATCCGCACCTTCATCAGCATCGCCGATCAGGGCAGCCTCGCGGCGGCCGCCAAGGCGCGCGGGTCCGCCCCGTCCGCGGTGACCGCGAGCCTGCAGCGGCTGGAGGATCATGTCGGGGCCAAGCTTATTCTGCGCTCGACCCGCAGCCTGTCGCTGACACCCGAAGGCGAACGCTTCCTTGCGCGTTGCCGCGCCGTCGTCGGCGATCTGGACGAAGCGATCGATCGGGTCGCCGACGCCGGGCCGCTGCGGGGAGCGATCCGGCTCACCTCGATCAACGACTTCGGGCGGTCTCGGCTCGCTGGCCTGATCGACAGCTTCCAGGTGCGCCATCCGGGCGTGACGTTCGAACTGTCGCTGGGGGACGAGGTGCTCGATCTCGTCGAGGGAGGCTACGATCTGGGGCTGCGCACCGGCCCCTTGTCGGATTCGCGGCTCAAGGCGCGCCTGATCCTGCGCAGCGGGCGTTCGGTCTGCGCCGCACCGGCTTATTGGGCCCGCCATGGCAAGCCGACGCGCCCCGAAGAGCTCGCGCGGCACAACTGCCTCGTCCTGTCGCGGCTGGGCAACCCGCAAGGGACCTGGCAATTTCGCGACGGTGCGCAGGCGCTTGCCGTCCAGGTCTCGGGCAGCCGCACGGCGAACGACGGCGGCCTGTTGCGGCAATGGGCGATCGCTGGTGCCGGTGTCGTGTTGAAATCGGACTATGACATCGCCGCAGACCGCGACGCCGGGCGGCTGGAGACGGCTCTCGACGCTTTCCGGCTGACCGACGTCAACCTCTATGCGGTTCACGCCGCGGGGCGCCATCCGCCCCGGCGCGTGGCGGCGTTCATCGACTATCTGGCGGCCATGCTCTTTCGGGCGTGAAACGGGTTGACCGCGAGGCGCGGCGATCGCAGCAGACCGGCTGCCGCTGATGGTCCCAAGCCTTCCGGTCCTCCTGCAAGCGGGAGGGCAAGGCGCTATCCCCCCTCCCGCGTGCGGGAGGGGCAGCGAGACTTGCAAGAGCGAAGCGAACTTAGTCGCAGCGGGGTGGGCGGCCAGCGCACCATCCGCCAACCGCTCAATCCAGCCGTTCCGACAACCGTCAAATTTGTCCACGTCGCCTGGCCTGAAGCGAAGCGGATCAGGCCAGGTGCGTGTCAGAAGCGCGGCTTGGGGTTGGTCCACTCAGGCTTGTACTTGCGCATCTGGCGGGCATCGTCGCGGCTGCGGATGTCGATGGACAGGAACTGCGCGTGCAGTTTGGCGAGCTGGTCGTGATCGAGTTCGACCCCCAGGCCCGGCTTGTCGGTCAGCTCCACGCAGCCGCCCACGATCGGCAGTTTCCCGCCCACGATCACTTCCTCGTCGGCTTCCTGCCAAGGGTAATGCGTATCGCAGGCGTAGGACAGGTTGCGCACCGAGGCCGCGACATGGGTCATGGCCATCAGGCTGATCCCCAGGTGGCTGTTGGAGTGCATCGAGATGCCAAGGTCGAAGGTCTCGCACATGCGGGCGAGGACCTGGGTGTCGCGCAGGCCGCCCCAGTAGTGGTGATCGGACAGCACGATCTGGACGCTGCCCAGCGCGAGCGAGCGGCGAAACTCGTCGAAATCGGTGACGACCATGTTGGTGGCCAGCGGCAGGCCGGTGGCGCGATGGACCTCGGCCATGCCCTCGAGGCCGGGCGTGGGGTCTTCGTAGTACTGCAGGATGTCGCCCAGTTCCCCGGCCAGACGGATCGACGTCTCGACCGACCAGTTGGCGTTGGGATCGATCCGCAGCGGGGCCTCGGGGAAGGCTTTCTTGAGCGCATTGAGGCAGGCCACTTCGTGATCGGGATCGAGCGCGCCGGCCTTGAGCTTGATGCTCTCGAAGCCGTAGGTCTCGATCATCGTGCGCGCCTGGGCGACGATCTGCTCTTCGTTCAGCGCCTCGCCCCAGGCGTCGGGAGGGTAGGGGCTGTCGATGTGCTCGGCGTACTTGAAGAAGAGGTAGGCCGAATAGGGCACCTTGTCGCGCACGCGCCCGCCCAGCAGATCGACCAGAGGAATACCGAGCGTTCGCGCGGTAAGGTCGAGGAAGGCCACCTCGAACGCCGAATAGGCATTGGCGACCTGCTTGGAAGGGTGCGAACCGGGCGCGAGTTCGGCGCCCGCTTCGGGACGCGGCAGGCGCGCGACGGTCTGCACCACGCGCTCGCGCAGCGCGTTGAGATCCCACGAATCGAGCCCCACAAGCGGCTCGACCATGGCCTGGAGAACCTCGAGCACGGGCGCATCGCCGTAGCTTTCGCCCAGCCCCACGACCCCGTTCTCGCCCTCGACCTCGATGATCGAGCGCAGCGCATAGGGTTCGTGGATGCCGCTGGCGTTAAGCAGCGGGGGATCGCGAAAGGCGATGGGCGTGACGCGGATAGTCTTGATCTTCATGCGAATTCAACCGTTTCGTCAGGTCGTTGGAAAGAGGAGCCGGAACTCGGTAGGCTCGCCTGCTCGGGCGATGTGCGGGGTTTGGCGCGGCCGGCGCGCAGGCCCTTGGTGGGGCTGTGCGCAAACAGGACCGCGACCCCGGCCAGCCCCGACAGGACCGCCAGCGCGATGAGGCCGCCCTGGACCGAGTGGGTCCGGGCCTGGAGAATGCCGAAGACCGAGGGGGCGACGAACCCGCCGAGCCCGCCCACCGAATTGATGAGCGCGATGACCCCGGCGGCAATGCGCTTGTCGAGGTAGGCTTGCGGGATGGGCCAGAACAGCGAGGACGCCGCCTTGAAGCCGATCGAGGCAAAGCAGATCGCCACGAAGCAGGCCAGCGCATTGCCATGCCCGGAAAAGGCAAGACCGACCGCGGCGATGAAGAAGGTCAGCGCGGTCCACTTGCGCTGCGCCGGATAGCGCCGGGCGAGCGAGGCGAAGCCGTACATGGCGACCACCGCGATGATCCACGGGATCGAGTTCAGCATCCCGATCTCGATTTCCGAGAGCCCGCCCATCGAGGCGATGATGATCGGCAGCCAGAAGGTCACGCCGTAGACGGTCAGCGAAATCACGAAGTAGAGGAAACAGAACAGCAGGATCTGCGGATCGCGCAGCATGACCAGGGTGGAGGTGCCATGGCCGTGATGCTGGGTCGTCTCGCGTTCGGCCTGTTCGCGCTCCAATGTGTCGCTGATCGCGCGGCGCTCGTCCTCGGTCAGCCAGGTGGCGTCTTCGGGATGGGAATCGAGCCAGAACCAGGTCGCCGCGCAGAGCACGAGCGAGAAGCTGCCTTCGATCAGGAACATCCACTGCCAGCCGACGAGCCCCAGGCCGTCGAGCGAGAGCAGGGCGCCTGCCAGCGGCCCCGAGATGATCGAGGCGGCGGCGGAGCCCGACAGGAAGATGGCCATGGCGCGGCCGCGCTCGGAGGCGGGCAGCCAGCAGGTGAAATAGAAGATCGCGCCGGGAAAGAAGCCGGCTTCCGCCGCGCCGAGCAGGAAGCGCAGGATGTAGAAGCTGTGCTCGCCGCGCACGAAGGCGCTGGCGCAGGCGACCAGGCCCCAGGTGAACATGATGCGGGTCAGCCACAAGCGGGCGCCGAAGCGCTGCATCATGATGTTGGAGGGCACTTCGAGCAGCGCGTAGCCGATGAAGAACAGCCCGGCACCAAACCCGTAGGCGGCCGGGCCGATGCCGATGTCGTGTTCCAGATGGGTCTGCACGAAACCCACGTTCACCCGGTCGATGTAGTTGACGATGAACATGACGACGAACAGCGGCAGGATGTGCCGGTTGATCTTCCTGACCGCGCTGGCCAGGTGCGTCTGCTGATTGGCTGGAGTGTTCAAGCCACTCTCCCGTTCTGTTCGCGTCCGGCGGTTCGTGCCGCAACGCCGTTGTCTTTATTCACCGCGCTTGGGGCGGCTGCGAGCAGGTTCGTCCTTGCGGGCGATCGGGGCTAGGTGCCCCGGTGGGGAGGGTGTCTTGCCGCCGGGGCAAGTATCCCGCACCGGGGGCACCGGGCTTTCGTCGCGCTGGTCTGGCCGCCGTACGCGCGGGGGGTGTTGGGTTGGAAGCGTACGGCGGCCAGAGGTCATGCACGGGCCAGTTCTCCGTCGGTCCGGCGCCACAGGCCAAGCGGGTTGGCGGCGTGGAGCGCTTCGGGCAAGAGCGCCTCGGGCAGGTCCTGATAGCACACCGGGCGCAGGAACCGCGCGATCGCGCGTGTCCCGACCGATGTCGTGCGGCTGTCCGAAGTGGCCGGGAACGGCCCGCCGTGGACCATGGCGTGGCACACTTCGACCCCGGTCGGCCAGCCGTTGGCCAGAATGCGCCCGGCCTTGCGTTCGAGCACCGGAAGCAAGGTACGCACCGCTGCGATATCGCCCGTGTCGAGCTGGAGCGTCGCGGTGAGCTGGCCTTCGAGATGTTCGCTCAGGGCCTTCATCTGGTCGAGGTCGCGGCAGCGGATCAGCAGCGAGGCGGCGCCGAAGACTTCTTCCTGAAGGGCCTCGTCGGCGAGGAAGGTGTCGGCATCGGTCGCGAACCAGCCCGCCTGGCAGCGGTTGGGGCCTTCGCCGGCAAGACCGCGCGCCAGCGTTTCGACCTGGGGATGCCCGGCCAGCCGTTCGACGCCAGCGGCATAGGCAGAGGCAATGCCCGGCGTGAGCATGACGCTCGCGCCCGCCTCGTGCATCGCGGCCACCGCGGCGGCGACGAAACGCTCGAGCGCGTCGCCTTCGATGGCCAGGAGCAGGCCGGGATTGGTGCAGAACTGGCCCGCCCCCATCGTCAGCGATCCGACGAAGGCCTTGCCCAGCGCCTCGGCGCGCGCGGCGAGCGCTTCGGGCAGGAGATAGACCGGGTTGATGCTGCTCATTTCGGCGTAGACCGGGATGGGCTCGGGGCGGGCCGCGGCGACGTGCATCAGCGCGGTGCCGCCACCGCGCGAGCCGGTGAAGCCGACCGCCTTGATCCGCGCGTCGCTCACCAGCTGGGTTCCGGCCGCGGTTCCCGCGCCGAAGATCAGCGAGACGGTGCCTTCGGGCATGGCGCAGCGCGCGACGGCCTTTTGCAGGGCGAGGCCGACGAGTTCGGACGTGCCGGGATGCGCGTTGTGCGCCTTGATGACGACCGGGCAGCCCGCCGCCAGCGCCGAGGCGGTGTCCCCGCCCGCGACCGAGAAGGCGAGCGGAAAGTTGCTGGCGCCAAACACCGCCACCGGCCCCAGCGCGATCATCCGCTGGCGCAGGTCCGCACGGGGCAGGGGCTGGCGTTCGGGCATCGCCGGGTCGATCCGCGCGCCGAGCCACGAGCCTTCGCGCACGACCTGCGCGAACAGGCGAAGCTGGCCGCAGGTGCGGCCACGCCCGCCCTCGATCCGCGCACGGGGCAATCCGCTTTCGGCGCAGGCCCGCGCGATCAGGGCATCGCCGAGCGCCTCGATCTCGTCGGCACAAGCCTCGAGAAACGCGGCGCGTTCGGCAAGGCCGGTCTCGCGGTAGGTGTCAAAAGCGGCCCAGGCGAGCGCGCAGGCGGCTTCGACCTCGGCTTCGCTGGCAAGGCCATAGGCCGGTTCGAGCGTTTCCCCGCTGGCCGGATCGATCGCCTTGTGGCTGCCGTTGGAGCCCATCACCGCGCGCGCGCCGATGAGCATCCGTCCGGTCAGTTCCACGCTCACGCGCGGTCCCCGATCAAGGCCTTGAGTTCGGCCACTTCGGCTTCGCTGAGGTCGAGCAGCGGCGTGCGCACGGGGCCAGCCGGGCGACCGATCGCGGTCATGCCCGCCTTGACGATCGACACCGCGTAGCCCGCGCAGCGATCGCGAATGCGGGTGTAGGGAATGATGAACTCGCGCAGTTCGCGGTCGACCGTGGCGCGGTCGCGCGCGCGCACCGCCTTGTAGAACTCCAGCGCCCAGCCGGGCAGGAAGTTGAACACGGCCGAGGAGTAAGTGGTCACGCCCATTTCGAGATAGGGCAGCGCGAAGGTTTCGGCGGTGGGCAAGCCGCCGATGTAGGTGAGGCGATCACCCAGGCGGTTGTAGATGCGCGTCATGCGCTCGATCTCGCCCACGCCGTCCTTGTAGCCGATGAGGTTGGGGCAGGCGTCGGCGATGCGCGCGACGTGTTCGTCGGTCAGCTTGGCGTTGGCGCGGCTGTAGACCGAGACGCCCAGCTTGGTCGACTGGCACACGCGGATGACGTGATCGGCCACGCCGCGCGTGTCGCATTCGGTGAGGTAGGGCGGGAACAGCAGGATGCCGTCCGCACCACTGGCTTCGGCCGCCTGGGCCAGCTCGATCGCCTGCGCGGTGCTGCCGCCGGCCGGAGCGATCACCGGAACCCGGCCCGCGATCTGCTCGACCGCGGCCTTGACCACGGTGACGACCTCGGCGTTGGTCAGCGAGAAGAACTCGCCCGTCCCGCCCGCAGCGAACAGACCGGCGACCGGGTAGGTCGAGAGCCATTCGAGGTTTTCGCGGTAGGCCTTTTCATCGAAGGAGAAGTCCTGGGCGAAATGCGTGATCGGGAAGGACAGCAGCCCCGCGCCCAGCACCTGGCCCAATTCGGCTGGGGTGTAACGGCTCATCTTTTGGCATCTCCATACTGTGTTCTTGGGGCCAGACTACGGTGCTCGTGCATATAGGTAAAAGCCAATTAGGGCATTCAGTGATCCAGAATTGGTATGATGATGCGATCGGTTCCGCACCATATTGCCATCAGGTCATGATGCCGATAGGCATCGCGCGATCATCCATTGATACGATGTATGTATGTTCGCCGGGGTCGGATACGGTTTGGTCCGACCTGGCGGGGCGTCGGCTTCGTTGCGGAAAAAGGGCTGGTGCCTTGCTTGATTTCAACCAGTTGCGGTGCTTCGTCGCGGTCGCCGAGGAACTGCATTTCACCCGTGCGGCGGAACGCCTCAACATGACCCAGCCGCCGCTCAGCCGGCAGATCAAGCTGCTCGAACACGCGATCGGCGCGCCCCTGCTGCTGCGCAACAACCGCAGCGTGCGCCTGACCCCGGCGGGGCGCAAGCTGCTGCCCGAGGCGCGCACGATCCTGCGGCTGGTGGAAAACGCCAGCATCTCGACCCGGCGGGTCAGTCATGGCGAGGCGGGGAGCGTCTCGATCGGCTTCACCGCGGCGGCCGGGTACGAGTTCCTGCCGCGCGCCATCGCCAAGTGGCAGGTGCGCTTTCCCGCAGTCGAACTGCAGCTTCGCGAGATGGTCAGCAGCGCGCAGCTTGATGCGCTGGGCGCCGGGCAGCTCGACTTCGGGCTGCTGCGCCCGCCGGTGACCCGCGAAGGGCTGCGCTCGCGCCGGGTGGAGGCCGAGCCGCTGGTCCTGGCGTTGCCCGAAGGGCACCGACTGGCGCAAGGGGGGGCACGGGGGTCAGGGCAGGGGCTAGCCCAGGGAGAGAGCGTGCCGCTCGCCGCGCTCGATAGCGAATCGGTGGTGATGTTCGCGCCCGACGAGGCGCGCTATTTCTACGATCTGGTGGCCCATGCCTTCAGCCGGGCGGGGATCAATCCGCATTTCAGCCAGTACGTCAGCCAGGTCCACTCGGTGCTCGCGCTGGTGCGCGCGGGGCTGGGGGTGGCGGTCGTCCCGCAGGCGGCGATGAACCTGCGCTACGAGGGCATCGTGTTCTGCTCGCTGAGCGGGATCCGGCCAGCGCAGCCGGTCGAGCTGCATCTGGCCTGGAAGGTGGGGAACGACAATCCGGCCCTCGCCGCGCTGCTCGAGGAGATCGCTCCGCTCAGGCGCGAGGCGAAGGACGAGCGCGGCGCGGGACCGGGGGACTAGAGCGGTTTTCGATCAGATCGTATCAGATCTACCGCTCTAGGCGTTTGTTTTAACGCATTTTCTGAACCGTCTGGTGATTCCACCTGACTGGAAAATGCTCTAGTGGTTCGATTCTGAAATGAGATACCCTATCGGAGAGGGCGCGCTCAAATGTCAGAATCAATCCACTCGCGTCAGGGCACCGCAACGCCCAGCGGATGGCCCTCGAGGGTTTCGGGCAGGGCGAGGCGGAAGATCTGCCAGGGCGGTTGAAGGCCGTTCTTGCCTTGGTTGAACACGGCCAGCCGTTCGGTCTGCGGGCAGGGCATGTAGAGGTGGCGATCGGCGCTGATGAACATCGCGTCGCCATCGACCAGCCTCTGGTCCTGAGCCAGCACCAGCTGCTTGCCGCCGGGGGTGAGCACCATGATGCGGCGAGTTGTGATGTCGGTGTAGTAGAAGTTGCCCAGGCTATCCATCGTCGTGCCCATGAGCGTTGGCAGCGTCGTGACCGTCTCAACCTGCCCTGCCAGAGCATCCTCGTCGAGCCTGGTGTCCCACAGCGCCTTTGTCGAAACGCGCCGCAGCGGGCCGGTCGGCGTGCAGAAGTAGAGCCACTGGCCGTCGGCGGTGAGTTCGAGCATGTCGCACTGGACGTGCGGCTTGACACCGTTGGCATCCTCGAGCGGATGGCCCGGGGCCGACATCAGCCATTCGCCCGGAATTTCCATCACCGGCGCCTTGCCGCTCAGCCGGCGCAGCGTCTTGCCGGTGTCGAGGTCGTGCACGATGATCGCGCCGCGCCCGCTGTCGGTGACGTAGATGCGGTTGTCGTGGATGCGCAGGTCGTTCATCTGCGCGCCTTCGGGCAGGATGTCGGGGCCAAAGCGCAGGATGCGCAGCGCCTTGCCATTTGTGGGGTCGAACTGGATCAGCTTTTGCGCCCCCGCCATCGTCAGCTTGCGGTCCGCGGTGCCCTGATCGACCACCCACAGCGTGTCGTCGGCGAAAATGTGAATGCCGTTGACCATCACCAGCGCGTTGCGCGGGTCCTTGCCCGCCTGCCAGGCGTTCCATTCGCCGCCGGGAAAGCTGTGCAGCGCGCCGTGTTCGTCGACCCGCACGAGCGAGGGGGTGCCGTCCATCCCGAGCCAGCGCGGCAGGCCCAGGAACATCGTGTTGTCGCGGGTCAGGGCGACGGCGTTGCACAGGAAATCGGGTGAAACGGCCGCCACTTCGAGCGGGGGAAGCGCGCCCGATGCGCGTGCTGGCGTCGCGCTTGCCGCGCGGGCGAGTGTCGGGGCGAGGCCGGGGGCCAGCGCGGCGCCCACGGCGCACGAGGCGAACGCCTTCATCAGCGCACGGCGGCGGCAGGCGGCAGGGAACAAGCCGGGGGTATCTGTCATCATCCTCTCCTGGTTCGGCTTGGGCCGAACTCGTCTCGCCTTTGGAAAATTTCATCGCAAGGTCAAAAGGGGCACCGAGCGGGGGGGGGGCGGTGCCAGTCGGCCCATCGTTGCCCAAGGCCGGGGGAAGCGTCCAACACCAAGGTTGATGGCTGTGATACCGCAATTGGATCACTCCCCGGCCTCTGACCGCCGTTACAGCGCCAGCATGGTCTTGAGGCCTAGGACGACGATGTCGTGCCGGTCGGGATAGCCGCCGGGATGGACGATGTACTGGACATTGGGGCTGAGCACGAAGTGCGGCACGACTTCGAAGGCGTAGTGCAGTTCGCTCGCGTATTCCGCACGGGGAGCGGTGCTGGCGGGATCGGCGAGCGTTTCGGACAGCGCTGCGCGGCTGTTCACGTTCTCGCGCGAGACGGCAAGCCCGATCGAATCGTGGGGCCGTCCGGCAAACGGAGCGGTGTACACCAGCCATGCGGCGATCTGGCTGTCGGTGCGCGAGGTGCGCCGATCGGCCTGCATCGCGTTGAAGAACACGGTGAGCCCGCGCGTCGTTTCGGGGCCCGGTGGCCCTTCCTTGTAGGTTCCGGTGACTTGCTGGCGGGCCAGCAGGTAGGCGCCGTAGCGCCCCCGCTTGCGGTCGGGATCGAGCCCGCTGATCGCGAAGGGCTGGCCGTTGGCATCGTCCAGAAGATCGTCGGCGCGCGCGGTGTTGTACCAGGCGCCGACGCGATAGGAGCCGGGCAGCCCGCCCACCAGCGAGGCCCATCCCGCCTCGATCGGCACGGTCACGCCATTGGCGCCCTTGTGGTAGAGCGCGACATCTTCCTTCTCGTCGTTGGGGTTGGACTGGAACACGCCGGCCATGAAGGTGAACTTGCCCGGCTTCACGCGCAGGCGCACGGCCAGCGGGTCGAGCGGGTTGTTGTACCAGTAATTGCCGACCAGCGGGCCGATCTGGTTGGCGCAGAAGTTCACGTTCTGGAATTCGCAGGGCAGCGCGCCGAAATCGTCGCCCATGCCCATGCGGCCCAGCTTGATGTCGGTGATCGGGCCGAGTTGCTGCTGATACCACAGCTCGGACAGGCGATAGGTCTGCCCGCGCGAATACTGCTCCTGCGGGGAGAGCAGCATTTCCAGCCCGGCGCGCTGGTTGATGTCGGGGCCCTGGCGCTTGGTGAACGAGACCTGGAAGTGGCCACCCTCGAGCCCGAACAGCTTCTCGGTGTCGCCGTCCAGATTGATCGCCCAGCCCGAAACCTGGGTCACGTCCTTGCGCGTTCCGCCCGAGACATTGCCTGCGATTTCGCTCCACACGCTGCCCGAGATGTCAATCCCGGCCGCGTGCAGGTCATCGCGCAGGCCGCCCCAGTGTCCGGTCAGACCAAAATCGGGCGTGGAGACCTGCGGGTCCTGTGCGACGGGGCTGTCCGCTTGGTCGCTGGCAGGCTGGCGGATCGCGATCGCATCGCGTGACGTCTGCGCGTGCGCTTGGCCGCCAAGGCCGCTGGCCACGGCGGCCAGCGACAGTCCGGCGCGCAGGACAAGGTTCGCACGCCGCGCGCGCCCTGGGCCGATCCGGGGCAGGATGCGGAGCGGCGTCGGTGAAGCCGCAAAGGCGCGGCCATGCGCGTCGGGACGCGCGGTATCGATGGGCATGAAGGTCTCTCCCGCGGATCGCAGCCATGTTTCGAAGCGGGCTGTCGATGCAGCTTCCAGCTTATGGTCGCGCATCCACTTTCGCTAAGCCATTGATTGTATGTATTGATGCAATTTGTGGATGCATCGCGGTGACGGACCCAGGGGGGGGCAGGCCCCGTTCGACGGCGCCCGCGCCCCGCGTCAACCAGCGCGGCGGCAAGTCTTCACAGCGGCGCGCTCCGTCGGAACGGATCGCGGGGCGCGGCGGCAATCTCGTGGGCAATCTCGCCCAGCCGATCCCCGGCGTTCCAGGCCGTCACGTGGTGCAAGGCGCGGCCAAGCCGCATGCGGGCGTAGGTCAGGTAATCGACGATGGCGGGGGCGGAAGGGGAGGCATAGCGCTCCCAGGCCCAGCACCCCCAGCGCACGTCCTCGAGGATGGCGTGGAGCCGCAGGCGGGCGAGAAGGTGGGGGCTCGTCCTGCCGAAATAGAGGTTGATGAGCGTGTCGTGTTCGTCATCGACCTGCGCCGTCTCGAGCGCCAGCGCGGCAAGGTCGGCCATCGGATCGCCATCGGCGGCGTGGTCGAAATCGATCAGGAGAAGATCGCCGTGCGGGCCGATGAGGAAATTGGAGGCGAACACTTCGCGGTGCAGCGGCACCGCGTCCGGTGCGCCCGATTGCAGCGCGGGCTCGATCCGGGCGACCCATTCGCGCAGCGGTTGCCAGGCCGACACGAGCGCGCCGAGCCTGTCGCCGGCGATCCGGTCGGCCTGGGCCATTGCGGCGCGAACCTCTGGGGCTGGCCGTGCGAGGTGTGGCTGCGCGTGAAACTGGCGCAGCCCGGTGGCGGCCTTGGCCAGCGTGCCGGGCGCGAGCAGGTCGGACAGTCCGGCCGAGCGCCAGCCTTGCCCGGGATGCTCGAACAGGATGGCCTCCAGCGCGTCGTCATGGTCGAGCACGCGCGGGCCCAGGCCGTGGTCGGCGGCCCGCTGCGCGGCCGCGAGCGCGGTGGAAAAGGCGATGGCGGTGTCTTCGGCGCGGCGCCGCTTGACGACCCGCATCGCGCCATCGTCCGCGCGCAGCAGCCAGACTTCGCCGTCGAGCCCGCTGTGGCTGGGCAGGCTGTTGGGGAAGCCGAGAGGGCTGGCCTCCCAGCGGCGTGAAGCCAGCGAGGGCCACGCCAGGACAGATTCCAGTGCCGCGCGATCGGTCATTTCCGCCTCATCCATTGCGACCGGAGAGTGGTGTGGTCGCTTCATAACCACACATATCAAACATAACGGGCATATTTACAAGTTTGATTGTGGGGCCTAGAACGCGGGCACCACGATGGAGCCTTGCATGACCACTGCCGGATACGACTTGACGATCGCGCAAATGACCAGGGGATTTGCCGAGGGCAGCCTGTCTCCGGTCACCGTCATGCAAGCGGTGCTCGATCGCGCCGAGGCGTTCAATCCCAGGATCAACGCGCTGATCTTCATCGATGGCGATCTGGCGCTCGAACAGGCGCGCGCGTCGGAACAGCGCTGGCAGCAGGGGGCGGTGCTGGGCCCGCTCGACGGGGTGCCGATCACCGTCAAGGACAGCATCGCCGAAGCGAGCCGGCCGATGTATCGCGGCAGCAAGGCGCACGTGGGCAGTGGCCCTGTGGGCAAGGACGCGCCGCCGGCCGCCCGGCTCAAGGAGGCCGGGGCGATCATCTGGGCCAAGACCACGATGCCCGATTTCGGGATGCTGGCGACCGGGGTGAGCAGCGCCTACGGGATCACCCGCAATCCCTGGAACCTGGCCTGCAACACCGGCGGATCGAGCAGCGGTGCGGCGGCTTCGGTCGCGGCGCGCTGCGGGCCGGGGGCGATCGGCACGGACCTCGGGGGCTCGGTGCGCCTGCCCGCCGCGTTCTGCGGTCTCGTCAGCCTCAAGCCCACGCAGGGGCGCATCCCGCACCTGCCGCCCAGCCCGGTCCGCTCGGCTGGCCCGCTGACGCGCACGGTCCTCGACAATGCCCTGCTGCTCAACGTCCTGGCGCGGCCCGATGCGCGCGATTATGGCGCGCTGCCTTACGATCCGGTCGACTATGCGGCCGCACTGCCACGCGACGTGAAGGGGCTGCGTCTTGGCCTTCAGCTCGACGCGATGGGCGATGTGGCGCCGATCCCGGCGGTGCGCGCGGCGGTGGAAAAGGCCGCCGCCGTGCTCGAGGCGAACGGCGCCTCGGTGGAAATCGTGCCCAACGCGCTGCCTGCGGATCTGGCCGGGATCATGGTCGATTCCTACCTCGTTCGCGGGGCAATGGAATTCCGCAAGCTGCCCGAGGAGCGCCGCGCGCTGGTGCTTGCCGATCTGGTCCCCTGGTTCCCCAAGGCCGATGCCATGAGCGGTTTCGATTATGCCGCCTGCCTCGACCGGATCGAGGCCGCCAAGGGGGTGCTGCTGGGCCAGCTCGCCGGGCTCGACTATCTGCTGACGCCGACCACTCTTGTCGCGGGCTTTCCGGCCGAGGAGACGCGCGGGCCGCTCGACGGTTTCGATATCCCGCTCGCCACCTCGATGTGGAACCAGACCGGCAATCCGGCGATCACCGTGCCCTGCGGGATCGACCCGGACAGCGGCGTGCCGATCGGGTTGCAGATAGTGGGCCAGCGGTTCGATGATCGGGGCGTGCTGCAACTGGCCGCCGCCTACGAGGCGCTGCGCGGCTTTGCCATGCCCTGGCCGGAATAGATCGCGCCGGGAAGGGGGCTTCGGCCCGGCGGGCCCGCTGCGGTGACGCCGGGCTCAGGCCTCGGCCGAGGTCATCACTTGTCCGACCCCGCCGTGGAGGAAT
Organism: Novosphingobium organovorum; assembly: GCF_022832435.1. Taxonomy (GTDB): domain Bacteria; phylum Pseudomonadota; class Alphaproteobacteria; order Sphingomonadales; family Sphingomonadaceae; genus Novosphingobium; species Novosphingobium organovorum. Next base: position 22,390 of record NZ_JALHLF010000019.1, on the reverse strand, counting down.
TCCTGCGCGTCGGCGATATCGCTGACGAGGATGTCGACATCGCGGCAGGGCGAGACGATCACCCGGCTGACCACATGGCACTTGCTCGAATCCGCCAGCACCACCCGGCGCCGGGCGTTGCGCAGCATGGCGCGGGCGATTTCGGCTTCGGAAAAGTCGAAATAGGTGACCCCGCCCAGCGGATCGATCCCGACCGGCGAGATGAACGCGACATCGGCGCGCAAGTTGGCGAGCTGTTCGAGCGCGAGCGGACCATAAGTGCCGGGCACGTCGGGGGCGACAGTGCCGCCCAGCAGCAGGATTTCCGCGCGCGATCCCTGTTCGCGCAGGGCCATCACGAGGGCCACCGAATTGGTGATGATCGAGATGCGCTCCAGCGTGGCGAGCGATTCGGCGAGCGCCGAAGTGGTCGATCCGGCGTCGATGAAGCAGCATTCGCCCGGCTGGAGCAGCCTTGCGGCAAGCCGGGCCAGCGCACGCTTTTCGGGCATACGGGTCGAACTGCGCTCCTTGAACGGGCGCTCGTTCTGGGTGCTCAGCGCGCCGCCGTGGGTGCGCCGGATCAGCCCTTCTTCCTCGAGCGTCTTGAGGTCGCGCCGGATCGTCTCGCGTGAGACGTCGAACTGGATGGCCAGTTCGTCGGCCGCGACCCGGTTTTCGTTTTCAAGGACGCTCAGGATCTTCTGGCGCCGTTCCTCAGCCCACACTCCGCGATCTCCATGTGGCATGATGCCCGTTCATGTGTATATTGCCGCAGGGACCCACTCGGCAAGGGTAAGCGGCCAGAATATCCGGCAAAATCGACGTGGGGCTGGCCGCCTCGCCGCTTGCCGTGTGCTGCCAGTCCATCAGGCCCCACCGTGCGGGGCATCAAGCGCCCGAGGCGTATCCGCGGGGCCGCTCAGCGTGGGAGCGCCATCGCCGAAGCGGTCTTTGAGCACCACGCCGGTGGCCTCGATCCGCCGCGCCTCGCCCAGCAGCCAGGCAATGTTGGCCGCCGCGCGTTCGGGCGCGAGCCCGCCCTTGACGCGGATATTGGAGACGCAGTTGCGCTCGTGGTCGCGTCGGCCGATGCGCGGGGCCCAGGTCAGATAGGCGCCCAGACTGTCCGCCGCGCTCAGGCCCGGACGCTCGCCGATCAGGACGAGGACACTGCGCGCGCCCAGCTGCTCGCCAATCGCATCGCCCAGCGCGACGCGCCCCTGCAAGGCGATGACCGGATCGAGGATCGTCCAGCCGGGCAGGAACGCGGGCAGGGCGGCGACCACCGCAGCGGCGTGCGCCATGATCGCGGTGGCCGAAAGCCCGTCGGCGATCACGATCGCCAGATCCCCGCCGAGGCGCGGCAGGCTGACCTCGGGGGCGAGCCGCCGGCCCAGGTCGGGGCGCTGCAGATAGGTCGCGCGATCGGCTGCGGCGCTGTGTACCACATGGACCTTGCGGCCGAGCGCGATTTGCAGCGCGGGCACGTCGAGCGCGGTGTGCACCGCATCGCAGGCGCGTGCGTGATCGAGTTGCAGCTTGAGCGAGGCAGCGGTCGGCAGTCCGGGCCCGGCGTGGCCAAGCCCGATGCGCGCCTCGGTCAGCGCGCGCAGACGGCCGAACGGGTCGCCCGCGAGCTCGCCACGCTCAGTCATGCAGCACCGCCTCGATCAGCGGCAGCGCGCGCCGTTCGCTCAGCGCCTTCATGCGCCCTTGCGCGTCGGCGAGGCCGACCTGCTGCAGCCACGCCTCGAATTCGGGGGCCGGGCGCAGCCCGAGCGCGGAGCGGGCGTAGAGCGCGTCGTGGAAACTGGTCGACTGGTAATTGAGCATGATGTCGTCCGAACCGGGCACGCCCATGACGAAACTGACGCCCGCCACGCCCAGGAGCGTGAGCAGCGTGTCCATGTCGTCCTGATCGGCGGCGGCGTGATTGGTGTAGCACACGTCGCACCCCATCGGCAGCCCCATCAGCTTGCCGCAGAAATGGTCCTCCAGCCCGGCGCGGATGATCTGCTTGCCGTCGTAGAGGTATTCGGGGCCGATGAAACCGACCACGGTGTTGACGAGCAGCGGGTGGAACGGCCGGGCGACCGCCTGCGCGCGCGCCTCGATCGTCTGCTGGTCGACGCCGTGGTGGGCATCGGCCGACAGCGCCGAGCCCTGGCCGGTCTCGAAATACATGACGTTCTGCCCCACGCTGCCGCGCCCCAGCGAAAGCGTGGCGTCGTAAGCCTCGCGCAGGACGGCAAGATCGATGCCGAAGCTGCGGTTGGCCGCCTCGGTCCCCGCGATCGACTGGAAGCACAGGTCGAGCGGGGCGCCGGTCTCGATCAGTTCGAGGCTGTTGGTGACGTGGGTCAGCACGCAGCTCTGGGTCGGGATGGCGAGGCGCTCGCGCAGGTCCTCGATCAAGTGGAGGAGCGCGGCAGCCCGCTCCACACTGTCGCTGGCCGGGTTGATGCCGATCACCGCATCGCCGCAGCCCATCAGCAGGCCGTCGATGATCGAGGCGGCGATGCCGGAGGGATCGTCGGTCGGGTGGTTGGGTTGCAGGCGCACCGCGAGGCGTCCCTCGAGGCCGATGGTCGAGCGAAAGGCGCTCGTCACGCGGCACTTGCGCGCCACGGTGATGAGGTCCTGGTTGCGCATCAGCTTGGAGACGGCGGCGGCCATTTCCGGGGTGATGCCCGGCGCCAGCGCGCGCAGCTGCGCCGCGCTCGTCGCGTCGGCGAGCAGCCAGTCGCGAAATTCGCCGACGGTCAGGCTGGCCACCGGGGCAAAGGCGGCGGCATCGTGGGTGTCGCAGATCAGCCGGGTGACTTCGTCGTCCTCGTAAGGCACGACGAGGTCTTCGAGGAAGGTCGCCAGCGGCAGGTCGGCCAGCGCATAGCGTGCCGCCATGCGCGCCTGGGCATCGGGCGCGCCCAGTCCGGCGAGGTAGTCGCCCGAGCGCGGCGGGCTGGCAAAGGCCAGCACTTCGCGCAGATCGGCAAAGCGATAGCGGGTCGATCCCAGATCGCAGGCGTAGTGGCCCATGGCTGTCCTTTCCTCGTCATTGGCCGCGTTTCGGGCCCTGTTCGGGGCCTCGTTCCGGCCTCGTTCCGGCCTCGTTCCGGGTTGCGCCCGGCCGTCAGGGGTTGAGCATGGCTACCGCGTCGGGCAGCAGGCTCGGATCTCCCAGCGCCAGCACGCGGCCATCGCTGTTCGCATCGAGCGGGCGGCCCTGCCAGTCGGTGAGCGAGCCACCGGCCCCTTCGACGACCGGCTGCAACGCGGCCCAGTCCCAGATCTTCAGATCCCCTTCGGCGATGATGTCGATATGGCCGAGCGCAAGCAAGCCATAGGCGTAGCAGTCACCGCCCCAGCTGACCCGTCGCACGCTCCGGGCCAGTTGCCCCCAGCCGGTCCCATCGTCGGGGGCGATCATGTCGGGCGAGGTGCACGACAGTTCGGCCAGCGCGAGCGAGGGGCATTTGCGTGTGCCCACGGTTCCCCCCAATCCGCCCGAAAAGGCCGTCGCGGCGCCACACTGGCCCACCCAGCGCTCTTCGAGCAGGGGCTGGTCGATCACCCCCAGCACCGGCGTTCCAGCGTAAGTGAGCGACACCAAGGTGCCGAACTGCGGGCGGCCGGTGATGAAGGCGCGGGTGCCGTCGATCGGATCGAGAATCCAGCGCCAGGGCGATTCGGCGTTCCGCAGGCCGAATTCCTCGCCCAGGATCCCGTGATCGGGGAAGGCTTTTGTGATGATTGCGATCATGCCCTGCTCGACCGCGCGGTCAGCGGCGGTGACGGGGCTTTCATCGCCCTTGGTCTCGGCGGCGACGCCGGTGCGGAAATAGGTGCGGACCAGCGCGCGGGCGGCATCGCACGCGGCGTTGGCGACAGCGATCATCGGCGCGAGATCGGCGGGGGCGGCGCAGGCGGTCAGGGTGGCGAACGGCGTGGCGTGTGGGTCTTTCAACGGGCGTTCCTATTCGGTTGCGAGCGATCCTATAACTCTCAAACACACGCAAAACAACACTCAAACGCACAATGATGCAACCAACAACACAAACTTCTTGACGCGATTTTGCAAATGCGACAGTTTGATTCGGTCGAAAACACTCGCAAACACAAATCGAAGACAAAATCGAAGACGAGTGACGGCGCAGGAGGATCCCGACCTTAGAACATGGGGGGTAACGTGACTAACTTTCGTAAATCTCTACGTTTCACGATAGCTTTGACCGCCGTTTCGATGGCCCTTGGCACCGCACCGGCGGTGTGGGCGCAGGCCGCGGAGGCAAAATCCGACACCGCGACGACCGGTTCTGGGGAAATTGTGGTTACCGCCACAAAGCGCACCGATCGCGTTCAGGATGTGCCGCTGTCGATCAGCACCCTGTCGAGCGACCAGCTGGCCAACGCCAACCTGTCCTCGCTCAGCGGCGTGCAGAACATGGTGCCCAACTTGCGCTTTGCCGCGGTGACCGGCACGCCGCAGGTCTTCGTGCGCGGCGTCGGTGGGGGCGGGCGTAACGTGGGCTTCGATCCGCGCGTGGGGGTTTATGTGGACGGAGTCTACATGGGCAACCCGGCCTCGCTGGACGCGGTAACCGTGGGTATCGAGCAGGTCGAAGTGCTGCGCGGTCCGCAAGGCTTCCTGTTCGGCGCGGCCACCGATGCCGGCGCGATCAACATCGTCACCCGTTCGCCCAGCGATGTCCTGAGCGCCGATGCCAGCGTCGCCTATGGGCGCTGGAACGACGTGCGGCTCCAGGCGCACGTCAACGTGCCGCTGGCCGACAAGATCTACGCCGATCTCTCGGTGGTGCGCCGCACGCGCGATGGCTATGCTCTCAACACCGTTACCGGCGGGCATCCCAACGACGTCGACGACTATGGCTTTCGCGGCAAGCTGCGCTTTGCGCCGACCGGCGATTTCACGTTCGATCTGGCGGGCGACTTCGCCCAGTCGGTGACCCACGCGCTGGTCGACAGCCGGCTGACCGATGTCTTCGGGCTGACCGCTTCGGACACGCCCTACCTCACGCTCGGCCAGCCGGTGAACGACCTCGATTCGCGCAAGAGCGGCGGCGTCTCGGCGACCGCCAACTACACCGGCGCCGAGGTTCGGTTTACCTCGGTGACCGCCTATCGGGTGTCGACGCGCCACTGGATCGCCGATGCCGATCACTATCCGGCCGACTACGTGTCGGTCGACTATTACGACAAGTACCACACCTTCAGCCAGGAACTGACGCTGGCGACGATCGATCCGGCGCGTTCGTTCCGCTACCTGGTCGGGCTCTACTACGCCAACAACAACAACAGTTCGGATCGCGCGCTGATTTTCGGTGACGACGTGACGGACCTGGGCTTTGCTGTCGAGCAGAACGTCGTCCAGCCCAAGATCGACAGCAACACCTTCTCGGGATACGCCTCGATCGACTACGACTTCGTGCCTGGCCTGACGCTCGACCTGGGCGGGCGCCTGCAGTACGAGTACAAGGTCTTCGTAGGCTCGCAGACCGCGCTGTCGGACTTGAACATGGCCAGTTTTGCCAACTTCCGCGGGACCACCTCGGAACTGCACTTCATGCCCACCGCCAGCCTGACCTACAAGCCGAGCGAGAACGCCACGCTTTACGTCAAGTACGCGCGCGGCGTGAAGAGCGGGGGCTACAACGCCGATTTCGTCTACAACACCGATCCCGACGGTCTGCCCTACAGCTACCGCCCCGAAACGGTCGACAGCTACGAGGCCGGGGTCAAGTCCAGCCTCATGGGGCATCTGCTGACCGCCAACCTGGCGCTGTTCCTCAACGATTTTCGCGATTACCAGCTGTTCCAGTACCGCACCGTCAACGGGGTGACGACGATCAGCCTGACCAACGCGGGCAAGGTGCGTACTTATGGCGCCGAGCTTGAGGTCAATGCCAACCCCACCCCGGACCTCGCGCTCTCGTTCAATCTCAGCCGTCTCGTCGCCTCCTATGTCGCGTTTCCCGACGGCGGCGGCGTGGGGGTCGACTACGATGGCAACCGGCTTGAATACGCGCCCAAGTGGAACGTCATGGCCCGCGCCGACTACACCCACGATGTGGACGCCTTCCGCGGCTCCTACGTGCTGGCCGGCGTGGACTATTCCTACCGCAGCAACGCCTATGGCGATGCGTCCAATTCGAGCGCCTATCTGATGAGCGCGGCGAACCTGCTGGGCGCCAAGATCGGCATCGGCGCGCGCGACACGGGCTCGGTCGACTGGCGCCTTTCGCTGTCGGGTGAAAATCTGCTCAACAGCAAGGCCATGACCAATATCAGCCAGGACGGCTTTGGCGTGCTTATCGGTTTTCGGGAGACCCCGCGCCGCTGGCTGGCCAAGTTCGAAGTCAAGTATTGAGCCTGGTCAGGCCGTTTCGGGCGCTGGCCCGACGCCCGTCGCCCGAGACGCCTGACGCGCCTGACGCGCCTGACGCGCCTGACACGCCTGACACAGTCAGCAATTCCCGTTCCACCCTGAGCCGGGAGCGGCTTGTTCGCTCCCGGCGCTTTTTACAGCGCGATGCGGTCCTGATACCTCTTGCGCTGTCCCGAACTCTTGGACCAGGCCCCGCGATGACCCAGATTCCCTTCGGCACGGCAAGCACCCCGGCGCAGCGCGATGTCGAGCGTGTTCTCGAGCAGGCTGGCCTGGCCGGTCCGGCAACCCGTTTCAAACGCCTCAACAGCGGCATCACCAATCTCAACTGGATCGCCACCACGCCGGGGCGCACGGTCTTCGTCAAGCTTTACGGCGCCAAGACCGAGACGTTCATCAACCGCGAAGCCTCGCTTGATGCCTCGATGCTGGCGGGCGAACTGGGCGTTGGCCCGCGGCTGCTGTGGCGCTTCACCGATCCGGGCGCGGAGGTCTACGAATTTCTCGAAGGCTACCGCGGGTTCACGACCGACGACATGCTCGATGCCGAACGCGTCGCACGGCTCGTCGCGCACTACCGCGCGATGCATGAGGCCGCGCCGATCTCCGAGACGCGCACCGGTTTCCAGCAGCTCGACCAGCGGCTGGCGCTGTGCCGCGCGGGCAACGCCCCGCTGCCGCCCGATTTCGACGAATTGCTTGCCCAGTGCGCGCGTGCGCGCGCGGCCATCGAGCGCGCCGGGCTCGACCTGGGTCCCTGCCACAACGACAGCTACATCGCCAATTTCATGGTCAACGACAGCGGTGACGTGCGGATCATCGACTGGGAATACGCGGCCAACAACGACCGTCTGTGGGACATGGCCAACATCGCCTTCGCGGCCTGCGACCGCGCGGCCTATGGCGATTTTGCAAGGGCTTATGTGGGCGCCGATGATCCCCGAGCCCTGGCCCGCGTCACGCTCTACGGCGGGGTGATGGGCACGTCCTGGGCGATGTGGGCCGCGCTCCAGTCGATGGCTTCCGACATCGCGTTCGATTTTCGCAAATACTCGATCTGGCTCGCGGCCAACGGCCGCGCCATGATGCGCGAGGCGGCCTGGGAACGCGCGCTCGACACCGTTTGACACGCCACTCGACTATCGCCCGCCAAGACTTTTACCCACCAAGCCCTTCATTCGAGGACCGATACATGACCCGCCAGACACCCTATTCGATAATGTGCTTCGGGGATTCGCTGACATGGGGCTGGGTGCCCAATCCGGACTCGGTCCCGACCACCCGCTACGGCCTCGATGCGCGCTGGACCCGCGTCATGGCCAAGGCCCTGGGGGAGGATTACGCGGTGATCGAGGAAGGTCTCAACGCGCGCACCACCAACCAGGACGACCCCACCGATCCGCGCCTGAATGGCAGCGCCTATCTTCCCACGGCGGTCGCCAGCCACCTGCCGCTCGATCTCGTCATCCTGATGCTCGGCACGAACGACACCAAGGCGGTCTTCCGCCGCGAGCCGATCGACATCGTGACCGGAATGTCGGTGCTGGTCGGCCAGGTGCTGTCGAGCGCGGGGGGCGTGGGCAGCGTCTACCCGGCGCCGCATGTTCTCGTCGTCGCGCCGCCCGCGCTGGCCGCCATGCCCGATCCCTGCTTCGCCGCGATGTTCGAGGGCGCCAAGGCCAAGACCGAGGCCCTGGCCAAGGGCTATCGCGATCTCGCCCGGTTCCTGAAGGTCGACTTCCTCGACGCCGGAGAGGTCATCACCACCGATGGCAGCGACGGCATCCACCTTTCGGCGCAGGCCAACGCCGTCCTGGGGGCCGCGATGGCCGACAAGGTCCGCGAAATCCTGGCCTGACCGACTTGCCGCGCACAGGACTGTGCCGATGAACCCGCCGCACCACCTTGGCCGCTCGGTCTGGCGCCTTGCCCTCGTGCAGGCGCTGGCCGGATCGAGCGCGACCATCGTCTTCGCCACTGGCGCAGTCATCGGACGCGATCTCGCGCCGAGCCCCGACCTTGCGACGCTGCCGGTGTCCTTCTTCATGGTCGGCATGGCGAGCGCCACGCTGCCTGCGGGCGCGCTGGCGCAGCGCCACGGGCGGATTGCGGTGTTCCTGATCGGCAAGCTGGCGGGCGTGCTGGCGGGGCTGCTCGGCGCGGCGGCGATCGCACTGCACGCCTTCGCGCTGTTCTGCGTCGCGATCTTCCTGTCGGGGGTCCACGCGGCCGTGCTGATGTCGTACCGTTTCGTCGCTGCGCAGTGCGTGGCGGCCGACCAGCGCCCGCGTGCGGTGGCCACGGTGCTTGCAGGCGGGATCGTTGCGGGGCTGTGCGGCGGTTGGCTGGCGACCGGGACGATGAGCCTCGTGCCGCGTTTTCCGTTCCTTGCGACGTACCTGACGATGGCCGCGATCATCGCGGGTTGCGGCCTGTTCGTCGCGCGCACCCCGCTGCCGGTCCTGCATTCGCGCGCGGCGGACGAGGGGCGCGGACTGGGCACCATCGCGCGTCAGCCGCGCTTTCTTGCCGCGATCGTGTGCGGCGCGGTCAGCTATCTGCTGATGAACTACCTGATGACCTCGGCGCCGCTGGCGATGCGCCTGCACGGCCACGCCCAGGGCCAGGCCAATGCGGTGGTGCAGTGGCACGTCGTGGCGATGTACGCGCCCAGCCTGCTGACCGGACGGCTGATCGCGCGCTGGGGCACGATGCCGGTTACCGCGCTGGGGCTGCTCGTCACCCTGGGCTCGGCGCTGCTGGGGCTGGTCGGAACGTCCAACGCGCTGTTCCTGGCGTCGATGGTGGTGCTGGGTATCGGCTGGAACTTCGGTTTCGCCGGAGCCTCGAGCATGGTGCTGGAATGCCATGAGCCGGCCGAAAGCGCGCGGGTTCAGGCTTTCAACGATTTCCTGATCTTCTCCATCGTTGCCGTCGGCTCGTTTCTCTCGGGCAATATCCTCATGCGGTTCGGCTGGGAGGTGGTGTGCCTGCTGGCCGTGCCGCTCGGCGTGATGGCGCTTATCGCGCTGGTGTTGCTCGGCCGTCGCGGCCGGGAGTTACCGGGCGCTGAGGCGCCCAAGGCGGTCGCGACCGCCTCCCTTTCTGCTCAATCTGGAATATCGTGATGCTCGTATTCGAAGTGGTGGCCACCGGCCTTGTCGCGACCCTGGCCGGGGACGCCTGGCATGTGTTCCTGCGCCGTGCGTTCGGCCTGCCGGTCGGATCGTGGGCGAGCGCGGGGCGGTGGGTCTGTGGTTTTCGCCATGGCCGCCTGATCGACGTCGGCTTGCGCAACCGCCCGCCTGTCGCGCACGAGAACGCGATCGGCTGGGCGTTCCATTACGCGGTCGGACTGCTCTACGCCGCGCTCTATCTGGCGGGCCTGCGGGTGATCGACCCGGCGCTCGCCCCCACGTTGGCAAACGCCCTGCTGTTCGGGCTCGTCAGCCTGGCCGCGCCGATGCTGTTCATGAAACCGGCGCTGGGCGGCGGGCTGTTCGGGTGGCGGGCGGCCAGGCCGTGGCGTGGCTTCTGGATCACCGTTTCCACCCATCTGGTATTCGGTGCAGGGCTTTACGCGGGTTGGTGCCTGGCCTGAAGCTGAACCCCTGAATCCGACGAACCCACCGATCCCAGCGTGAACGCAGGCGCGCGCGCCGTCGCCCGGCCCGATCCGGCGATGGCCTGTTCGAGATGGACCTGCTTGTTCGAGATGGACCTGCTTGGTGATCGCGACGCCAGCGGAGCGCACCAGCTTGCCCACCGCGCAGATCTTGTCCGCCCTGTCGGCCGTTTCATGGGCGGCCTGCGCGCCGGGTGCGAATTGGGTCGGGAAAGCCGCGCTCAGACGGCCTTCCTGATCGCCTCGAGGTAGCTCGACTTGGCGTTCGATCCGACGATCGAGGCCACCGCCGTAGTGCCCTTGATGACCAGAACCGTGGGCACGCTGCGAATGCCGAGCGCGCCGGAGACGTCTGACGCCTTGTCGATATCGACTTCGCCGAAGTCGGCAATGTCGGCCAGTTCGTCGGCGAGTGCCTCGTAGGTGGGCTCGAGCATGGTGCACGGGCGGCACCAGGTAGCCCAGAAACGCACGACCTTGACCTTGCTGTGGTCGGCCAGAAATGCGGGGAAGCTGGCGGCGTTGAGGCTTTTTACATCGGCCATGGGGAAGATCCTTTCGCGAATGGGGTGGGGTCAGGACGCGGCGCGATCGCCAGCGTCCGCGGGGGCGGTCGTGGGGGGCTGGGCGCCGGCCAGAAAGCGGTCCGCTTCGAGCGCGGCCATGCAGCCCTGTCCCGCCGCCGTGATGGCCTGGCGGAACTGGTCGTCGGTGACGTCGCCTGCGGCAAAGACACCGGGAATGTCGGTCGCCGTGCTGTCGGGGGCGGTCTTGAGATAGCCGCCCGGCTTGGTTGCGAGTTGCCCTGCGAAGATGTCGGTCGCGGGCGCGTGGCCGATGGCGACGAAGACACCATCGGCGGGGATCAGGCGCGGCGCACCATCGCGGGTATCGCGCGCGACGACGCCGGTGACGGTCGGGGGACCTTGCGTGCCGACGATTTCCTCCACGCGCGCGTTCCAGATTACCTCGATGGCGGGATGCGCGAAGAGGCGCTCCTGCAGCACTTTTTCCGCGCGCAGGCTGTCGCGGCGGTGGACGAGGACGACGCTCGCCGCGATTCCGGCGAGAAACAGGGCTTCCTCGACCGCGGTATTGCCGCCGCCGACCACGATGACGGTCTTGCCGCGATAGAAGAAGCCGTCGCAGGTGGCGCAGGCCGAGACCCCGCCCCCCATGAACGCGGTTTCGCTCGGCAGGCCGAGCCAGCGCGCCTTGGCGCCGGTCGCGATGATCAGGCTGTCGGCGGTGTAGACGTGGCCGTCGTCGCCTTCGAGGCGGAAGGGGCGCTCGGACAGGTCGACCGAGGCGATCGTGTCGCTTACGAACCGGGTTCCCACCCGCTCGGCCTGGGCCTTCATCTGGTCGACCAGCCAGGGGCCCTGAACCGGATCGGCAAAACCGGGGTAATTTTCGACATCGGTGGTGATCGTGAGCTGCCCACCGGGCTCAAGCCCGCTGACGAGTATCGGCGCAAGGCCCGCGCGCGCGGCGTAGATCGCGGCGGTGTATCCGGCGGGGCCGGAGCCGACGATCAGGACTTTGCTGTGCGATGTGTTGCTGCTCATGGCAATTTGATATATCGCCAAATGAACGAATGTTTAGTTCGATAAAAGAATTGTTATATATTCCTAAATGGAATTAATATAGAGATGATGGAAATCAAGGAGCTGCGCTGCTTCAACTGCGTGGCGGAGACACTCAGTTTCAAGCGCGCGGCCGAACGGCTCAACATGTCGCAGCCGGTCGTGACCAAGACGGTCGCCCAGCTCGAACATCGCCTCGGCGCCCGGTTGTTCGAACGCACCACCCGGCGCGTCTCGCTCACCAGCGCGGGCGTGGTCCTGCGCCGCGAAGTCCAGGAACTGCTTGCCCATTTCGACCGCGTGCAGCGCCAGGTCCGCCATACGATCGGCGTGCAGAGCGGTCGGTTCGGGATCGGCGTCGTGCCGCTCGCCATGCAGACGATGTTTCCGCAAGTCGTCCGGCAGTTTCGCGAAATGCACCTCGATATCGACGTCGAGGTGCAGGAACTGGCGACCGACGCGCAGGTCAAGGCGCTGCTCTCGGCCGAACTCGACGTCGCGTTCCTGCTGGCGCCTGTTGCCAGTCCCGAACTTGAGGTACACGTGATCCACGAAGAGCGGATGCGGCTTGCGATCCCGGTCGATCATCCGCACCTCGCCCAGCTTTCGAACTGCGAAATCCCGCTGGCCGCGTTCGCCAGCGAGACGTTCATCATCCCGCCCCGGATGCGCAATCCCGGCGTTCACGACGAGATCATCCGCAGCTGCGCGATCGCCGGATTTCGACCGCGGGTGAAGGATTGCCACGAGGCCGACAGTTGCCTGGGCCTCGTGGAGGCGGGGCTCGGGGTCAGCTTCATCGCCAACCAGATGGAATGCGACGCCCGGCCGGGCATTCGCATCATCGACCTTGAACAACCCGCGCCGGTGCTGGCGGTCGCGGTCGCCTGGCGGCGCGAGGACCCTTCCACGTTTCTGGAAACCATCCGGCGCCTGACGATCCGCGAATCGATTCCCGCCTGACCAACGCCTCCGAGGAAAATCGCCAAATGCTGCACGACGTACTGCTGTTCACCGTTCTGGTCGGGCTGGGCTCGACCATCGCGCTCGATATCTGGGTGACGTTGCTGGAAAAGGTCATCGGCTTCCCGGCGACCAACTGGGGCATGGTCGGGCGCTGGCTGGCGGGGCTGGGGCGCGGACAGTTGGTGCTCGATGGAGCGAATGCGTCGTCGCCCAGTGGCGCCGAAAAGGCGTTGGGGTGGGCGTTCCACTACGGCATCGGCTTTGCCTACGCGCTGCTCATCCCGCTGGTTTTCGGCCCTGGCGTCATCGCGCAGCCGAGCGTGCCGCCCTTCGTGGTGATCGGCCTCATCGCCAGCACGGTGGCGGGCCTGGTGATCCTATTTCCGGGGATGGGCGGTGGTTTCTTCGCCTCCCGGTTGCCCAACCAGGGGGTGACGATCCTCTATCTCATCGTCGCGCACGGTGTCTTTGCCGCCGCCGAGTACGGCACGGCGCGTCTCGTCCCGGCGCTGCTGTGAATGGTGAGCGCGCCGCAGGGGCGATCACGGGCGTCGAGAGCCTGATTGCGGCGGCCATGGAGCGGATCGAAACGCTCGACGTGGCAACCGCGATCGCACGCCGCGCGAAGGGCGACGCGCTCTTCGTCGATCTGCGCGAGGCGCATGAACTGGCCGCATCGGGGCGCATTCCGGGCGCGGTGCACGTGCCGCGCGGCACACTGGAATTTCGCGTCGATCCCAATTCGGGCTTCTATCTGGAACACTTCGAACCGGGGCGCCCGCTGATCCTGTTCTGCCAGCTTGCGGCGCGGTCGGCTCTGGCGGTGGCGACGTTGCAGGATATGGGCCTGCCCCGTGTCAGCCATATCGCGGGCGGCTTTGCCGCCTGGCGCGAGGCCGGTGGGCCGGTCGATCCGGCCTGAAATCGGACATGCCCCCGACCAACCCGCATGGGCCGGGGGGCATGACCGAAAAGCGGCGTGTTACGCGGCTGTCAGCTGGTTGAAGGCATCCATGGCCCGGCCGCTGTAGTAGTGCGAAGGGCCACCGCCCATCATCACCGCGACGCTCAGCGCATCGCCCAGTTCGTCCCGCGTGCAGCCGGCCGCGATCGCCGCCTTGACGTGGTAGACGATGCAGCCGTCGCACCGCGCGGCGACCGCCAGAGCCACCGCGATCAGTTCCTTGGTCGCGACCGTCAGCGTGTTCTCCACGAAGACGGCCTGCTGGAGGCCGCGAAACGCCTTGTTGAAGTCCGGCGTGGTGCCCTCGACGAGGTTCTGGACCACGCCCGGCATATCCTTCATGTCCTGGTTCCAGTCTGACTTGAAGCCCATGTGCGAACCCTTTCTTTCTTGGGGAGTTGGAAGAGGTCAGAGCCTTGGGTGGCCCGGCTGGGGGCCGTTCGTTCGCTCGACGCCCGCTCCCTACGAAAAAGGCTTGCGCATATCTAATTCTCAAATGGAATTAATACTGTTGCCGATTTGCGCGCTTCCTGCTCACCCAGCCTTGCCCAGCAGAGGCAGCGTTTCGAGGCCGTTCTTGATCGGTTCGAGCGACCAGGGCAGGAATTCGGCGATCGCGATGCCCACCACCTCGCACACGGTGGCGACGTCCTTCAGGATTTTCGCCACCTGCTCCATCGTCATCTTGCCCTTGGCCAGGCCGTCGAATTCGGACGGATCGACATGGGGGTTGGTGAAGTAGAGGAAGGGGTAGAGCGCCGGGTCGAGCACGTCGAGATCATAGTGGATCGCGACGCGCGAATAGCCACGCTTGGCAAACCATTCGCGCACGGCGCCCGGATTTTCGGCGATGGCGCTGGGCGAAAGGACCGAGATGGCGTGACGCGCAACGAAGTCCTGCTCGTATTCGAGCATGTCGTTGACGCCGACATAGAGGATCTGCTCGGGCTTTACCGGGCGGGGGACCGCGCCGCCGAAGTCGGGGTCGCCATAGCCCATGAGATTGCCCAGGACGTGGGCGTGCGAATGCGAATACTGTTCAGGGCCCATGATGTCCGGGTGCGCATCGACCCACAGGATCGCAAGGTCGCCCTCGTAGCGCTCGTTGAGGTAGGCCATCGGGGCCAGATCGACGAGGCAGTCGCCGCCCAGCGTCACGATCGCCTCGGGCGCGTGGCGGGCGATCGCGGCTTGCGCCTCGCGAAACTGGCGCAGCACGGCCGGGCGCGACTTGATGCCCTGCTCGACGGTGCGTTCCTCATGTGTTGCGGGCGGCACGGCGATGGTTTCGACGGGGCCCGTGGGGGCGGGGGCGAGCGCGGCGAGCACGTGCGCGCCGACGCGGTACATCGGCTGATCGCCGCCCTGCCATTGCCCCATGTTGAGGCGCAGAACGGATTTGGGATCGATGGTCATGGGTCTTTCCTTGATCTTTGAGTTCGTTGGGACCGAACGCGCCGGCGCAGAGCGGGCGGATTGCTCCCGCGGCCGGTGCGATGGTGTCCTGGGAAAAGGGCCCGGTCGGCGCCGGGCGGGTCGGTTATCGGAAGGCGGTCAGTTCGACGACTGGCCCGACCGCACGAAAAGGTCG
Organism: Novosphingobium organovorum; assembly: GCF_022832435.1. Taxonomy (GTDB): domain Bacteria; phylum Pseudomonadota; class Alphaproteobacteria; order Sphingomonadales; family Sphingomonadaceae; genus Novosphingobium; species Novosphingobium organovorum. The sequence goes on along the minus strand of NZ_JALHLF010000019.1, from coordinate 7,270 downwards.
CTCGGGCGCAGGCCGTACTGGCGCCGGAAGCTGCGACCGAAATGCGTCACCTCGTTGAAGCCGAAGGCAAAGCACGCTTCGGTCACGCTGGAGACCGAACCCGAGGTGATGGCCCGGTGGGCGGCATCGAGCCGCCGGCGGTTGAGCCAGCGTATCGGGGTCGTACCCTCGAGCGCGAAGAGCCGGGTCAGCGTGCGCGTCGTCAGGCCATGGGCCCTGGCGATGCCCGTCGCGTCGAGTTCCGGATCGTCGAGATGCTGGGTCATCCATTCCTGCACCTGCAGGAGCTTGCGCATGCGCTCGGGCGGCGGGGCGTCCCCGTCGTACTCGCGGATACCCGAATGGATCGCGCTCGCGATGAGATCGATCAGCGTCGAGGCCGTGGACAGGCGCTGGCCGACGTCGATCTGCCCGACGTTTTCGACAAAGGAGGTCAGCATGGCCCCGGCGATGGCGCCGAGCCCGTCGGCGCGCACCGGAATGGCCGTGAGGTCAAGAACGCCCGGCGCGCGGCTCGCGATGATCGACAGCGGCAACTTGAGCGTCACCACGTCGTGCTCTTGCGGGTAGGTCAGCTGGAAGGGCGCGCGCGAATCGTACATCGCGAATTCGCCCGGCTGGAGCATGGCCACCCGCCCGCGCTGCTCGATGGCCATCATGCCCTTCTTGACGAGGGTGATCTGCAGATCGTCGCGCGGGTCGGTAAGGACCGCATTCTGCGAACGGGTGTAGGTCATCTGCGAGGACTGGACGTGGAAGAAGTGCGCCGGGCCAACGGCGAATTTCGACATGTCCACCTCGAGCGGAGTGCACGTCGGGTTGTCGCAATCCACCGTGACGTAATTCTCGCGCACGATGTCGGACCAGCGCGCCAGATCGCGTTCGCCGCGCACCGTCAGGCTGGACGAGCCGGAGCCCCGATCCTGAAGGGCGCTGAACGCAAATTTGTCGCGGCTCTTGGTCATTTCCTGCAAGTACATCGCAAAAAACCTCCCTGCGCAAGCTGTCTGTTGGGACGAGGGCAAACTCAGAAACGGGCGTCTTCCAGGCCGCAGAACGGATCGACGGGATGGCCGCCCAGCCATTCGGCGCGCCCCATCAGGCATTCCAGAACCGCGGCCTGGGCCTTGTCGTGGGTCGACCAGGCGTTGACGTAAGTGGGCACGCGCGGGGCATCGTAGAGATGGTAGGCGTGGCCGAACGAGAGCATCAGGCAGGGCAGATCCTTCCAGAAGCGGTGCAGCGTGTTGAAGATGCCGCCACCGTGGAGCTTGCCCCAGTCGATGTAGATGCGGTTGCGCGTGAACAGCGCCTCGTCGCCCAGCAGGTAGAGGGCAAGATCGAATGTCTCGCGCGAGACGTCCATGCCGCGCTCAAAGCGGGTGATCTCGAAGCCTTCCTTCTCCAGCAGCGCGGGAAGCGACCAGGCCGGAGGCTCGGGGAACAGGGGGTGAATGATCGGGCTTTCGAAGAGCACGACGCGCTTGTGCCGGGTGGGCGTGAGCGGCAGCAGGTTCTGCGTGTCCTTCACGAGGCTCGGCGCGCGCTGCCAGATGGCATCGGCGCTCACCGCGTCCTCGGGGCGGGCAAGGTCGGCGCGCTGGTCCGCCTCTGTGGGAACGAGGCTCGCGTCATCGAGCAGGCCCAGCCTGGCCTTGAGCGCCAGTGTCCTGAGGCACGCATCGCGCACGCGCTCTTCGCTCAGGCGCCCTTCGTCCATGGCCGCAAGGATCGCGTCGCGATCGCGCTCGGGATGGCGCGAGAACAGAATGACGTCGCAGCCGCCGATGAGGATTTCGGGCATGACCTCGGGTTCGGCCATATAGGCGCACAGCCCGCCCATTTCGGTCGCATCCGATACGATCACCCCGTTGAAGCCCAGCTTTTCGCGCAGCAGCGTGATGTTGAGCAGCGGGTTGATCGAGGCGGGGCGGAAGGCTTCCTCTCCGGCATCGGGAAAGTGCGCGCGCACGAAGGCGGGAAAGGCGATGTGCGCCGACATGACCGAGAGCACGCCCGCATCGATCGCCGAGCGGTAGAGCCGCCCGAAGCTGGCGTCCCACTGGTCGAGGTCGAGCGGGTTGATGGTGGTCACCAGATGCTGGTCGCGGTCGTCATAGCCTTCGCCCGGCCAGTGCTTGACGGTCGCGGCCATCCCGGCGTCCTGAAGACCCTGGATATGGGCGAGGGCATGGCGTTCGATCCGCGCGACGTCCGAACCGTATGAGCGCGTGCCGACCACCGCGCTGCGAAACGCGGCGTTGATGTCGACGACCGGAGTGAACGACCAGCGCACCCCCATGGCCCTGGCTTCGCGCGCGGTCATCGCGGCGATCGTGCGCGTCGCTTGCGGATCGTCGATCGCCGAAAGGCCGAGCTGGTTGGGCACCGCCGTCCCGAAGAACAGGCTCTGGCGGCTGCCTTCCAGGTCGGCGGTGATCAGCGGGCGGATCGGCAGGGCCTCCTCGATCGCGGTCATGACCGTGCGTTCATGCGCAAGATCCTCGCTGAAGAAGCGGCACACCCCGCCTGGCTTGAAGCGCAGGACCATGTCGAGATCCTCGGGATCTTCGCCGAGCAGCAGGAGCACGAAGAGCTGGGTCACCCGCTCCTCGCGGGTCATTCCCTCGTAGAGGGCATGGACTTTCGCGATGGCCGCCGCATCGAGATGAAAGGGACTTTGGCTGAGAAAGGACATGGTACCTCAGGGGTTCGGGGCAGGGATGCGCGCGGCGTGCGGGGACGCATCGCCGCGCGCTGTGGTCGGAAATAGAAAGAGGAGAACGGCAAACACGATGTGGCCGATGGCGGGCACCAGCGAGACCATCGCGGTCAGCGCGACGAGCACCGGGGCGGGCTGGGTGCCGCCGGGATGGAAACCGGCCGCGGTGAGCATCAGGCCCACGAAGCTGCCGCCAAGGCCAAAGCCGAATTTCGTGGCGAACGACAGCGCGCTGGTCGTCAGTCCGGCGATGCGCTGTCCGGTGCGCCGCTCGATCATGTCCACGCATTCGGCGACCAGCGCCCACATCACCGGTGCGCCGACACCCACCGCCAGCATCTCCCCGGCGGTCAGAAGATACAGCAGCCAGTGCGGGACGGATGGGAGGAGGAACAGAGCCATCCCGCACAGGCTGCCGACCACGCAGGCCGCCACCGAGAGGGGACGCGGCGCCACGTATCTGAGAAGTTTGAGATTGGATATCGTGCCTACCAGCATACCGCCGGTGGCGCTGGCAAAATAGGCGGGGGCCAGCGTTTCGTCGCCGGCGACGTAGTGCAGGTAGTACAGGCCCGAATAGAGCGGAAAGATGCCGAGCGCGAACATCGAGCAGCCAAGCGCCATGAGCGTCCACCACGCCGGCGAGGAGATCGCGGCGGCAAAGTCGCTCTTGAGGTTGTTGGGGCTGCTGGACGGCGAGGGCGCGGCGGGGGACTGCGCGGATGCCGCGGCCGGGAATACCCGCTCGCGCACACCGGCGAAGCACAGCCAGTAGCTGGCGATCGCGACAACGCCGATCACCGCCACGGCAAAGGTGTAGTCGGCGTGCGAACCGGCGTTTCGCGCTGCGAACCAGGCGGCGAGCGGAATGAACAGCAGATTGATCAGCACCCCGCTCGAAAACGAGCCGGTCATGCGCCACGACGTCAGCTCGGCCCGCTCTTCCGGGTCCTTGCTGAGCGCGGTGAGCAGCGCGCCGTAAGGAATGTTCACGGCGGTATAGAGCGCCATGAGCAGCATGTAGGTGCCATAGGCCCAGGCAAGGCGACCCGAAGGACCAAGGTGGGGAACATGATAGGCGGCGATGGCCCCCAGGATGAGCGGTATGGGAACGAAAAGGAGGAACGGACGAAAGCGCCCCCAGCGCGTGCGGGTACGATCGGCGATGATACCCATCACCGGATCGATCACTGCATCCCAGAAGCGGGCGATGAACAGCAGCAGCCCGGCGGCAGCGGCGGTCAGCCCCAGACGTTCGGTGTAGAAGAACATCAGGTAGGTGGTCGTGCCGTTGAAGATCAGGCCATTGCCGAAATCGCCCAGCCCGTAGGCGATGCGTTCGCGCGTGGGGACGCTTCGGGTCATTCTAGAGCACCTTGCGGACCGCGACGGGCAGCGTGATCATGTTCGAAAAGTCGATCATCTTGACCGAATCCGCTTCCAGTTCGGCGTTGATTTCACTGGTGAAGGCGGCGGCAGCCGCTTCGTCGGATTCGTAGGTGTAGACCGAGATCGCATCGAAGGGGATGTCGCTTTCGGGCAGGTGGTCGCCGATGGCCGGGGCGTCGCGGCGAACCGGATGCTGGGTGTAGCCGATCAGGCCCGGCATCCGGGTGGCGACCTTGCTGTGCACGTCGCGATAGTGCTCGTGGAATTCTTCCAGCGACATGCCTTCGCGGCGGCGGAAGACGAATGCGATCGAAAACATAATGGCACTCCGTGGCGGGTACCCGGCCGGACGGCGAGGTACCCGCAGTTGGGATCAGAAGTCGTAGGTCAGGCGGGCGCCGTAGAGACGCGGCGCGCCGACGTTGCCATCGGCGACCGTGGCCGAGCGCGGGATCAGGTCGATCCAGGGACGGTTGTTCTCGATGTTGCGCACGTAGGCGGAGAGGCTCCACGACGCGGCGTCGGGCTTGAAGGTGGCGATCACGTCGCTGCGGGTGAAGCCGCCCTGATAGGTGCTCGCGAAGTTGTGGTAGTCGAGATACTTCGAGGATTCGTAGTGCGTCTGGGCGCGCAAGGTCAGGACGCCGCTGAAGATCTCGAAGTCGTGCTCGTAGCCGGCGTTGAGCGTCATGCCGGGCGACTTGGCCAGCTTGTTGCCAGTGTAGTCGACCGGGTTGCCGCTGCCTGAGAACTCGTCGCCGCCTTCCAGGTAGAACGAGGTGTAGGTGGCGTGGAGCAGGCCGATCTGCACGTCGAGGCGGTCCGCCTTGGTCAGCGCGGCGTTGAGCGCGCCTTCGATGCCGTAGCTGCGCGCCTTGCCCGCGTTGAGCGTCACCTGCGACTGGGCGCCGCTGCCGGTGACGTCGGCATAGGTGCTGACCTGAAGGTTCTTGTAGTCGTAGTAGAAGCCATCGAGGTTGAGCGTGACGGCGTTCCCGAACAGGCGCGACTTCACGCCCGCCTCATAGGCGGTGATGTCCTCGGGCTTGAAGGTGTTGTTGGGGCCTTCGCCGTCATAGTAGCCACCCGCCTTGTAACCCGTGCTGGCGTGGGCATAGGCCATGACCTGGGGAGCGACGTCGTATTCGAGGCCGGCCTTCCAGTTGACCCGGTTCCAGGCCCCCTCGGCCGCGTTCGTGGCGAACTGCGACTGGACGACGAAGTCGAGGTCCTCAAGATAGCCTGCACCGTAGCGGCTCTTCTTGTCGTGGGTGTAGCGCAGGCCGCCGGTCGCGCGCAGCGCATCGGTGAGCGAAACGGTTGCCTGACCGTAGACCGCGATCGATTCCGACTTGGTGGGGTTCTGGATGAACGCGTAGTACATGTCGCCCGACTGGAAGCGGGTCTGGACGTTGTTGTCCTCGTGGAAATAGAACACGCCGCCCACGAAATCGACCGGCCCGAAGGTGCCTGCGTAGCGCAGCTCCTGCTGGATCGTCTTGTCACGGTTGTTGAACAGCGCCGCGCCGTCGAAGGGCAGGTACTCGGACTGCTTGTGATCGTGCGAGAAACGGTACGCGCCAAGGTACGTCAGCGTGCCGGGGCCGACATCCTGGTTCAGCTCGAGCGAAACGCCTTCGTAAAGCGAATTGTTGTTGGCGGGATAGCGCTCGTCGTCGGTCGACGCGGCCTCGCTCTCGCCCAGGGTACGGGTCTTGGCACCGTAGATCGTGTTGATCCCGTTATCGACCGTGCGGTCGAGCCGCAGCAGCGCGGTGAAACCGTCGTTGTTGTCGTAAAGCGCCTGCACGCGAAACGACTTGCTGTCGGCCGAATCGCCGTCGGGGTGCGTCTTGACCTGGCTGTCGAGATAGCCGTCGTGGCGCACGGTCTGGAACGAGGCGCGCACGGCAAGGTTGTCGGTCAGGGCCAGGTTGGCGTAGCCCGAGGTGATCAGCGAATTGTAGTTGCCCACTTCGACCGCGACCTGGGCCTTGTTGTCGAACTCGGGCTTGTTGGTGATGATGTTGATGCTGCCTGCGGTTGCGTTACGGCCATAGAGCGTGCCTTGCGGCCCGCGCAGCACTTCGACCCGGCTGACGTCATAGAAACCGGCCGCCAGCACCGACTGCGGGCGGGCAAGATAGACGCCGTCGACATGGACCGCGACGGTCGGGTCCGAGGCTTCGTTGACGTTCGAGGTGCCCACGCCGCGCAAGTAGACCTGCCCGCTGGTTCCGACCTGCAGCGACGGCACGCGCGAGGCCAGGTCGACCGGGTTGCGCACGCCCTGCTGCACCAGGCCGGCCCCGGTGATCGCGGTGATGGCAAGGGGCGTGTCCTGCAGCGTGGTTTCGCGCCGCTCGGCGGTGACGACGATTTCGCCCGGCGCGGCGGGCGTTGCCGTGTCTGAGGCGGTGGCCTCCTGCGCCGAGGCGGAATTGGAAAGTGCAGCAAGCGCCACCGAAAGGGCTGCGAACGACGGACCTATCTTGAAAAAACGCGCCATAAATTTCCCTCATGGAAGAACGGATGGAGTTTTGTTTCCCTGCGTGTCTGTTTTCTGCAATCAGTCTGTCATGTTCGGTTCAGCGCGCACGACCGAGACGGACAAAGAATCGGCCGATTCTGACAGGCTCGCGATTTTCGCGGCGCAAAGTGAGCCGCGCGGATCAAGGCGCTCGCGTGTCGGGCGCGAAGGCCGTGGTGGCTCCACCGGTCCATGGGCTGTCAGAGGGGGGCGTCACAGGAGCGGCCTCGTGGTCAAAGGCGTAGCCCGTTGGGTCAAATGGCTGTGATGCGCCTGATGCGCGGCGCTCTTTGCAGGCAGAGGCGCGCGGTACGGGCGGCTATCCCACAGGTCTCAAAAAAAATGTCNGCGGCCTCGTGGTCAAAGGCGTAGCCCGTTGGGTCAAATGGCTGTGATGCGCCTGATGCGCGGCGCTCTTTGCAGGCAGAGGCGCGCGGTACGGGCGGCTATCCCACAGGTCTCAAAAAAAATGTCAAAAGGTGTTTGACCGAATCGGAATGGTTCCTTAGAGGGCCTCTCACCGCAGCGGAGCGGGCCGCCAGAAACGGTCTCTCGCAGTGGTCGCCATGATAGACGGACAGCTAGTCCCCCGGGTCTTAGGAGACGGGGAACGATGGTTGTCCGCCAGT
>NZ_JALHLF010000189.1 GCF_022832435.1 Novosphingobium organovorum | reverse complement strand
GTGCGCGCGGCGGGCGCGAAGAGGCGCGTGTTGCGCCGTCCGGGTTCGGGAAGACGGGCCAGCGCGACCGGCGCGCGCGAAGCCTTGGCCTGCGCGGCCGCGTCCGCCATCTGGCTGAAATTGACCACCGCAGCTACCTGCGCGGCACGCGCCACCCGCGCATCGGTTTGCGCAGCAAGGCCCGTCAACAGGGCAAGCAGGGTAAGCAGCAGGCGGTTGGCCATGGGGAGCAGATAGTAACTGGCCTCCCAATAGTCCACTCCCAAGCGCGAACGGCGCGCAATTTCGCTCCGATTTCTCCACGATGCTTGACCTCGCCGGGCCATGCGTTACCGCGCAAGGCATCATGACTCACCCTGTCTCACCGCTCGCCCAGCCCTTTCCCGAACTGCCTGCGATCGCGGGCGTCACGCCGCATGTCGTGCGCGCGGGGTACAAGAACTGGGGCCGCTGCGACCTGACTTACGTCACCTTCGCGCCGGGCACCGCGGTCGCGGGGGTCTTCACCAAGAACCTATGCTGTTCCTCCGAGGTCGAGATCGGGCGCGCCAACATCGCACAAGGCTCGGCGCGTGCGCTGGTCGTCAACGCGGGCAATTCCAACGCCTTTACCGGCTATCGCGGGCGCGAGGCGGTCGAACAGATCATGGACCAGGTGGCGCGCCACGTCGGCTGTGCGCGCGAAGAAGTCTTCGTCTCCTCGACCGGGGTGATCGGCGTGCCGCTGCCCAAGGACAAGGCGCGCGAAGGGGTGGAAAAGGCGCTCGTCGCCGCGCCCTGCAGCTGGGAAGAGGCGGCCAACACCATCGCCACCACCGACACGTTCGCCAAGGGCGCGACGGCGAGCGCGCTGATCGGCGAGACGACGATCACGATCAGCGCGATCATCAAGGGCTCGGGCATGATCGCGCCCGACATGGCGACGATGCTGGGCTACCTGTTCACCGACGCGGCGGTTTCGCCCGCGTTCCTCCAGCAGTGCCTCTCCGCCGCGAACACCCGCACGTTCTCGTGCATCACGGTCGATTCGGACACCTCGACCAGCGACACCGTACTGGCCTTTGCCACAGGGCAAGCGGGCAACGCGCCGCTGATCGACGAAAACAGTCCCGGCGCCGATGCCTTTGCCGCCGCGATCGGCGATGTCTGCCGCCAGCTCGCCCACCTCGTCGTGCGCGACGGTGAAGGCGCGAGCAAGTTCATCGCCGTCACCGTTTCGGGCGCCGTGTCGGACGAAAGCGCGCGCAAGGTCGGCATGGCAATCGCCAACTCGCCGCTGGTCAAGACCGCCATCGCCGGTGAGGACGCCAACTGGGGCCGCGTGGTCATGGCGGTGGGCAAGGCGGGCGAACCGGCCGATCGCGACACGCTTTCGATCGGGTTCGGCGGCATCTGGGCGGCGAAGCAGGGCTTGCCCCTCGCCGACTACGACGAGGCGCCGGTCGCCGCGCACCTCAAGGGCCAGGACGTCACCATCCAGGTCGACCTGGGGCTGGGCGATGGCGCGGCCACGGTGTGGACCTGCGATCTCACCCACGGCTACATCTCGATCAACGCCGACTACCGCAGCTAAGGGGCCACCATGACCAAGCCGTTCTTCACGATCTGGGGCCGCCTCAACTCGCACAACGTCAAGAAGGTGGTGTGGTTTGCCGAGGAACTCGGCCTCGACTACCAGCGGATCGATATCGGCGGGTCGTTTGGCTATACCGAGGACTACCTCGCGAAAAATCCCAACCGCCTCGTGCCGATGATCGAGGACGGCAAGATCAGCTTGTGGGAATCGAACGCGATCCTGCGCTACATGGCCGCCGAATACGGTGGGGAGCGCTGGTTCCCCGCCGATCCGCTCGACCGTGCGACCGGCGATCGCTGGATGGACTGGCAGGTCACTTACGCCGACGCGCAGCGCCTGCCTTTCCTCAGCTTTGCCCGCGTCAAGCCCGAGGAATGGGACCACGCGGCCATCGCGCGCGACGTCGCCCGGTGCGCGGCCCAGCTCGCCATTCTCGACCGTTACCTGACCGAGCAGCCCTGGCTTTCGGGCGGCCGCTTCGGCATCGGTGACATTCCCATGGGGGTCTATGCCTACACCTGGTTCAGCCTGCCCTTCGACAAGCCGGAATTTCCGGCGCTGGCCGACTGGTACGCGCGCATCCAGGAACGGCCGGGTTTTGCCCCCTACGTGATGATCCCCCTCACCTGACCTTGCCGCGGAGCCCCGCCATGATTACCCCCACCCTCACCGCCGCGGTCGAGACCATCATGCGCGAAGCCTCGGACCGGGCGATCAAGGCGCGCTACCGCAAGCTGGAAACTGACCAGATCATGGACAAGAGCGCCAACGGCATCTTCGACGTGGTCACCATCGCCGACCAGGAAAGCGAGGCGATCCTGACCGCGCGGCTCTCGCAGCTCCTGCCCGAAGCCGCCGTGGTCGGCGAGGAAGCCGTCGCCGCCGATCCTGCGGTGCTCGAACAGCTCAGGGACAAGCTGTGCTGGATCGTCGATCCGCTCGACGGGACGATGAACTTCTCGCAGGGCAAGGCGCCGTTTGGCGTACTCGTCGCGCTCGCGGACAAGGGCGAGACGATCGGGGGCTGGATTCTCGACACCCTTACCGGGCGCTTCTGCCACACAGGGCTCGGCCAGGGCGCGCATATCGGCGATTACCGGATCACCGCACGCACCACCGGGGCAACCCCGCCGGTGGCCGCGATCTCGACGATCTTCATGGAGCCCGGCCAGCGCGACCGGTTCCTGGAACTGGCCGCGCCGCACTACACGCTCGCCGACATTCCGCGCTGCGCGGCCGAACAGTACCCGCGGCTGGTGCTGGGCACCAACGACGTATCGATGTTCAACCGCACGTTGCCCTGGGACCATGCGGCGGGCGCGTTGTTCCTCAACGAAGCGGGCGGCAAGGCCGCGCGGCCCGACGGCAGCGCCTACCGGGTGGACGAATACGAACGGCGCGATCTGATCGGTGCGGCCAGCCCGGCGCTGTGGGAGGATTTCGCCCGGCTCGCGCTCCAGATGGACTGAACCCCTCCCGCGCCCTGCGGCGCAAGAGGGGTCCTGTCGTTTTCAGCAATCGTACCCGCGAAGGCGCAGACGATCCGGTGCGGATCAGATCTCGCTTTCGATCCAGCCCTTGAGCGCGCTCTTGGGCGCGGCGCCCAGCTTCTGCGCGACCGGCTGGCCACCCTTGAACAGCACCATCAGCGGGATCGACTTGACGCCGATCTGGCCGGGAATATCGGTGTTGGCCATGATGTCCATCTTGGCGATGGTGACCTTGCCTTCGAGCTCGTCCGAGATTTCCTCGAGAGCCGGACCGATCATCTTGCACGGACCGCACCAGTCCGCCCAGAAATCGACCAGGACGGGAGTTTCGGACTTGAGGACGTCATCCTCGAAGCTGGAATCGGTAACGGCAATGGTCGGCATGGATAAAACTCCTCGAAACTGTGTTTGGTGGCCAATCTAGGCATGAAACGCCGCGAGGCAACGCCTGCGGGGCAAAAGGATTACTCCGCGCCGCTCAAGGCGGGCTTGTGCGCGGCGAGAACAGCCCACGGCACCTCGATCAACCGGGGCGCCGCCGTGTAAAGCAGCGCGACCTCGATCGCGCGGCCCGGAAAGGTCACTTCGAGCGCGGCGGCATAGGCCCCCATCTGGCGCAGGATACCGCGCGGCACCTCCTCGATCGTCGCGGGCGGGCGGCGCGAAGTCTTGAAGTCGACCAGCCGCACGCGATCGGGGCCGACCACCAGCCGGTCGATCGTGCCCGCCACCACCTGCCCGCCAACGACCGCGGCCACCGGCACTTCGGCCAGGCTCTCGGGCGAAAACAGCGCGGCCCAGTCCGGGTGCGAGACGACGCCCAGCCCATCGGCGAGCAGCTGCGCGCGGGTTTCCGCGTCAAGATCGGCGGCGTTGCGCGCCAGCCAGCGCGCGCCGTCGTCCTCGCGCCGCTCCGGCCCAATCGCGGGAAGACGTTCAAGCAGCGCGTGCAGCACCGTGCCGCGCCGCGCCGCGTTGC
>NZ_JALHLF010000188.1 GCF_022832435.1 Novosphingobium organovorum | reverse complement strand
GGAAGCAGCTTGACCCACGAGGCCCCAATCAGAGAGGGCTCTAAGCACGCGCTCTGAACGGCGATAAACCACGCAAAAAGGGGCACGCTACCGGATCGGTAGCGTGCCCCTTTTCGTGTGCGACCCGACGGGTTCTTCGGGTTGGGGGGACTTACTTGGCCTTTTCGAAGGCCGCGCTGATGCGCAGGGTAACCGTGTCACCCACGACAGGCACGTACTTGGTCACGCCAAAGTCCGAACGCTGGATCGTGCCGGTGGCGTTGAAGCCCAGGGTATAGGCCTTGTCCATCGGGTTCACCCCGCCCGCGTTGTAGCTGGCGTGGAGCGTCACGGGCTTGGTCACACCGTGGAAGGTGAGGTTGCCGGTGATGTCTGCGGTGCGATCGCCGGTGCGGGTCACCTTGGTCGAAACGAAGGTGATCTTGGGGTACTTGGCCGCGTCGAACCAGGTCGGATCGCGCAGTTCGCCATCCAGCGTGTCGTTGGTGGTGTCGATCGAGGCGACGGGGATGCTCACGCTCAGCCGGGCGTCCTCGACCTTCTTGGGATCGAGCGAAAGCGTGCCCGAAACCCCGGAAAATTCACCGTAATATTCGGTGAAGCCAAAGTGCATGACCGAAAAGCCGACACGGGTGTGGCCAGGCTCGACGGTGTAGGAACCGGCCTGCGCGGCGGCCGGAGCCGGATCGGCCCCCTGGGCGAGCAGCGCCGTCGGCGCGCCGACCAGAGCGGCCGAAATCAGGGCGGTCTTGAAGAACGAGAAAGTCATCTGGAAAATCCTTTCCGGCAGGCCGTTCAGGCAAGCTTGGCGATGGCGGCCTTGGCGTCGGCGATGGCGCTCGCGGCGGCTTCGGGACCAAAGGCCATGCCCTCGGCGGTGACCACGGTCACTTCGGTGACGCCCATGAAGCCGAGCATGCCCTTGAGGTGCGGCGCGGCGAAGACGATGCCCGCGTCATCGTCGTACTTGCCCGCACGCGCCTGCGCGACGATCGCCTTGGTGTTCTTGACCAGACCTTCGGGGCCGGTCTCGGTGTACTGGAAGGTAGTGCCCGCGCGCAGCACGTAGTCGAACCAGGACTTGAGCGTGGAGGGCAGGCCGAAGTTGTAGACCGGCAGGCCGATCACCAGCACGTCGGCGTCCATCACTTCGCCGATCAGCGTGTCCTGCAGATCGCGCGCGGCCTGCGAGGCGGGGGTCAGCTTGTCGCCTTCAGGAGCGGCGCGGCCGATGCCGACGAGCGAGCCCGAATTGATGTGCGGGACGGGATCGGTGTCGAGGTTGCGCTCGACGATCACCGCGTCCTCGCCCAGTTCGGCAAGGTAGGTGTCGATCAGCTGGTTGCTGACGGAGGCGGCGCCGGTGGCGGCGGTGCGAAGAACGAGATACTTGGTCATGCGAACGGGTCTCCTGGATCAAGTGGGGGGTGGCCCGCCCGATGCTCGGGCAAGGCCGCCAGGGCTTCGCAGGAAGCTTGAAGAGGGAAATAGACCTTCTGGTTTTGCATGAACATTGGCGATATGAGCATAGTTTCCATGCAATAACGCATGGGCCTGCCGGGGAGGCACGCCGTGAACTGGGACGATATCCGCACCTTTCTGGCCATTGCGCGCGCCCGCAGCCTGTCGGGTGCGGCGCGCGAGCTGGGGCTCAGCCAGTCGACCATGAGCCGCCGCCTCGTCGCGCTCGAGGAACGCAGCGGCGCGCGCCTGCTGATGAAGACCCCGCACGGCTACGAGCTGACCGGGCTGGGCGAAACCGTGCTCGCCAACGCGCAGAAGATGGACGAGGAGGCGCTCACCCTCGAACGGCTGGTGCAGGGCCGCGACGAAGCGCTGCACGGCCGCGTGCGGCTGACCACGGTGGAGACCATCGCCAACCGCCTGCTGCCGATCGCGGTCGCCCATCTGCGCCGCGAATACCCCGGCATCACCATCGACCTGTTGTCCGACACCCGCTCGCTCAGCCTGGTCGAGCGCGAGGCGGACCTGGCCATCCGCATGGTGCGCTTCGAACACAACGAGCTGATCTCCCGGCGCATGGGAACGATGGTCTGCGCGCTTTACGCCAGCCCCGAATACCGCGCCGCGCACCCCGAGCCGCTGAGCGAGCCCACGCACACGGTGATCACCGTCATGCCCGACATGGCGCACCAGAACGAGGCGCGCTGGCTCGCGGAAAAGGTCCCCGAGGGCGAGGTGGTCTACCGCACCAACAGCCGCGATGCGCAAGGCGGCGCGGCGCAGGCGGGGATCGGCATCGCCTGCCTGCCGATCTACCTCGCCGAAGTGCTCCCCGGCCTCGAGCGGATCACATCGGCGGGCCTTGGCCCCGCGCGCGAAATCTGGCTCGGCGTCCACCGCGACTTGCGCGACATGCCGCGTATCCGCGCGGTGATCGAAGCGCTCGACCTGGCCTTCAAGGCCGAAAGACTTCGCTTCATGGTCGCCTGAAACCCCTTCCCTTCCCGCCTGCGCGATCCCACATTCGAGAGCAAGGAGACCACCGATGCCCGCCAGTGACAGCAAAATCGTCGTTTGCCCTTCGTGCGGCGCCCCGAACCGGGTGCCCGCCGCCAGGCTTGGCGCGGGCGGCACCTGTGGGCGCTGCCACGCCGCGCTGTTCACCGGCGCGCCGCTCACGCTCACCAGCGCCAACTTCGATGCCCATGCGGGCAAGGGCGACCTGCCCCTGCTGGTCGATTTCTGGGCCAGCTGGTGCGGCCCCTGCCGCCAGATGGCCCCGGCCTTCGCGGCAGCGGCGGCCACGCTCGAACCGATGATGCGGCTGGGCAAGCTCGACACCGAGGCCGAACAGGCCATCGCCGCGCGCTACGCGATCCGCTCGATCCCGACGATGATCCTCCTCCACAAGGGGCGCGAAATCGCCCGCCAGTCGGGCGCGATGCCCCCGCAGGCGATCGTGCAGTGGGCGCAGCAGGCGATGATGGGCACGGCGGGGTGAACTATCCGGACCTTGGCGAACGCGAATGGCTCGAACTGGTCAAGCGCACGCGTGAAAAGTTCGGCGTTTCGATCCAGGAAGCCCACGACCGGATCTTCGCCGATGAAGAAATGCGCCGGCTCGTCGCGCCGCGGATCAACAGCGTCCCCGCATGCCGCAAGATGGCGACACGGGACCTTGCCCGCCATCGTGAAAAGTCACGTTTCACACGCCACGGGGACCGCTTGCGCTTTCGCCGCCCCGACGGCCAGCGCCCCTAGAGAATATCCGCCACCCCATCAAGACTCTCGCGCAGCTTGGCGAGCGCCTGGGCCTTGAGCTGGTGGACGCGCGGGACGCTGACCTGGAGCACTTCGGCGATTTCGGACAGGTTCAGTTCCTCGACGAAGTAGAGCGAGATGACGAGGCGCAGGCGTTCGGGCAGGTCGGTCAGCGCCGCGATCACCGCCTCGCGCATTTCCTCGTCGGCCAGCAGGTCGAGGCTGTCCTTGGTCTCGGCGGCGAAGGCGATGTTCTGGTCCGAATAGACCTCGTCGATCGATTCGAACCGCATCGGCTGGCTCGAGCCCTGCATCTGCGCCAGTTCCGCAGGCGCGATGCCCAACGCCTCGGCCAGTTCGCGCGCTTCGGGCGAACGGCCCAGAACCCCGCGCAGTTCGTTCTCCTTGGCCTCGATCTGCTTGCGCCGTTCGCTCGCCCCGCGCGACATCGGCACGGTCTTGCGCACGAGGTCGACCATCGCGCCGCGCACGCGCATCTTGGCGTAGGCGGCAAAGCCGTCCTCGGTCGGCCCCGAATGCTTCTGCGCGCATTCGGTCAGCGCGACGAGCCCGGCCTGCATGAGATCCTCAAGCTCGATCCCGGACCGCCCGGTGCCGTTGACGTGCCAGGCCAGCCGACGGACCATCGGCAGGAAGCGGCGCACGCGGTCGGCCACTTCCTCGCGGTGGCCGCCCAGACGCGAACTGCGCGTGCCGACCGAGTAGGTCGGAGGGGAAAAGGCGCCCTGATCCTGTTTCATGCGGCCAGGCTTTCAGCGGCTTCCCCGCGCCCCGGAGCCGGGAGTCCGGCGGGAGGCGGCGGCGGTGCGCCCACCACGTCGATCACCTCGATCGGCTGGGTCGGCGGCAATTCGGCGATCGACAGCACGAGACAGGACGGCGCGCGCAGGCGCAGCAGCTGCGCCAGCGCGCGACGC
>NZ_JALHLF010000187.1 GCF_022832435.1 Novosphingobium organovorum | reverse complement strand
GCTGCAAGCGGCGCGCTGGCGCTGGCCTGGCCCGCCGCCCCGCTTACCCCGCTGTGGCTGAGCGCAACGCTGGCCTCGCTGCTGGGCGCGGCGGTGGTCCCCCTCGACGCGGCGCGTCTGGCGCGCCTGTGGCAAGGCCTCCTGCTGGTCGCGCTGGTACTTTTCGCGCTGCTGGCGGGCCGGGCCTTCGCGTTTTGATGCGGGAAAGCCCGGCCCGCTCCTGCCAAGGTCAGACCGGAAGGCCGACGTAGTTTTCCGCGATCGAACGCTGCGCCGCCTCGCTCGAGGCGATGTAGTCCAGTTCGGCCAGCTGCATGCGGCGTTCGAACGGACCGTCCTCGGGGAAGCGGTGCATGAGCTTGGTCAGCGTCCAGCTGAAACGTTCCGACTTCCACACCCGCGCCAGCGCCTTGGCCGAATAGCCTGCGATGGCATCGTTGTCGTTCGCCTTGAAGAAGCCGAGCATCGCCTCAGCCGCGTAGTGCACGTCGCTCGCCGCCAGGTTGAGGCCCTTGGCCCCGGTCGGCGGCACGATGTGCGCGGCATCGCCGCACAGCAGCAGGCTGCCGTGGCGCATCGGCTCGAACACGTAGGAGCGCAGCGGCGCGATCGACTTTTCGAGCGAGGGTCCACGGGTGATGTGCGCGGCCGCATCGGGGCCGAGGCGGATGGCCAGCTCGTCCCACACGCGATCGTCCGACCAGTCCTCGATCTTCTCGGTCAGCGGCACATCGATGTAGTAGCGGCTGCGCGTTTGGCTGCGCATCGAGGCGAGCGCGAAACCCCGTTCGTGGTTGGCGTAGATCAGCTCGTGGTTGCACGGCGGCACGTCAGCGAGGATGCCGAGCCAGCCGAACGGATAGACCCGTTCGAACCCGCGCCCCACGCTTTCGGGAATGGCCTTGCGCGAAGGGCCGTGGAATCCGTCGCAGCCCACGATGAAGCGCGCGTCGATGCGCTGCTCGACACCGTCCTTGGTGTAGGTGACGTAGGGCGCGTCGCTCTCGATGTCGTGGAGCGCGACGTCGGCAGCTTCATAAACCACTTCGAGATCACGCGACCCGCAGGCCTCCATCAGGTCGCGGGTCAGCTCGGTCTGGCCATAGACCATCACTTCCTTGCCGGTCAGCCCCTTGATATCGATGCGGATGAGACGCTCGCCATCGGCGAGGTTGAACCCGTCGTGCGGCAGCCCCTCGGCCTTCATCCGCGCGTCGAGCCCCAGCTGCTCCATCAACCCGACGGTGACCTGTTCGAGCACGCCAGCGCGAATGCGCGAGAGCACATAAGGCCCGGTCTGGCGTTCGAGCACGATGCACGCGATGCCCTCCTGGCGCAGCTTGTGCCCGAGCAGCAAGCCCGAAGGGCCCGCGCCGATGATGACGACCTGTGTACGCATGTGCCGATAGCTCCTGTCCCGTCGGCACGATCGTTCGTGCCTGGTATGCCCTTCGGATCGCAGCCCAGGGGCTCGACAGGAAGGGCCGAACGCGCCATTGTTCAGGTACTTTTTGGACACCAACGATGCCCCCCACCGCGATTCCGACCTACCTCCTCTATGGCGAGGACCCCGCGGCGCCCCCGCCGCAATTCGCGCATATAGAGACGATTGCGGCGCGCAGCGCGCTCTGCCACTGGGAAATCCGGGCGCACCGCCACCGCCACAGCGTCCAGGTCCTCATAGTCTCGAAGGGACAGGTCGAATTTCATTGCGACGGGGTGATCGAAACGCTCGACGGCCCCTGTTTCATGGCCGTGCCGATCGGCAGCGTCCACGCCTTCCGCTTCGAGGCCGAAACCACCGGCTTCGTCCTCTCGCTCTCGCCCGCTTTCCTCAACCGCGCGCAAGGGGCCGAGGATGCCATGCTCGCGATCCTGACCCACGGCGCGAGCGGCGCGATCACGCCCACAGCGCACGCACGGGTGGGGTGGATCTGCGAGGAACTGCTGGCGATCCAGCGCGACTGGCAGGAACCCGGCGCGCTGTTCGTCAGCCTGGCCGATGCGCTCGTGCGCAGTCTTGAACCCACCGCACCAGCCCCGACCGCCGAGCCGCGCGACGATCGGCTGGCGCAGTTTCGCAAGCTGGTCGAACTCCATCTGACCGAGCATCGAGCGATCGCCTGGTACGCCGAGCGGCTGGGCATCAGCGCCAAGACGCTGACCCGCATCTGCCGCCGCCAGATCGATTGCACGCCGATCCAATTGCTGCACAACCGGCTCGTCCTCGAAGCCCAGCGCCTGCTCTGCTTTACCGATGCCAGCGTGGTGAGTGTGGCTGAAACCCTCGGCTTTTGCGATCCCTCCTACTTTTCCCGCTTCTACCAGCGGCTGACCGGACGACGCCCGCAGCACGACAAGGCCGAGGCCCGCACGCGCGGTTAAGCCTCACGCGGGCGGCGCGGGAAACAGAATCACCACTTTGTAGTCGGGCCGTTCGGCCGGGCTGAAGGTGTGCTGGACATAGCGCCGCAGCCCCGCCTCGCCGTGATGGAAACCACGCTCGCCGCCTTCGCGCGCCAGCACGCTCTGGCGCTCCCACTCGGCCGCGAACAAGGGGGATTCAATGCGCATCTGGTCGATAAACGCCTCTAGCGCCGCGTCGTTGACCATCGGAGCGCAGTGCGCGCGAAATTCCGCCAGCAGGCGGCGTGCGCGTTCTTCCCAATCGGGCAACAGACGCTGCGCGGCGGGGGAGGTGAACGTGTAGCGCAGCAGGTTTGGCTCGGCCGCGCCCCCCTCGCCGAGCCAGCCGACGAACAGCGCCTGCGCGCCCGCGTTCCAGCAGCACGCGTTCCACAGCCGGTCAAGCGCATAGGCGGGATGCGGTACCGCATCGACCAGCGCCGCAACGCTCGCCGGTGCCTGCTCCGCTTCGAGCACCGCGGGCGCATCCGGATCGCGCCGTTCGGCC
This sequence comes from Novosphingobium organovorum, assembly GCF_022832435.1. GTDB lineage: Bacteria > Pseudomonadota > Alphaproteobacteria > Sphingomonadales > Sphingomonadaceae > Novosphingobium > Novosphingobium organovorum. The sequence continues at coordinate 1,418 of NZ_JALHLF010000187.1, read as the reverse complement.
AGTTCGAACAGATAGGCCCGCTCGGCCGGGGTCAGCGCGAGCGCACGAGCCAGCCGCCCCAGCGCCTCGCTCGACACCCCGATCTCGCGCCCCTGCTCGATCCAGGCGCACCATGTCACCCCGATNGGCCCGCTCGGCCGGGGTCAGCGCGAGCGCACGAGCCAGCCGCCCCAGCGCCTCGCTCGACACCCCGATCTCGCGCCCCTGCTCGATCCAGGCGCACCATGTCACCCCGATCCCGGCGCGCTGCGCCAGTTCCTCGCGCCGCAGCCCCGGCGTGCGGCGGCGGCGCACGGCCACGTCGGGCGGCGTGCGCTCGCGGTGCGTGCGGATGAACTGCCCCAGCAGCCTGCGTCGTTCCTCGGTCAGCATGGGCCCTCTTATAACAGGATAATGTGACATCTTGTAACAGGGTAAATTACCCCGTCTAGAGACGCTCGAAGGAGCAAGACCCATGACCCCATCGCACGACACCGTCGTCGACCAGCAATTCGGCCCGCAAGCACAGGCCTATGTCGAAAGCGCCGTCCACGCCGGCGGCGAAGACCTCGACGCGCTGGAAAGCATCACCGCACGCGCCGCGCCGCGCCGCGCGCTCGACATCGGCACCGGAGGCGGGCACGCCGCCTACCGCATGGCCCGCCACGCCGGAAACGTCACCGCGCTCGACCTGTCGGCCGCCATGCTCGAACGGGTGCGCGCCACCGCGCACGAACGTGGCCTTGCCAATCTCGAAGTCTGCACCGCGCGGGCCGAGCGTCTGCCGCTCGACGATGGCGCCTTCGACATGCTCGCCACGCGCTATTCGGCGCACCACTGGCAGAATTTCGAACAGGCCCTTTGCGAAGCGCGCCGGGTGCTGGAACCGGGCGCGAACGCGGTGTTCATCGATGTCATCTCGCCCGGCGTCGACAGCTACGACACGCATCTGCAGACGGTCGAACTGCTGCGCGATCCCTCGCACGTGCGCAACCGCAGCGAGGCCGAATGGCTCGCCGCGCTGGCCCGCTGCGGCTTTCGCGTGCGCGCGACGACCAGGCGCCGCCTGCGGCTCGAATGGAGTTCCTGGGTCAAGCGCATGCGCACCAGCGACCTGCACTGCGACGCGATCCGCTCGCTGCAATTGCGCGCGCCCTCGGCCACGCGCGCCTACTTCGAAATCGAACCCGACGGCTCGTTCAGCGTCGATACGGTGCAGATCGAAGCGAGCGCCTGCCGGGCCTGGGCGATGAAGGGCTGAAAGGGGGATTTCGAGGGTCCTTGCCCGCGGTCTCCCCGACGGTTGAGCGCCTCGCGCCCGCGCTACGGCGCCGGAGCGAGGCACGCTCGACAATTTGGGGACAATGGAGCGCTGCCCCTTAGAGACCGTAATCAAAATGCCTTTTCAGGCATTTTGATTACGGCACCAGCCCACGCCC
>NZ_JALHLF010000186.1 GCF_022832435.1 Novosphingobium organovorum | reverse complement strand
GACGATCCGCGAAGCGGCGGCCCCGTTCTTTCCGGGCGAGGGCGCGCTGGCGCTGCCCGCGCTGGTCCTGCTGTGTCTGGCGGGCCTTGCCATGGGCGATCTGACGCGCGCGGGGATCGCGGTGGGCGCGGCGTTCAGCGTCGGGCTCGGCTCGGCGCACACGATGGGGCGCTGGCGCTACGATTCGATGCTGGCCGCGCTCGTCGGCATGATGCTGGCCGGGTTCTCGGGTACTTTGCTGGGGCGCGAGCTGTGGTTGTTCGTACCGCTCGCGGCGCTGGTTGCCGGGCTGGTGGGCTATATGGCGCTGCGCAACATGCAGGTGTGGTGGACCGTGCTCCAGCTCGAGATCGGCTTTCTCATCGCCGGGCACTTCGCTGGCGGGATGCAGGAGGCCGCGACGCGCGCGGCGATGATCCTGCTGGGTGGCGGGGTGCAGCTGGCGCTGGTCATGCTGCTGGCGCGCCTCTTTCCCAGCGTGGGCGAGGCTTACGCCGCCGGGCCCAGCGCGCCCGAAGGCGACCGTCGCCTGGTCATGGGCCATGTCGCGCGCGCGGTGATCTGCGTGGGGGCCAGCCTCGTGGTGGTCGATGCCTTGGGACTGTCCTATGGCTACTGGGCGCCGGTGACCGCGCTATTGGTACTCAAGCCCCATCTGCACGAAACCCGCACGCGCGGGCTTCAGCGGCTGGGCGGCACGTTGCTGGGCTGCCTGCTGGCGACGCTTTACGCCATCGCTACCCACGGCGCGCCCGTGGCCCTGATCGCGGGGCTGGCGCTGGCCGCCTGGTGCGCTTTTTCCGCGCAGAAGATCCACTATGTGCTGTTGACCGCGGCGATTACCGGCAGCGTCGTGCTGATGGTCTCGCTGGCGGGGACGAACCCGGCGGCGAACGCGGAACACCGTCTGCTGGCAACGCTGGTGGGCGGGATGATCGCGCTGCTGGTCGCCGCGATCGTGCCCCACAAGCTGCCCGAAGGGCCTATCGTGCTGATGGACCGAGCCGCTCGGGGCACACCGCCTTCTCGATGATAAGCGGAAAAAAGACCCGATAAACGGGATCAGGCCCGGCTGGCGAGCAGGCCCAGGCCAAAGCCGATGAAGGCGGTGCCGGTCACGCGATCGAACACGCGCCGGGTCTTGGGGTGGTTGAGCTGGCGCGCCATGGTCCGCCCACCCAGTCCGTAGACCGAATACCAGAAGCTTTCGATCGCCACGAACGTCGCCAGCAGGATGCCGAACTGCGGCAGCGTGGGCTGCGCGGGATTGATGAACTGGGGCAGGAAGGCCGCGGCGAAGAGGATCGCCTTGGGGTTCGAAAGCGAGATGGCGAGGCCGCCGCGAAACAGCGCGCCGCTGCCCACTTCGCGCGGCGCGCCCGCCGTCCGGGGAGCCGGCAGAGTGCCCGCACCGATGTCGAGCCCGACATCGGCGGCGATTGCGCGGGTGCGCCAGGCGCGCACGCCCAGGTAGATGAGGTAGGCCGCGCCCGCGTAGCGTAGCGCGGTGAACAGGCCGGGCATCGCGACCAGCACGGTCGACAGCCCGGCCACCGAGGCGACCAGCAGGATGACCAGCCCGGCAAGGCAGCCAGCCATCGTTGCGGTGCTGCGGCGAAAGCCGAAATCGACACTGCGGGCCATGACGTGCAGCATGTTGGGGCCGGGCATCGCGCTGACGAGAAAGACCGCCAGGACATAGAGCCACCAGGTGTGCAGGGGCATCGGTAGAGGGCCTTTCTCGTGCGGGGGGCGCGGGGCCGTGGTTTACTGCGGCGTGTCGAGCTCGTTGCCCGAAAGCGTGACGATGTGCAGCAGGTTGGTCGAACCCGGAATGCCGAACGGCACGCCTGCGAGAACGACGAGCTTGGTGCCCGCCGCGCCAAAGCCGTGGCGCAGCGCCATGCGCTTGCCCTTGGCGATCATTTCCTCGAAGCTGCCGATGTCGCGCGTCTGCACCGTGTGTGCGCCCCACAAAAGAGCGCCGCGCCGGGCGGTTTCTTCCGAGGGGGTGAGCACCAGCATCGGCGCTCCCGGACGCTCACGCGCCACGCGCCGGGCCGAGATGCCCGAATTGGTGAACACGATGATCCCTTCGATCGGCAGCGTGTCGGCGATCTGCGCGCACGAGCCCGACAGCGCGTCGGCGGTCGTCGCGTCGAGCGGGGCCTTGGCGAGGTGGATGCGCTCGCGGTAGGTCACGTCGCTTTCCACCTTGACCGCGATGCGGTCCATGATGGTGACCGCTTCGACCGGCCAGTCGCCCGCCGCCGTCTCGGCCGACAGCATGACCGCATCGGCGCCGTCGTAGACCGCGTTGGCGACGTCGGAGACTTCGGCGCGGGTCGGCGAGGGGCTCTTGATCATCGATTCGAGCATCTGCGTTGCGACCACCACCGGCTTGCCGAAGGCGCGGGTCTTTTCCACGATGTGCTTCTGGATCGGGGGCACTTCTTCGGGCAGCAGTTCGACGCCCAGGTCCCCGCGCGCGACCATGATGCCGTCGGACATTTCGATGATCGCATCGAGGCTTTCCACCGCGGCCGGCTTTTCGATCTTGGCCATCAGCGCGCCCTTGCCGCCCATCAGGCGGCGCGCTTCGGCGACGTCTTCGGGGCGCTGGACGAAGGACAGGCCGATCCAGTCGGCGTTCTGGTCCATCGCGAAGGCAAGGTCGCGGCGGTCCTTTTCGGTGAGCGCGGGAATCGGCACGAGCGCGTCGGGCACGTTGACGCCCTTGCGATCCGAGATCGGGCCGCCGACTTCGGCGCTGCACAGGATTTCGTCCGCGCTGGCGCGAATCACGCGCAACTGGAGCTTGCCGTCGTCGACCAGCAGGCGCTGGCCCTTTTCGAGAATGCCGAACAGTTCGGGGTGGGGCAGGCAGACGCGATCGTCGTTGCCCGGTTCGGGGTTGCGATCGAGCGTGAAGTGCGCGCCGTGCTTGATGAACGCCTTGCCGCCCTCGAACGTGCCGACGCGCAGCTTGGGGCCCTGCAGGTCGCACAGGATGGCGATCGGGCGCATCAGGTCCTTTTCGACCGCGCGCACGTTGGCGATCGTTTCGCGGTGGGTGTCATGATCGCCGTGGCTCATGTTCACGCGAAAGGCGTCGGCGCCGCGCTGGATCAGCTTGGCGATGGTTTCCTTGTCGCGGCTGGCCGGGCCCAGCGTCGCGAGAATCTTCACCTTGCGCTGGCGCTTGATGCCGCGGTGGTGGGGGGAACGGCGGTAAGGAATGCTAGCCAAGTTGTGTCTGCCTCTTTCGAAACCCGCCGACCATATGGCAAAGGGGAGCGCGTAAACCAAGAACGAAGGTTCCCGCTATGGTCGAGAATACCCCATTAGACACGCTTGATGATGCAATTGCGGCAGCGGCCTTCCGCCGTCTGGTGCGCCATCTGCAACACCGTCACGATGCCCAGAACATCGAACTGATGGGGCTGGCCGGGTTTTGCCGCAATTGTCTCGCCGACTGGATTCGCGATGCGGGGTTCCCCGGCGACAAGGCGCAGGCGCGCGCGCTGATCCACGGCATGGCGTTCGAGGACTGGAAGGATGCCTACCAGAGCGCGGCGACGCCCGAGCAGCTCGCTCGGATGGAGGAAAGCCTCGCGAAGAACGCGCCGGGCCACTGACGGGCGCGTTCGCGGCGGGGGGCTGGACGTGCCCCGGCGCGACTATTCACAGACGTGACTATCCACAGGCGCGACTATCCACATACAGGCGCTTTGCCCTTGCGCGCGCAAGCGGCTATCAGCCGGCGCCCACTCGCCCCGGCGAGACCCGATTCTCACACTTCATCCTTTCGGAGCTGAACCACCATGGCCGAAACCGCCGACGACCGCCTTCGCCTTCTGATCGAGCGCATCGAGCGCCTCGAAGAGGAAAAGAAGGGCATCTCGGACGACATCCGCGACGTCTACAACGAGGCCAAGGCCGTCGGGTACGACGTCAAGATCATGCGCCAGATCGTGCGCCTGCGTAAGATGAAGCCCGATGACCGTCGCGAGATGGACATGGTGCTCGAAACCTACCGCAGCGCGCTCGGCCTCGACTGAGCCCTACAGGCTGGGTATCAGCGCCAGCGCCATGACGGCCGCGTTGGCGCCGGCGTGCTCGAGCATGCTGGCGCCAAGGCCGAGGCGCTGGCGGGTGAAGCCCAGCATTACCCCCGCCCAGACCTGCGGCAGCACGAGCAGCGCGGTCAGCCAGGTGGGGTGCGCGTAATTGAGCGCGTGGATCGCGCCGAAGCCGAGCGCGACGATCCAGTAAATCGCTGGAAACAGGCGCCGGTAGAGCGCGGGCACACCCTTGCGCCGCAGCCGCTGCCAGCCGAGCGCGGCGAGCCCGATCAGCGCGAGCAGCAGGCCCGCCGACCACAGCGGGGCGAGCCCGCG
>NZ_JALHLF010000185.1 GCF_022832435.1 Novosphingobium organovorum | reverse complement strand
CGGCGCGGCCCGGCACGCTGTCGCCCAGCGCGCCGTGTTCGCAGCGCGCGCCCCAAATCGGATCCGCCAGCTCGGCATCAGGACCGAACAGCGCGCGCAGCTGCGCGTACCAGCTCTTGGGCGCGGGCGCGCCCTTGTCGCGCGAGCCGAGCGCGCCGCCCACGAACAGCGCTTCCTCGGCGCGGGTCATGGCAACGTAGAGCAGGCGCCAGTGCTCCTGCTCGTCAGCTTCCCTGGCCTGCGCGATTTCCTCGGCGATCGGCCCGACCTTCTCCGCCTTGCCGACCGGGGGCAGCGGCACGCGGCGGTGCGCCCCGCGCGGGTCGGACAGCTCGATCCCGCCCTCACGCGCGGTCTCGGGATTGCCGGTCGCATCGGCAAGGATGACGATCGGCGCCTGCAACCCCTTCGAGCCGTGGACGGTCATGACCCGCACCAACCCGCCGGCGTTGTCCGCCTCGCGCTTGAGTTCGCCGTCGCCCGCCTCGAACCAGGCGAGGAAACCGGCAAGGCTGGGCGTATCGGTCACCGCGTAGGCGCGCGCGGCGTTGACCAGTTCGTCGATCGGATCGCCCGCCTCGCTGCCCAGCCGCGCGATAAGGTGGCGCCGTCCCTGCCAGGGGCCGACCAGAATCCACTGCAGCAGATCGTGCGGAACTTCGTAGTCGGCCCGCGCCAGAAGATCGCCCAGCCGCATCAGTGCCTTGCCCACGAAGGGATCGATCGAACCGCGCAAGTGATCCCACAGCGCCTTTTTCCTGGGCCGGAACGCGTGGGCCAGAAGCTGTTCCTGGCTCCAGCCGATCAGCGGCGAAACGAGCAGGCTGGCAAGGTTCAGATCGTCGAGCGGCTGGGCGGCAAAGCGCAGCGCGGCGACGAGGTCCTTGACCGCCAGCGGCGCGCCCAGCCGCAGGCGGTCAACCCCCGCCACCGGAACCCCGGCGGCGTGGAGGCGCGCCACGATCAGCCCGGCCAGTTCCTTGCGCTGGCGCACCAGCACCATGATGTCGCCCGCCTCGGCGCGGCGGCGCTTTCCTTTTTCAAGGGTGAAGCCCGGCCCCTGCTTGTCGAGCCACTCGCGCACCTGTTCGGCGATGAGATCGGCCATGCGCCGCGCGGGCGCGGAGAGCCAGGTCTCGTCGCCCTCCTCGTCCTCGCCTTCGGGCAGCGCCGCGTCTTCATCCGACAGCACGGCGCCAACCGGGCGCCACAGCGCGACGTAGCCAGGGCGCGCCTCGCCTTCGTGGCGCTGCGCCGCGCGGTCGAGCCCGAAGCGGGCGTGGCCGATCGCGCCGATCGCGCGGTCCACGAAATCGAGCACCGGCTGCGCGGTGCGGAAGCTGCGGTCGAGCCCCAGTTCAACCAGTTCGCGCGGATCGTGCGCGGCGCGCAAACCCGCTGCGTTGCCCGCCGCTGCGCGCATCAGCTTGCGCACCCGGCTGGCTGCCTTGCGGAAGTTTTCCGGGCTGGTGCCCTGGAAGCGGAAGATCGCCTGCTTGTAATCGCCCACCACGAAGAGCGTGCGCAACTTCTCCTCGTGCTGGCCCACCCCGGCCCAGAACTCCTCGGCCATGGCGAAGATGATCGCCCATTGCTGCTCGTTGGTGTCCTGCGCCTCGTCGACGAGGATGTGGTCGAACTGGCGATCGAGCTTGTAGCGGATCCAGTCGGCCTGTTCCTTGTCCTGCAACAGCGCGGCGGCGCGGCGGATCTGGTCGTCGAAGTCGATCAGCCCCTCGCGCTGCTTGGCCTCGTCCCAGGCGAGCGCAAAGGCCCGGCCAAGCCGCAGCGCGGGCACCAGATGATCGACCAGCGCCAGCATCGCGCGCAGACTGCGCACCGCCTCGATCCCGGCGACCACGCGCGCGGCGTATTCGGCATAGCCGGGATCGAGCTTGTCCTGGCCCTTGCTCGCCTTGGGCTCACCCTTCTGGGTGAGGAACACCTTGGCCATGGCGTCGAGCGTTTCGAGCCGCTGCGCCGGGGTGCCGAGCAGCCACTCGCTGATCGCATCGACGTTCTCGAGCCCCGTCTTGGTGCCCCATTCGTGATTCACCTCAAGGCAGCGGCGCAGCGAGGCAACGTCGAAGCGTTCGTCGCTGCACAGCTGCGCGAGCTGGTCGGCATCGCTCCCCGGTGGCACGCCGAGCAGGCGCAGCACGTTGGCGCGCATGTCGCCCGCCTGCCAGCTGCCCGGCCCGAACCACACCGCCCGCGCCGAAGCGCAGCGCAGCAGAAAACCGATGACCGCATCGGGCCCATGGCGCAGCGAGAGGTTCGCCACCGCCTCGAGCAGCTGCGGGTCGCCCAGCGGATCGCTCTGCGCCGCGCTCAGCAGGTCGCCCAGCACCTCGCGCGCCAGCAAGGTCCGCTCGCGGTCCTCCATCGGGCGCGAGCCGGGGATGAGATCGGCCTCGAGCGGGAAGGTCGCCAGCAGCCACTGCGAAAAGGCGTGGATGGTGTCGATGCGCAGCCCCCCGCCGGGACAGTCGAGCACGGCGGCGAACAGCGTGCGCGCGCGCGCCATCGTGTCGCCATCGCTCGCCGCGCCGATCGCTTCGAGCCGGGGAAACAGCTCGACATCGGGCAGGCGCACCCATTCGGCCAGCGTGCCGTTGATGCGCGCGGCCATTTCGGTCGCGCCCGCCTTGGTGAAGGTGAGGCACAGGATCTGCGCCGGAGTGATCCCCGGCTCGAGCAAGAGCCGCAGCACGCGCGAGGAGAGCACCTGCGTCTTGCCCGTGCCCGCCGAGGCCGAAAGCCAGACGGTGTCGGCCGGGTCGACCGCGCGCATCTGGTTGCCGTGGAGCGGATGGACCTTGGCCGGGCCGCTCATGGCGTACCCTCCGCCGCTTCGCGCCGTCCCAGCGAGGTGATCCATTCATCGAGGCGCATGAGCTGGTCGTAGTCCGAATAGAGGGCAAGATCGGGGTTGAGGCGTGCGGTGAACGGCTCGCTGCCCAAAATCCAGCGGCTGAGCGCGTCGTCGAGGTACTCCTTCGTGCGCGGCAGGAATTCCTCACGCACGAGACCCGACTTCTTGCGCCCTTCGAGCACCGGCTCGGTAACGTAGCCGATCGCGCCGTCCTTGGCCTTGGCCATCGACCAGTATTCAAAGCCGGTGACCGCGCCTTCGACATCCTTGAACCCGCCCGCCTCGACGATGAGGCCGGTGAGCCCGAGCTGGAGCGCGAAGCCTTCCTCCACCCGGCTGCCCGACGGCGGCTGGCCGGTCTTGTAGTCGACCACCGCGATCGTGCCATCGGCCTTGCGGTCGAGCCGGTCGGTGCGCCCATGGATGCGCACGTCGCGGTAATGCATCTCGCCCCACTGCTCCCAGGCGAGCGTGCGGCGTCCCTCGGCCTTGGCGGCGAGCACCATCGCCTCGAACGTGGCGAGCGCGGCCGAGAGGCGCGGCCACCACAGCGCGCGCATCAGCGGGTGTGCGCTGGTTTCGTCGAGCACGGCCTCGGCGATGGCGTGGAGCCCCTGCGCGGGCTCTCCGGCCGCGTGCCACTTCTCCATGATGAGGTGCGCGATCTCGCCGCGCCAGGGCGCGCTCGGCTCGGCATCGAGGCTGTCGATGCTGCGCAGCTGGAGGATCGCCTGCGCGTAGAACTGGTAGGGATCGCCGCGCAGCCGGTCGAGCCCGGTGACCGAGACATCGACCCGGCGCTGTTCGGCACTGGGCATGGGCTGCGGGCGCGGATGGGGCGGCACGGGCGCGGCGTCGTCGATCAGCCGGGCCAGACGCACCATCTGGCTTTCGGCGTGGCGCAGCGCCTGATCGCCCATCATCGCCTTGACCCGCAGCACGAAGCGCGAGGCGATCACCGGCCCGCCTTCGTCGCGCTGCGACCAGCTCAGCACCACTTCGGGTGCGCCGAGCGCCGCGGCCAGATCGTGCGCGGCGAGCCCGATACGGAAATCCGCCCCCGGCACGCCCAGCGCGCGCAGCACGGCCGGAGGCAGCAGCGAATCCTGCGACGGGCTGGCGGGCCACACCCCTTCGACCAGACCACCACAGATGACCAGATCCGCCCGGCTCATGCGCGCTTCGAGCAGGCCGTAGATCGCCACGCGCGGATGCCCGCCCCAGGGCGGTCGCACCGAGGTACGCTCCATCGCATCGCGCAGCATCGCGTGCAGTTCGCGCGGGTCGATCCGCGTGCCCGCGCTCGCCGCGCCGCGGCGCAAATCCTCGATGAACCCGCTGAGCGCGCGGCCATCGGCGCCGCTCCACAGGCTTTCGCCGCACAGCGCCTCGGCCGCCTCGGTCAACGTGGCCAGCGCCGTTTCCAGCGTATCGCCCTCGCCCAGCGCGAAGAGCGGGGCAAGGCACGCCTCGACCCCGCCCCACCAGCGCTCGATACGGTGCTCCTGGGCCAGCGCGGTCAGCGGGGCGAGCCCGGCAGCCGGGCGTGGCCCGCG
>NZ_JALHLF010000184.1 GCF_022832435.1 Novosphingobium organovorum | reverse complement strand
CCCGCCGCCGCCGGAGCCTGCGCACCGGCCGCGGGTGCGGGCGGCGTGTACCCGGCAATCCGCGCATCGTCGCGGCCAATTTCGGAGGCGCGCGGGAAACGCCCCAGGTTCGCCGCCGCCGCCTGCTGCGCCGAAGTGAGGCGCGGCATGTAGCGCAAGTACGGCGCGACCTGCCCCGACAGCGCCTTGGGCAGGATCGTCTCGACCAACGTGATCGCCTGCTTGGTGTCGCCCGCGATCGCCAGCGTGAAGGCCCGCGTGCGCCAGGCTGGCTTGTCCTGCTTGCGCAGCAGCGGCATCAGGGTCTGCTCCGAAGCGGCAAGGTCTCCCGCGATCGCCTGGCTGATTGCCAGCCGGTTGCGCACGCCGTCATCCTCGCCCCTGGCCAGAACCGCGCGGTAGAACACCTGCGCGCCCGCGTTGTCGCCCACCATGTCGTGCGCCAGACCACGGTCGCTGGCCATCGCCAGAGGGTCCGCCCCGGCCTTTTGCGCCGCGTCGAACTGCGCGATCGCGCTGACCGGGTCGCCCGCCATGAGCGCGGTGCGCGCCAGCCCGGTCGACACCCGCCCGTCCTGCGGCGCGACTTTCGCGGCGCGATCGAAGAACCGGCGCGCGGCCTCGAAGTCGCCCAGCTCGCGCGCGGCATCGCCCGCATCGAGCAGGGCCTCCAGATCGCCCTGATCACGCCCCAGCCGCGCCAGCGCGTCGGACAGCTTGGCGGTGTTCGGATTAGGCAAGGCCTGCACCACCTCGCTCGCCGCGACCGGCACCGCCACGCCCGCTCCCAGCACCGCCAGAACCGGGGCCAGAACCGGGGCCAGCGCTGCGACCAGCCCCCTCACCTGTCCGCCGCGCGAACGCCCCCGCGCCGAAAAACGTCGAACTGGGCTGGAATGCGTGCGCCGCGTCATAAGATGCCTTGTTGCCGTAAATGCCGTGGTAACCGGTGTGAGCGCCGAAATGGGACATTCGCCCGCCAATGGCAATGGACCATTCGCGCCTGCCCCCAACCGCGCGCGCGCCCCGGCGCAGCTCAGCCGCCGCTGGTCGAAAACGGGCGTGATCGGCGGCCGGGGGTTCAGAAAATTGACCTACCTTGCCCCGGCCCACCGCGCGGGGAAGCGCCCATTTCAGCCTTTCAGCATCGATTTTGCCATCGCGGATTGCTGACGGTCGTATCGAGTGCCAAAACCCCGTTATGAAGAATATCCAGATCATTGACGGGGCAGTAAATGCTACATTCAGCGTGTTCCAAGCGACAGATGAGGAATTCGATGCCATCTTTCCGCAGGGACGCGACATTGAGTTGGTCGAAGACTTGCTTGATCGCCTTGGCGACGAGGCCGCAGGTTTGGTGCTGGCACCCATGTGGAGCCGCCCGATCTTGAAGCGCGACGTAGTCGGCATTCACGGCACACTGTTCTACGACAATGTAGATCGGCGAACCCATATCCCCCAGTCAAAGCGGGAAGTGGATTGGGACAGTGGAGCGATCAATCAAGCTCAGCGCGACCTGTTCGCTAGGCATCGCTAATTCGCGCCCTAGCCGGCCGTTCGAGGGCCGAGCTGGCGCGCCAGGAAGCCGTCAGTCCGTTACGCTTGTCGACTCGATCCGCCAGCTTCTGGTTGGGCCTGAAGCGCATGGAACGATCAGGATAGGCCTAGGAGTCTACGCCAAAAATTTGGCTTTACCGCAGGGGCGACTTGGCCGGGCAGCCATATCTCTGCATCAGTGCCACTCGCGTCAAAAAAGCCAACCCCGGCTGCTTCTGCGGCAGCCCTTACGGCCTTGTAGGCCGCCTCAGCCTGCGACCACGCAAATGCGACGTAAATAACGGACTGGCCGACCGAATAGTCGGAGACTTTTGGATCATCGAGGTCTTCTGGCGTGTCGGGGCCATTCATTGGCGGGAAGTCCGCTGCCATTGCCTCATACCACTGTCGCAACTTTGGCGTGGTAACAGCCAGATCATCATAGCCATGGTCCTCCGTCCATTCGGTTTGCTGTTCATACCATGTGAGGAATTCCGCTTTTGAAGCGGGCGCAGCCGCAGGTTCGAAAACCATTAGATCATAGCTCATCAGATCGCCCCCCTATGCATGGCTGCTACCCTATTCCTGTATTTGGATACCTGCAAAGGGGGGCGGTCCGCCTGTATCGCGCTCAGCCCGCCACGCGCCCTTGTCGGCCGTTCAATGGCCGAAGGCACGCTCCCGAAACCCGCCATGCCGGAAAGCACCTTCTGCCCGATATTCAGCTTTCTCGATGAAGCTGATCCAGGGAAGGAGCATGCAAACGGATGGCACTCAATGTATAGCCAAATTGGGCAGGGGTACTCAGGCTCAGAGGTAAGTCGTGACGGTCACGCTGAAGTTGCAAAGAGTAGCGAAAGCCGATCCAGAACGCGGATGGGTGCCGGCTGAGTTCTACGACATGGTGGCTGACGGCAACGTGGTTGGTACTATCCAGCTCCGCCTCGGCAACACAGCCTACTTGCGTCTGTACGGCGGGCACGTCGGCTATCGGGTCGAGCCGGAATATCGGGGCTGTGGCTACGCGAGTGAGGCGCTGACTGAATTGCGCTCGATTGCTCGAAGCCATGGGTTCGAGGAAATCTGGATAACTTGTACGCCAGAGAATATTGCTTCCTACCGCACGCTGGAGAAAGCTGGAGCCACCTACGAAGGGACGATCGCTGTCCCGAATGACAGTGACCTGTATGCGCGCGGCGACCTGCACATGCGGCGATATCGACTGATCGTATGATGTTCAGCGGCTTCGCGCCCTTGTCGGTAGTTCAAGGGCCGATCTGGCGCGCCAGGAAGCCGCCTGTCCGGTTAGACTTGTCGATCTGAGCGGGCAGCAGGCGGGATCGGGTGGATTCGAGAACGGCGGCTTTCGGAGGCCGGATGGTCCTTAACTGACTTTGCGAGGACCATCCCGATAGGTCCATATGCGTAGCAAAGCAAAAACCAAAGCGATGAAGAACAAACCCAATATAAGATACCCAATCCACGAAGGCACATTTGATTGAGTGTTTAAAAGCCAGACTAAAAAGTTCGCTGACGAGAAAAGCGACAAGGAGGGTAGCGAAATTCCTCTAAACCATGAAATCCAACCGGTAAGCTCGCCAATGTAGATCGCGATGAGAGGGAGTAGAGCAAGGCAGAGCCACGGGCTTGTAAGGTCATGGATACCTAGTTTATATAGTATTAATACCCCTCCCCCATAGACGAACGACAGCACCCCAAACTTCAGTCTGTTCATTGAACTAGAATGCACCGCCGCCTCTTTGAGTCACATACTGTATTGCTAGAATGACGGTTGTTGGAAGGTCCTGCAATCTGGAAAAATGTCGGCAACGGGCGGGCGCAGAAGGGCCTCCATGCGCCGGTGGCGGGAGTGGCCGCCAGGCGCCCTTGTCGGTCGTTGGAAGGCCGATTTGGCGCGCTTGGCAGCGGACCGACCGCTTTCCCTGGCCGAGCAGGTTCACAAGCGGCCCAAAGGGGTGGGAAGTTGCCGCTGAGGCGTTTAGGTGGCGACGCCATAGAGCACGTCCACAAGGCCAACAATCCGCTCTCTCCGGATGCATTTTGGTACGAGAATCTCGCGCGGCATCAGCGGATGCGACAACTTGCAATTGGTCGAATGGTGATCAACCGCTTGACCTCATACTGCGATTGATGTGCGTTCAGATGACCATACCCGAACGTCGGGAAAAAAGAATAAACCTTACGACCAACAAATCTTACTGAAAAGGTCGGATTAAGCCGACCGTTCCCCCAAGTCATTACAAGTTTTGAAGCCTCTGGATCAATTCCTTCAAGGTCTTGAAACCAGGAGGCCCAGTAATCTACACTACACTTCTTCGGTGGGAACTTTCCTTCATAAAAATAGGAAGCTTCGTGGCCCAAAACCCACGTCCCCTCGATTTCTCTTGTTCGCTCAACATAGCGAAGCTCGGCCACTCCCACTCCCAATAGAACGACGATTGCGAGCAGGCATCCCAGACGCTTGAAATCAGTCATTGCATCGCCTCCGGGCATCGTTTCCACCGAAGTCGTGACCGAGATAGGCTAATTCCGGATGAACAGCTCGATCTTTAGCAGGTGTTGGCGTGTGCCGAAATTCCGCTACNGTTTCCACCGAAGTCGTGACCGAGATAGGCTAATTCCGGATGAACAGCTCGATCTTTAGCAGGTGTTGGCGTGTGCCGAAATTCCGCTACGCGCCCTTGTCGGTCGCTCAGCGCCTGATCCGGCGCGCCCTAAACCTGTCGGACCGGTTTCCTTCGCCGAGCAGGTTCGTCAGCAGTCGTGGTGGGGCGCAAGTCGACGTATGCACGCGCATGCCGCAACGGCGTGAGTTGATTTGGTGCCGACATTCGCCACCATTGGAGGTCCTTCCAAAAAGCCACAATATCGGCCATTTAGTTGCAATGCCGATAGCCCAGTTCGAGAACTCTGATGAAACGCCACT
>NZ_JALHLF010000183.1 GCF_022832435.1 Novosphingobium organovorum | reverse complement strand
CGGCTCGCCCGCCGCGCCCTGCCCTGCCGCGCGCGCGACCAGCGTCATCACCGTATCGCCCAGCGCCACCGGGCCGGGCGCGCGTTTGTCCGCCAGCGTCCAATCCTCGCTTTCGAGCAGCAGGAACGGGGTCATCGCGCTCGACGCCTGGTGCACCACCGCATCGAGATCGAAGCGCACCAGCGGATCGCCCTCGGCCACGTCCTGGCCTTCGCGCACCAGCGGGGTAAAGCCCGCACCGCCCATCGCCACCGTATCAATGCCCAGGTGCAGCAGCAGTTCGGCGCCGCCCTCAAGCCGCAGCGTCACCGCATGGCCGGTGCGCGCCAGCGAGGCGATCGTCCCCGCGCAGGGCGCATGGAGCGTGTCGCCCGTCGGATCGAAAGCCAGCCCGTCGCCAAGGCTCCCGCCGGCGAAGACCGGATCGGGCAGTTCCTCCAGCGGGCCGAGCCATCCGGCCAGGGGTGCAAGAAGGCGGATCGGTGCGCGTGATTCGGCCATGGGCGGCAAGGTCTCCGGTCGGTCAGTCGTCAGGCAAGAGCATTGTTTCGGGCGCTCCGGCAAGCGCGCGCCCGAAGGGGTACGGCGCGCGAGGGCTCAGGCGATCCGCTCGCCCGCGATCCACGCCCCGTGCGGCGCGCCGTCGCGGCCAAGCCAGGTCAGGTCGGCGGCAAAACCGTTGGCAAGACGCCCGCGTCGGTCGCCCATGCCCAGGAACGCGGCCGGGTTGGCGCTCGCCATCGCCAGCGCGGTCTCGATCGGCAGGCCGACCATCTCGACACTGTTCTGCACCGCCTGCGCCAGATCGAGCGAGGCCCCCGCGAGCGTGCCCGCATCGTCGATGCAGCGCCCGCCCGCCACCGTGATACGGCGCCCGTCGAGCATGAAATGGTCGCTGTCCATGCCAACGCAGGGCATCGCATCGCTCACCAGCATGAAGCGGTCGAGCGGGCGCGCGGCGAGCGCAATGCGCAGCGCCGCAGGGTGGACATGGTGGCCATCGACGATCAGGCCGCACCAGGCTTCCTGATTTTCCAGCGCAGCTCCGACCATGCCGGGTTCGCGGTGGTGCAGCCCGAGCATCGCGTTGTAGAGGTGAGTGACCCCCGTGGCCCCGAACGCGAAGGCATCGCGCGCGGTCTCGTAGCTGGCGCTCGAATGGCCGATCGAGAGGATCACACCCGCCGCGCGCAGCGCGGCCGCCTGTTCGGGATCGAGGTATTCGGGCGCGATAGTGAACACCACCTTGCCCTGGCGCGGACGCAGCAGCAGTTCCATCATCGCATCGTCAAGCGCGCAGAGGCGCTCTTCGGCGTGGATACCCTTGTAGCGGCGGCTGAGCACCGGCCCTTCGACGTGGACGCCGAGGCATCCCGGAACCCCCGCGGCGATGGCTTCATCGCCCGCGTCGAGCGCGCGCGCGATCATCTCGGTCGAGCCGCTGATGAGCGTGGGCAGGATGCCCGTGGTGCCGCGCCCGGCGTGCGCGCGGGCCATCGTCGCGATGCCTTCGCGCGTGGGCGTTTCGTTGAGCAACACCCCGCCGCCGCCGTTGACCTGGATGTCGATCAGGCCGGGGACGAGGCGCCCACCGCGCAGATCGACGCTCTCACCGGTTCCATCGGCCGGGGTAATCGCGGCGATCCGCCCGCCCGCACACGCCAGCGTCGCGCCGTCCCGCCAGACGCCATCGACCAGCACCTGGCCGTTCTCGAAGGTGATCCGGCTCATCGCGTTTCGGTCACCTTGCGCAAGTGGGCCGGGCTGTCGGGATCGAACCCGCGCGCAAGCGACAGCGCATTGGCCTCGGGGTAGAACGCCTGGATCATCAGGATCGGCTCGAGCGCGGGATGGCCCGCCAGCTTGGCAAGGCTGTCGCCCGCCACGGTCGAAAGGGCGTCAAGCACCCGCACCGCGGCGCCCCGCTGCGCGAACTCATCCGCCGCCTCGCGCACGCTCGCGCCCGAGGCATCGCTGCCCGCAAAACCAAGCACAGGAAAGCCCGCATTGACGATCGCCATCGGCCCATGGCGCACTTCGGCAGCGCTGAACCCTTCGGCATGGAGCCCGCAGGTCTCCTTGAGCTTGAGCCCGGCCTCCTGCGCGACACCAAAGCCGTAGCCGCGCCCGATCACGAACAGGTTGGCGGCCGAACCGAGCAGATCGACCAGCCCGAACGGAGCACGGCCCACAGCCTCACCGAGCCCGGCCGAAAGCCCCTCGAGCGCGCCGAGCAGCGCGGCGTCCTCGCTCCAGTGGCCGACCATCGCGGCCAGCGCGACGAGCGCGGCGATATAGGACTTGGTCGCGGCGACCGAGCGTTCCGGCCCCGCCTTGAGACCGATCAGCACGTCGGCCATCTCGGCCAGCGGCGAAGTCTCGTCGTTGACCAGCGCGACAACGCGCGCCCCGGCGTCCTTGTAGGCCTGCGCGGTGGCGATGAGATCGGGGCTGCGCCCGCTCTGCGAAATCGCCACCAGCAGCGCGTCGCCCGAAACCGGGCGCGCGGCATAGACCGAGGCGACCGACAGCGCGGCCGAAGCGACCGGCACCCCGGTCATCGTCTCGATCAGGTACTTGCCATAGGTTGCGGCGTGGTCCGACGACCCGCGCGCGCACGTCACCACCAATGCGGGCGGGGCCGAGCGCAGCGCCTGCCCCAGTTCCACCAGACGCTCGTGATTGGCCGCGAGAAACCGCGCGCAAACCTCAGGCCCCTCGGCCGCTTCGGCCGCCATGAGGGTCGTATCTGTCATCGTGACAGGCATTCAAAAACTCCTTTGAGCACTGTGGGCAGCCCCTCCCACGCTCCGCAAACTGCACCGCCGATGCGGACACCGCACCACTCGACGAGCGGACGGCCTTGCGTAACAACAGGCACAATAAGGTATAGATTGGTATTATTCAAGCTCGCATTGGCATTGCCGCTCGTTTTTCCCGAGCGAACCGGACAGGCCCGCTACGCGCCGCCCGCCGCCGCCACGTAAGCCGCCACGCGCTGCGCGTCGGTAACCCGCAGCGGTCCAGCCACGAAGCCCAGTTCACGCAGGCGCGCATCCCCCTCATGCGGCGCGGCGGCGCGGCATGAGGCGTGAAATTCGTCCACTCCGGCCGCCCGCAAGGCCGCAATCGCTTCAGGGACCAGTCCACCGCCCGCCAGCAATACGATCCGCCCCGCCGCCTGCGTGGCAAGCTGCGCGAAGCGCGCCACCCCGTCTCCCGCAGAAACCTGCCCCGCCGAAGTCAGCACACGCTCGAAACCCAGCTCAATCGCCAGTTCCAGCCCTTCGAACGGGTCCTCCAACAGGTCGAATACGCGATGCAGCGTCAGCGAAAGCGGCGCGCCGCGCGCGCTGGCGGCGGCGCGTACAACGCCAACCCAATCCTCGAGCAGGGCCCGATCGAGCCCGGCCGCACCGCCCGCCCCGATCACCAAACCGTCCACGCCAGCCTCGATCGCGGCAAGGCTATCGCCAAGTTGGACTGCCTGTTCCTGCGCATCGTAGAGAAAATCGCCCGCGCGCCCCCGGATCAGCGCGTGAACGGGAATACCCTGCCCCACCGCACCCCGCATCAGCGCCAGCGACGGCGTCAGGCCGCCCAGGTCGAGCGCGCTGCACAACTCGATTCGCCCAGCGCCACCATCGCGCGCCACGCGCAGGCCGCGCAGATCCTCTACACACACTTCGAGCATATACCCTCCGCGGCGCAGCGGCCGATCGGCCGGCGCCAAAAGGACCTATTTTGGTCCACATAGGTTCTAATCAAGGCCACTCTTCGACTTCCCCCATGCCAGAGTGAGACCGAAAGGAACCAGCCGAACGCCGAAAAATCAAGACAAATCGCCGCCACCTAGGCGCGAACGAAGGCATCTTGCGGGTTCGAGCAAATTTCAGGGTAGACTTTCCCTATTTTTTCGACACAATAGGTATCTCATAAGGCGCTAATTGGTCTTGTTAACGATTCTCCAGCCTCGCCGGAGCCGTACAGCGATCGAGCGCCTCGAACGAAGTCTTTCCGCATTCCTCCCGGCTGGCCGCCGCAGGAATGCCCATGCCGGACAGGGGTGGCGATCGATGACGGGCGTAAGCACACGGGCACAAGACCAGCCCGCGCACGGTCCGCCGTTTACCGCCCGCCGCGCATGGCACCGCGCGCGCCGCCCCCGGCGACGAACCCGCTTTCCAGGCCTGTCCGTGGCATCCTTGTCCCGGGTACACAGACGGGCCTGACTTCGCTGGCGCGACTGGCTCCTCCCCGGTCGCGCCAGCGAAACACCCGCGCTTCACGGACTTTCGTATCCACGCCCCGGTTCCTATACCGCCCGGCACCGGCCCATTTCTCACGCCTTTTCCTCCTTCCCTCGCCCCCTTCCCCCCCCCCTTCCTCCTTCCCTCGCGCCCCTTCCCTCGTTTCCCCCGGCCTGACGCCGGCCCGCGCGCGACGCGGCCGCCCGGCGGGAGGCCTCTCGACCGCAGGACCCGCTT
>NZ_JALHLF010000182.1 GCF_022832435.1 Novosphingobium organovorum | reverse complement strand
TGAGCGTGTCGGCGCTGGCGGCGCGCGCGGCGGCCTGCGCGTCACCCTCGAGCAGGCCCGAGGCGGCGAGCGCGGCAAGATCGAGGATCATCGCCCCGATCGCGATTCCCCCGCGCGGGGCATCGCCCAGATGCGAAAACACGCCGAGCGGCAGGTTCTGGATGGGAAAGTCGGGATCGCCGTCGGCCCCTTCGACCCACGATGTCAGGTCCGGGTCGTGGGTTTCGTCGATGGTGCGCATGGGTCTTGTCCTCTGGGCCGGGCGGCGCACCCTAACGCGCGGGGCGAAAATGAAAACCGTGCAAGGCGCTTGGCCCCGGCGCGAAGCTCGGGCACGGTCTGCACGCGGCCGGGCGGCGGCGTGCGGGACAGGAGCGGGCGATGGCATCGACAGAGCAGGACGCGGCCGCGAAGGCGGAGCCGAAGGGTCGGAGGCGGTGGTTCGCGCTGATCGGGGCGACGCTGGGCACGCTGGTCGCGCTGGTCGCGCTGGGCTGCGTCGCCCTGGCGCTGGACAGCTTGCTCTATTCGGGGCGCTTTTATCTGCCGGCAGGGGGGCTGCGTTGGCTCTTTGGCGCGCTCATGGTGATCGGCGCGGTTGCGGTGGCTGGAGTGGTGTGGCCGCTTGCCGCGCTGTTGCACCGCCTGCGGCGCTGGCGGGGGGGCTGGTTCGCTCTGGGCGGTGCACTCGGCGGCGCGCTGATGGTCGGGCTCGAGCAGCTGGTGCTGGGGCCCTGGGCTTTTTGGGTCGGGCGCCTCGTCCTGTTCGGCGCGGTGACCGGCGCCTTCGCCGCGCTGGCGTTCTGGAGCCTGTGGTGCGCGTTCGGGGAACCGGGCGATGCGGCGCGTCCCGGTCGGGGGCGCTGGATCGCGGGGCTTACGGGGGCGATCGGGCTCGCTCTCGTCGGCTGTGCTGCGGGGCTTGTCGTGCAGGCCCGCGCGCAGCAGGCGCTCGAACGGCGTATGGATCGGCATCTGCCGCTGATCGGGCGCTCTATCGTCGATGGCGTTGCCAGCGGGCGCACCGTGTGGCTGGTGAACGGGGAGGGCGCGCTGGTTGCCTATGACCGCACGAGCGGCGCGGCGCGCAGGCTGGCGCGCTCCGGGGTCGTGCGGGTCGCGCGCCATGGCGGGCGGCTCTGGGTGCTGAGGGTTGCGCGGGCAGAGACTTCGGGACCAGCGCGCGAGCCCGGTGCCGGTACGTTCGCGCTGCTTGCCCCGGCCGATCCGCGTGGGGCGGGGCTGGGGAAGGCCGCGCTCGGCGGCGCGCCGCTGGAGGCGGGCGAAGAGGTTCTGGGGCTGCTCTGGCGCGGTGATGCGCCGCTGGTGGTGACCACCGCGCGGATCTGGACGCGTGATGATCCTGCCAAGGGGCACGACGGGGCCTTGGCGGGCTGGCGCGCGGTGAAGCTGGTGTTGCCCGGTAGCGCGCGGCTCTGGCCCGGAGCGAGCACGGCGCCTCTGCTCGACCGCGACGGGCAGCATCTGTGGCTCGGGCTCGATCAGGGCGAATGGGGCGGGGGCTTGTGGCGCGTGGCGCTCGCGGACGGCGCGGTCGAGGGGATCGAGCGGCGGGACAGCGCCAGGCTGTGCGCGGGGCCGCTCACCAGCGAGTGCGATCCGGTAACCGGCGTGGCGCGCGACCCCGTGCGGGCGGGTTGCATACTGGCAAGTGTCGGGCTGCGGCACATGAGCGAACAGGGGCGCCTGCTGCGGGTCTGTGGCAAGCGGGTGGAGGTGGTGGCGGGGCAGGCTTCGGGCGGCCTGCTTGGGGCGGCTTCGAGCGAGCCGTTCTATGGACTGGTCTCAAGCCCGAATGGGGGCGCGGCGGCGCGGGTCTGGTCGGTGACGCCCGACGCGCTGTGGAGCCTGGGAGCCGACGGGGTGACCCGCGCGGCGCTGCCCGAGCCCGAGGAACTGGGCGAGAGCGGCATCTTCTGCATCGAAAGGCCGGGCCTGGTCGTCGTGTTTTCGAACTATCGGGGGCGCAATTCGCTGAGCGGGGTGACGCCGCTGCTGCTGCCCGAGGAGCCCTGACCCTAAAGATTCGCCGCGCCGGGCTCGTCGATTGCCTCCTCCCGGGCGGCGGGGAGGCCGTCGGTTTCGTCCCCGGCGGCGGGGACCAGCGCGATCGGGTCCGACAGGCGGATGCCGTCGAGCAGCTCGGCCATCGCGTCGCGCGCCTGAAGCATCAGCGCACGGGTGCGGCATTCGTCTTCGGCGAGGCAGTTCTTGCACTTTTCGTGCGCGTAGCGGCTGGCGCAGGGGACCAGCGCGAGCGAGCCGCGCATCAGCCGGATGAGATCGCCATAAGTGATGTCCACCGGCGCGATCGCCAGCCAGTAGCCGCCGTCCTTGCCGCGCTGCGAATCGACCAGCCCGAAGCGGGTCAGCTCGGACAGGATCACGGTGAGGAACTTGGCCGGGATGTTCTGCGCGGCGACGATGTCGGCCAGCGGGATCGGCCCTNCAGCTCGGACAGGATCACGGTGAGGAACTTGGCCGGGATGTTCTGCGCGGCGACGATGTCGGCCAGCGGGATCGGCCCTTCGCCGTATCGGTCCGAAAGGTGCTGCATGGCGCGGATGGCGTAACGGGTTTTCTGCGCAAGCATGGACGGCGCGACTCGGATACGAGGGCGGGGGAACGGTCTCCTTGGCCCTGCGCGGCGTTCTTCGTCAAGATCGCGCGCGGACACGGGGCTTCGGGTTCCCGCGGGGCCCAAAAAGATTTGCCCCGTCCGCCTCTGGTCGATTGCGGAACTTTTCGCCGGGGCGGCCCGTTATCCCGGCAACACAACGCAATTCGGAGACGGACAAATGACACTTCTTCTTATCCTTCTCGTCGGCGGGATCCTGGGCTGGCTGGCCTCGATGGTGATGCGCACCGATGCGCAGCAGGGCATCTTCCTCAACATCGTCGTCGGCATCGTCGGCGCGGTGATCGCAGGCTTCCTGATCACCCCGCTGATCGGCGGCGCGCCCATCACCAGCGGCTCGTTCGACCTGATGAGCCTGATCTCCTCGTTCCTGGGCGCGGTGGTGCTGCTGGCGATCGTCAACCTCTTTCGTCGCGGCTCGGTTCGCTAAGACAGGATAGTGGCGCACCGGGTCGGGTCTCGCGATCGGCCCGATCCCGGAGCGCCCATCGAAAAGGGGCAGGGCCGCAAGGTTCTGTCCCTTTTTGCCGTTCCCAGGCCCGCGCGCAAAGCCGCGCCGGTGTTCGCTCGATACGAAAAATGCGCCAAATCCGGGTTGAATTGTCGCGCTGCAACGCAGACATAGGCGCTGTGTTTTGCATCGCCCCGGGCAGGACGCGGCCAGGGGCGCACATCACGCGTTCAACGCCGTCACGCGTTCCAAGACTTGAGCCCAAACTCGAGAGAAACAGGAAAGACTAGCCATGACCATTTCGCTGATGCCGCTGCCCTACGCCCAGGACGCCCTCGAGCCGCACATCTCGAGCAAGACTCTCGAAATCCACCACGGCGCGCACCACAAGACCTACGTCGACAAGCTGAACGCGGCGATCGCGGGCACCGAGAACGAAGGCAAGAGCGTTGAGGAAATCGCCATGTCGTCCACCGGCGGCCTGTTCAACAACGCGGCGCAGACCTACAACCACGGCTTCTACTGGATGAGCCTGTCGGGCGAGAAGAGCGAGCCGAGCGAGAGCCTGGCGACCGCCATCGCCAACGACTTCGGCTCGATGGACGCGCTGCTCGAAGCGCTCGCCAACGAAGCGGTCAACCACTTCGCCAGCGGCTGGGCCTGGCTCGTCGTGGACGCGGGCAAGCTCAAGGTCATCTCGACCCACGACGCCGCCACCGCGATCACTGAGGACGTGAACCCGCTGCTGACCATCGACGTGTGGGAGCACGCCTACTACATCGACCAGATGAACAAGCGTCCCGCCTACGTGAAGGCGGTGCTGGAGAACCTCATCAACTGGAAGTTCGCCAGCGACAACTTCGACCGCGGTACGGCTTGGACCTACCCGGCCTGAAGGCCTTGACGGTCCCTCCGGCGGCCTGAAGGCGCACGGGGGAGGCCATCCCGCCGCGTTCGCGCGGCAAAGGGGTTATCGAAGGGGTGCTTTGGCCTGCCATCCGGCAGCGCAAGGCGCCCCTTCCTGCGTCTGGCGGGCGCACGGGGGCGCGCCTGCCTGTTTCTCATGAGAGTGGAAATTGCCATGAAAATCGGATTTATCGGCCTTGGCGCGATGGGCTGCGGGATGGCCGCGAACCTGACGAAAGCGGGGCACGCGGTCCGTGCCTGGAACCGTTCGGGCGGCGCGGTCGAGGGCGTGACGATGGTTGCCACCCCGGCCGAGGCGCTGCAGGGCGAACTGGTCTTCTCGATGCTCTCGCAGGACGAGGTGATCGAGGCGGTGATCGTCGAGCCCGGCCTGCTGGAAAGCGCCGCGCCGGGGCTGGTCCACGTCAACTGCGCGACGATCTCGGTCGACTACGCGCGCCGGCTCGCCGCGCTCCACGCCGAAGCGGGGCTGGGCTATGTCGCCGCGCCCGTGCTCGGCCGGCCCGACGTTGCCGCGGCGGGCAAGCTCAACGTGC
>NZ_JALHLF010000181.1 GCF_022832435.1 Novosphingobium organovorum | reverse complement strand
GCGGGGCGGAGCCCCGGCGGCGCGCGCGATCTGCGCACCGAGCGCCTCGTTCTGCGCAAGGCTGCGCGGCGGCAGGCCGAAGCCGGGGGTGCCGCTCTGCTCGATCGCCTTAGCGAAGAGCCCCCTGGCGCCGGGCGCGAGGAGCTGCAGGCCAACGTCCTGCGCGCCCGCGCTTTCGCCGAAGAGCGTGACGTTGGCCGGGTCTCCGCCAAAGCGCGCGATGTTGGCGCGGACCCAGCGCAGCGCGGCCTGCTGGTCCATCAGCCCGTAATTGCCCGAGTGGGGCCCAAGCGCCTTGTGCGAAAGGAAGCCGAGCGCGGAGAGACGGTACTGCACGCTGACCAGCACGACCCCGCGCGCGACCAGCGGCGATTGCACCGTGCCTGCGCCGCTACCCCCGCGATTGCCGCCGCCGTGGACCCACACCATGACCGGCAGCGGCGCAGCGGGGTGGAGCGTGGGGGTCGTGACGTCGAGGTAGAGGCAATCTTCCGACTGGTTGGCAGCGGCCGCGTGGTTCCAGCCATAGTCGATCTGCATGCAGGCGGGGGCGGGCGTCTTGGCGGGACGCACGCCGCTCCAGCGCGCGGGGGGCACAGGGGGCGCCCAGCGCCGCGTGCCGGTCGGCGGGGCGGCGAAGGGGATGGCGAGAAAGGTCGCGCGCCCGTCACTTGCGATCACGCCTTCAAGCGTGCCGTCGGCCGTCTGCACGTACGGTCCGGCCGTGTCCTCAGCGCTGGTGGAAGCACCCGCGCCAAGCGCCAGAACGCCGGTCAGCGCGAGAAGCGCGCGCCGCGCGCTCACGGCACTTTTGCAGCGAGCGTCTTGGCCGGGGCGGGCTGGGCGAGCGCGTTCTGGAAGGCCTGCTCGGCCACCTTGTCCATCACCGCGTAGCCCGCCGGGGTGGGGTGGACGTGGTCCTTGGTCAGCCCGGCGCGCGCGCCCAACCCTTCGCCCTTGAGCGCGCTCCAGTAGTCGGCATAAGTCGATCCGGTCTTGGCGGCATAGGCCTTGAGCCAGGCGTTGAGCCGCACGATGCGCGGGCCGGTGTCGAGCCCTGGGCGCCAGGGGAACTGGTCGGCGGGCGGGATCGAGGCGAGGATCACGCGGATGCCGTGGGCCTGCGCGAGTTCGACCATCGAGCGGATGTTGCCTTCGATCTGCTCGTCGGTCATCGGGCCGGTGTTGGCCGCGATGTCGTTGGTTCCGGCCATGATCTGAACCACGTCCGGGTCAAGGTCGATCACGTCCTGGCGAAAGCGCAGCAGCATCTGCGAGGTGGTCTGCCCGCCGATGCCGCGCCCGATCCGGCCCGGCGTGAAGAACGCGCGGTCAAGATCGAACCAGCCCTGGGTGATCGAATCGCCGAGCAGCACGATGCGCGGGCGCGCCTCGCCGCGCTGGTCGATCGCGTTCTGGTCGCGGTAGCGCGCGGTCCAGGCCCAGTCGGTGTGGAGGCGCTGTTCGGCCTCCTGTTCGGCGCTGGTCTGGGTGGGCGCCGGTGCGGTCTGGGCCTGGGCGGCGAGCGGCAGGGTGAGCGCGCCAAGAGCCAGAAGGGCGGCGGGCAGGCGCTGGGCCAGAAAGGAAGGTGCAAAGGAAGGCGCAAGGGTAGACATCGTCATTCTCCGAGGGGGAGGATCTGGGGCGTCACGTTGAAACCGCGCAGACGCACTTGCGGTTTCCCGGCCAGTTGATCGGGCGCGGCGGTGATCGTCACCGTACGGCTTTCGCCGGGCAGCAGCGAGACGTAGTTGTCGCTGAAATAGGCGGGCAGGATCTGCGTGCCGTCGGCCCCGAACAGCGTGAGCTTGGTCTGGATCGCGGCGGTCCTGGCCGGATTGGTGATGGTCACGGTGATCGCGCCCGAACCGGCGCGGCGCGCCGCGCCGGTGAGCGCCACGGCGGGCATCGCGCTCATCGCCTTGAGCGCGGCGGGATCGGCGGCCTGCCAGTAGAAGTTGTCCGACAGGCGTTTGCCATTCGTGTCCTTGGCCTCGAGCCGGACCAGCACCGGCCCCTTGGCCATGAGCGGGGCGAGGTCGAGCGTGAAGGCCTCGACCGGCTTTTGCGCGGCGGCATCGAGCGTCGCCTCGCGCCGTTCGAGCAGCGCGCCGTCCAGGCTCTCGATCCGCGCACGCACGCGAAGGCCCGTCAGCGGGGCGAGCGTGTTGTTGACCAGCAGCACCTTGTGATCGGGCAGGTTCATCTGGACATGGACCGCCTCGGACGCCTTCTTCATGCCGTAGAAGGCGCCGTGGGTGTCGTAATCGTGCGAGAAGATCTGCCAGGCAGACGAAGGCCAGGCGGGCTGCGTCATCCACAGCATCCGGCCCGAATTGGTGGTCCAAAGCCCCGCGTTCAGCCCTTCGAAGATGGCACGGTAGCTTTCGTATTCGAGCATCTGCGCCTTGCGCGCAAAGTCGGTAAGGCTGATGGGCGTGCCGAATTCGGTGTCCATCGCATCGGTAAAGCTCTTCACCGCGCCGTTCCCGGTCTGGTGCCAGTCGTGGTAGGCCCAGGTGTCGCTGATCGGCCAGCGCTCGCTTGCCGGGATTGCGCGCTCCCAGGCTTCGAGCGTGGGGAACGAGGGCGTGCCGACCTCGACCGCGAAGCCCTTGGAATACTCGGTGAAGTATTTTTCGGGCGGCTGCCAGTTGTAGGGCCCCGAGGTGTGCAGGTTGATGGTGTTGGAGGAGGGCATGTAGAGCCGCGTGCCGTCCTCCTCGCGCAGCATCGCGTCGAGCCCGCGGTTGAGCACCGGCTGGGGCACGCCTTCGTTGCGGCCGAACCACAGCACGATCGAGGGGTGGTTGCGGTAGCGCGCCACGACGTCGCGCGCGTTGGCCATGAACAGCTGCGGGTCCTCGGCCTCGATGTTGTAGTTCTGGGTCGATTCCCAGAAATCGCTCATTACCATCAGGCCATATTCGTCGGCGAGGTCGAAGAAGCTGGGCTGGGTGTTCTGGCCCACCCAGTTGCGGATCACGTTGACGTGGGCGTCGTGCTGGAGCTTGAAGTAAGGCTCCAGATGCGCGCGGTCGGTGCGCTTGAGGAAATCGTCCATGCCCACCGAGCCGCCGCGCGCGGCGATGCGCACGCCGTTCACCCGGATGACGAGATAGGGCGAAAGCCCGGCGTCCCCGGCGATCGGGGTGACCGCCGGATCGTGCTCGGCGCCCTTGGCGAAGGAATAGGTCCAGCCGTTGTCGACCTGGCGGATCGCGGCGTGGCGCACGTCGATCAGCGGGCGCTGTTCGGCGCGCGCCTTTGCGAAATCAAGCGCGACGCGTTCGAGCTGACCTTCATCGTCGACCAGCGACATCTCGTAGGTGACCTGGCGCATGCCGAAACGCAGGTCGCGGCTGTCGGACGCCACGCCGTCGCTGCGGACGGTGAGGTGCAGCGTGTGCAGGTTGGGCGCGCCGTAGCCGTTGGGCCACCACAGCTTGGGGTTGCGCACCGCGAGCGCGGCGTCGGTCGCCGGATCGAAGCGGACGTCCTCGCGGGCGTTCGCGGCAAGCGTGACGCGGCGCGAAACCGAAACATCGTCGAACGCGGCGGTGAGCGTCACCGTGCGCGGCTGGTCGCTGCGATTCTCGACCGGGACGGTGATCGCGACATCGGCGAGCGAATTGTCCGGCTTGGGCAGCGTGGTGACGACTTGCGGATCGCCCAGGCGCACCGCGCCCGTGGCGATGAGTTCGACACCCTGCCACAGACCGGTTTCGCGGTCGCGGATGGTGGGGATCCAGTCCCAGCCTTCCGAGGCGCCGAAAGTCGGTCCGTCGAGCATCATCGCGCCGCCGTTTTCGCCCACGCCCGAGGTCAGCGATTCCTCCTGCGTGTGGCCCGGATGCGGCGGGGGCGAAATGCGCACCGCCACCGCGTTGCGGCCGGGCCTGAGATAGGCGCTGACGTCAAAGCGGCCGCGGATGAAGGCGCCGGTCATACGGCCGACCGGCGTGCCGTTGACCCACACCTGCGCGGCGTAGTTGGCTCCGTTGAGTTGCAGGTCGAGTTTCTTGCCCACAGCGCTGGCCGGAAGGTCGAACTCGGTGCGGTACCAGTAGTCCTGATGCGCGAGCGTTTCGGGAATGGCGAGGTTGTTGAGCCCGTGCGTCGGATCGGGATAGACCCCGCGATCGATCAGCGTGGTGAGCACGGTGCCCGGAACGGTCGCGGGGTGCCAGTTCTTCGGCCGGAAACCGGGACGCGAGATCGCCGCGCCATCGCCGGTCACTTCGGGTGCCGCGGCGAGATACCAGTCGGAGAGGCTCCAGCGCCCTTCGCTCTCGGGGGAAAGCGAAGAGCGCTGGCCCAGCGGCCTGGCGACCGGCGCGTCGGGGGGCGAGGCGCTTTGCGGCAGCGTGGCCGGGGGCTGGGGGCTGGTGGTCCCTTCCATCTGGTGGGTCTGAAGCAGCCAGTGCGGGCTGGTTTGCTCGAAGGTGACGAGCGTGGGGTCGGGCGCGGCAGAAGCGGTCGCCGCCGCATCGCCGGGGGACAGGGTGAGCCCGGCAAAGCGCGCGGCGAGCGCGCTCGACGGGCCACTCGAGGGCGCCACGTCGAGCCGGGCGAGGCGG
>NZ_JALHLF010000180.1 GCF_022832435.1 Novosphingobium organovorum | reverse complement strand
GCCGGACGCGGGACGCGGGGATGGCGCGGCGCTGCGCGCGGCGCGCGACGCGCTGATCGCGCAGTCGGTCGCCTGAGCGGTGTCCGGGCGACGATGAACGCGGGGTCGAGCGCAGGAGGGGAGGCTCCTCCTTTCGAGCCGGGAATCGCGCTGGGTGAGGCCGAGGCGGTGTGGGAAGCCACCGCGCAGGCCGAACAGCGCAAGCAGGCGCTCTATCTCGAGATCGAAGGGTGGGAAGGCCCGCTCGACCTCCTGCTCGACCTCGCGCGGCGCCAGAAGGTCGACCTGCGACGGATCTCGATCCTCGAACTGGTCGACGCCTATCTCGACTACATCGACCACGCTGGCGAGATGCGGCTCGAGCTGGCGGCGGACTATCTGGTGATGGCGGCCTGGCTCGCCTACCTCAAGTCCGCGCTGCTGCTGCCCAAGGAAGAGCAGCCCGATCCCAGTCCCGAGGAGCTGGCGCTGCGTCTGCAACTGCGCCTGCAGCGCCTGGGCGCGATGCGCGAGGCGGCGGCGCGGCTGATGGCGCGCGACCGGCTGGGGCGCGATGTCTTTGTACGCGGCGCGCCTGAAGGCCTGCGGGTCGAGCGGCGCAACCGCTGGCAATGCTCGTGGTACGATCTGGTGCGCGCCTATGGCGATGTGAAAGTGCGCTCGCAGCCGGTGGTCCACATGGTGCGCGAACGCCTGGTGATGACGCTCGACACCGCGATCGCGCGGGTGTCCTCGATGGTCGGCGTGGCGATTGACTGGATCGAGCTGCGCGATTTCCTGCCGCCCGCACAGGACGCCTGGAGCAACCCGCAGCTGCGCAAGTCGGCGCTGGCGTCGAGTTTTGTCGCCGCGCTCGAACTGGCCAAGGCGGGCAAGGTCGAGATCGTGCAGGACAGCGTGTTCGGGCCGATCCAGGTGCGGGCGCTGCGGGGATGACGGGGCCTTTGCCCGAAGCCGACGCGTTGGTCCGTGCGCTCGAGGCGACGCTGTTCGCGGCCGAGCAGCCGATGAGCGTCGAGCAGCTCTCGCGCCACCTGGGCGATGCCGATGTGCGCGCGGCGCTGCGCCAGTTGCAGGAGGATTACGCCGGGCGCGGCATACACCTCGTCGAACGCGGACGGCGCTGGCATTTCGAGACCGCGCCCGATCTTTCGCACCTCTTGCGTCGCGAGAAGGAAGAGCTGCGTCGCCTTTCGCGCGCGGCGACCGAGGTGCTGGCGATCGTTGCCTATCACGAGCCGGTCAGCCGCGCCGAGATCGAGGCGATTCGCGGCGTGCAGACCGCCAAGGGCACGCTCGACGTGCTGATGGAGGCGGGCTGGGTGCGCGCGGCGGGGCGCCGCGAAGTGCCCGGACGCCCGGTGATCTACGCCACGACTCCCGAGTTCCTGGCGCATTTCGGGCTGCAATCGCTCAAGGAACTGCCCGGAATCGACGAATTGCGTGCGGCGGGGCTGCTCGATCCGGTCGATGATGCTATGATCGAGGACGCACTGAACCCCGCGCCGGCGGCGTCCGCACCCGTGGATGCCGATGAACCGTTCGCATCGAGAGATCCCGACATGGACGATCTCGACACGGACTATGCCGACATGGACGATACCGACACCGACGATTTCGACCGAGGCGACGACGGGCTTTCAACTTAGCGGGAAACCGCTTAGATGGTCCGCGCGTGACCGATAACGGTCGAACGGAACTTTGGAGTAGAAGAAATGGGTAGCCTTTCGATCTGGCACTGGCTGATTGTTCTGGTGATCGTGCTCGTGCTGTTCGGCCGTGGCAAAGTTTCCGAAATCATGGGAGACTTCGGCAAGGGCATCAAGAGCTTCAAGGAAGGCATGAACGAGGACGAGGCGAAGCCCGCCAAGCCCGAGAGCAAGCCCGCGCAGATCACTTCGGCCGAAGTGGCGCCCAGCGCGAGCGAGCCGACCAAGAACGAGCAGGCCTGAGCCAGAAGGCCCTAGACGGCTATGCTGGACATCGGTTCCACCGAACTGCTCATGATCGTCATCGTGGCGGTCGTGGTCATCGGTCCCAAGGACATGCCTCTGGCAATGCGCACCGCCGGACGCTGGATCGGCAAGATGCGCAAGATCACCGGGCATTTCCGCGCCGGGATCGATGCCATGGTGCGCGAAGCCGAGCTCGAGGAGATGGAGCGCAAGTGGCGCGAGCAGAACGAGGCGATCATGAAGTCCGCGCCTCAGCTGCCCACGGCCGAGGAAATGCAGCCGCCCGCAACGGCCTCCGAGACGCTCGAGGGGGCTCCTGCGACGGACGTGCCGCCGCCGGCTGCCGCCGCGCTGCCCGAACCGGCCGCGGGGGATGCGCCCGTGCCCAATGAACCCAATCTCGCGCCGGCCACCGACCCGGCCCGCCCCGCGTCCTGATCGAGCACGAGCGCCATGGCCTTCAAGATTTCCGATATCGACGACACCCAGGCACCGCTGCTCGAACATCTGGTCGAGCTGCGCCAGCGCCTGGTGAGGGCCTTTCTCGCCTTTGGCGTGGCCTTCGGCGTGTGCTTCTACTTTGCCGATGACATCTTCGCCTTCCTGGTGCGGCCGCTGACGCAGGCCTTCCCGCCGGGCGAGGGCAAGCTGATCTACACCAAGCTTTACGAAGCCTTCTTCGTGGAAGTGAAGATTGCGGTCTTCGCGGCCTTCTTCGTCAGCTTCCCGGTGATCGCGAACCAGATCTGGGCGTTCATCGCGCCCGGCCTCTACGCCAAGGAAAAGAAGGCTTTCCTGCCTTTCCTGATCGCCACGCCGATCCTGTTCACGATGGGCGCGGCCATGGCCTACTACGTGGTCATGCCTACGGCCTTCCACTTCTTCCTGGGCTTCCAGGGCAAGGCGGGTGGGCTGACCCTCGAAGCATTGCCTGGCACCGGCGATTACCTTGCGCTGGTCATGCAGTTCATCCTCGCCTTCGGGATCAGCTTCCTGCTGCCGGTGCTGCTCATGCTGCTCAACCGCGCGGGGATCATGTCGCGCCAGCAGGCGGTTGCGGCGCGCCGCTACGTGATCGTGGGTATCTTCATCATCGCCGCGATCGCCACGCCGCCCGACGTGATCTCGCAGGTGGCGCTTGCGGTGCCGCTGATCGTGCTGTTCGAAGGCACGCTGCTGGTGATGTGGTTCACCGAGCGGCGCGAAGCCAAGGAAAAGGCCGCGGCGCAAGAGGCTGAGGCGATCGAGGCTCCGGCGGAGTAAAGGGATGGCGAGGGGCTACGGCCCCTTGCCCCTAGTCCCTTGCCTAGGCCTGCTGGCCCGGCGCGAGGGCGACAAGCCCTCACACCGTTTTCCAAAACGCTCCATCGAACACGCGTAAGGCGCCCGGTCCGCAACGGGGTCGACAGTCACAGGGTCAAGGGATGGTAAATCCCTTGTCTCCCTTATTATTTTTCCAAAAATTCCTAGCGCCCCTGAGCCTCGCCCGGCGCTTCTGGCGGGCTGCTATCCGTGTCCTCTGCCGGCTTCGGCGCGTCCTCCTCGCCCGATTTTTCCGACCACGCGAGCTGCCCTCCGATCCAGGTCTGCTCGACGTGGATCGCGCGCATCTGCGCGGCGTCGGCGGTGAGCGGATCGCGGTCGACGAAGAGAAAGTCGGCGCGGTAGCCGGGCGCGATGCGGCCGAGCCTATCCTCGGCGAACATCGCGTAGGCCGCGCCCGTGGTGTAGGCGGCCAGCGCGGCCTGGGGGGGGAGGATTTCCTGCGGCTGCCAGCCACCCGCAGGCTCGCCGTCGGCGCCCTGGCGCGAGATCGCGGCGGCCATGCCGAGGAAGGGCCGCGCGGGTTCGACCGGGGTGTCCGACCCGAAGGCGAGCGTGGCGCCGGTGGCCGCGAGCGATTTCCAGGCGTAGGCCCCGGTCAGCCGATCAGGCCCGAGCCGGGCTTCGGCCATGAACCGGTCGCTGGTTTCGTGCTGGGGCTGCATCGAGGCGATCACGCCGTGCTGGCCAAAGCGCGCGATGTCGGCCGGATCGACGATCTGGGCGTGTTCGATGCGCCAGCGCCGGTCGCCCTTGTAGGTCGCCGAAAGCTCGTCGATCGCATCGAGGACGACCGCGTTGGCCTTGTCGCCGATGGCGTGGACCGCGACCTGGAAGTGGTCGAGCGCGGCGCGGCTCATCAGGTTGCCGAGCTGGGTCTGGCTGAGCAGCGGCAGGCCGGTGGTCCTGGCATCATCGGCGTAGGGGGCCTTGAGCCAGGCCCCGCGCGAGCCGAGGGCGCCGTCGAGGAAGAGCTTGACCCCGGCGAGCTTGAGCCGGTCGTCGTAGAGCCAGGGGGTGGGTTTGGGGCCGCCGATCAGCGCCATGTTGGCAATCGAATCGGCGTAAGCGACGATGCGCACGCGCAAGTGCCCGCCGTCGCCTGCGCGGCGGAAGGCTTGCCAGTCCTCGATGCTCGTGCCCATGTCGGCGATCGCGGTGACGCCGTGCGAGAGCAGGTCGCGCTGCGCTTCGCCAAGCGCGGTGTCGCGGTCTTCGGGGCGGGGCACCGGGACCTTGTCGGCCACCAGCCGGGCGGCGGTGTCGACCAGCACGCCCGAAGGCGCGCCGCCCGCCGCGCGTACGATCCGCCCGCCCTTGGGGTCGGCGGTCT
>NZ_JALHLF010000018.1 GCF_022832435.1 Novosphingobium organovorum | reverse complement strand
CCGGCATCGACCACCACCGAGACGCCATCAAGCGTCAGCGAGGTTTCGGCGATCGCGGTGGCCAGCACGATCCGGCGCGCGCCATCGCTCTCGCGCCGGATCGCGGCGCGCTGCGCGGCGGGCTCGCACTGGCCGTGCAGACGGTGAAGCCGCGCGCTGGGCAAACGCGCCTCCAGCCGCTCGGCCACGCGTTCGATCTCGCGCACGCCGGGCAGGAAGGCCAGAATATCTCCCGTCTCCTCCCGCCAGGCGAGCGTGACGGCGGCGGCCACCGCGTCCTCGATGCGCTGGTCGGGCGAACGGCCAAGCCAGCGCAGCGCGAGCGGCCAGGCCCGCCCTTCGCTTTCGACCACGGGCGTTTCGGGGCCGAGCAGATCGGCAAAGCGCGCCCCATCGATCGTCGCGGACATGACCACCACGCGCAGGTCCTCGCGCAGGACCGCGCGGCATTCGAGCGCGAGCGCAAGGCCCAGATCGCTGTCGAGATGGCGTTCGTGCGCCTCGTCGAACAAGACCGCCGAGACGCCTTGCAATTCGGGATCGGACAGCAGCGTGGAAACGAAGATCGCCTCGGTCATGACCAGGATGCGCGTGCGCGCCGAACGGCGGGTGTCGAGACGGGTGAGGTAGCCCACGGTCTCGCCCGGTTCCTCGCCCAGCGCCTGCGCCATGCGTTCGGCCGCCGCGCGCGCAGCAACGCGGCGCGGCGACAGCAGGATCACGGTTCCGGTGCACCAGGCCTCACCGAGCAGCGCAGGCGCGACCGCGGTCGTCTTTCCCGCGCCTGGCGGCGCGATGAGCACACAGCCCGTCCCCTGTGTGAGGTGGCCAAGGAGCCTGTCCAGAACCTGGCTGATCGGCAGATCGCTCATGCCCACGCTCCGGTCAAAACCGCGCACACGGTCCAATTCGCAGCGGCCGCGACCGAATTTCCGGCCAAGTAGAAAATACCTAGAAAAACGAATTCACGCGCCGCCACGCCCGATGCTCCATGCGCCATTTTACTCATCGACCGCCAGATTGATTTGTCACCATCTACACTTCGTCAATCATTGGCGTTTAGCACAGCTGGCGGAGACTACGAATTTGCCACGCCAAACGCACCCTGCCCTGATTTCCGGCAAGCCCGGCCAGCATCCGCTCGTCGTGGCCCAGTTTCTGCGCCTGCGCGAGCAGGTCCCGCCGCTCTACGGGCTGCTTTCAATCAACGCCGCGATTCTGGCCTATACCCACCGCGGCATAGCACCGGGCATGCTGACCTTGTCGGTGCCCGCCGTGCTGATTTCGGCCTGCCTTATCCGCATGCTGATGTGGATGCGCCCCGTCAAGGTCGAAACCCTCGACCCGACCCGCATCGCGCGCAACTTGCGCAAGACCAGCGTGCTGGCCATCGTGTTCTGCATCGCTTTCGTGTGCTGGGCCTTCGCGCTCGACCAGTATGGCGGAGCGGAACAGCACGGCCATGTCGCCATCTTCGTGGCGGTCACGCTGCTGGGCTGCGTGTTCTGCCTCGGCTTCCTGCCCAAGGCCGCCGAAGCGGTCTGCCTGACGGTCATCGCCGCCTTCCTGATCTACAGCGCGGTCAAGGGCACCGAAGTGCTGATCGCGATCGCGATCAATCTCGCACTGGTCGCCGCGGTCATCCTCAAGCTGCTGCGCGATTCGTTCAACGCCTTCGTCGAGCTGGAAATTTCGCAGCGCGCGCTCAACTCCGAACGCCGCCAGGCGCAGGCATTGGGGGAGGAAAACGCCCACCTCGCGCAGACCGACGCGCTTACCGGCCTTCCCAACCGGCGCTATTTCTTCGCCATGCTCGAAAGCCTGCTCGAACATTCGGGCACGCAAGACCCGTTCTGCATCGGGCTGATCGATCTCGATCGCTTCAAACCCGTCAACGACACCTACGGCCACGCCAACGGCGATCGCCTGCTGACCATCCTGGGCGAGCGCATGGCCGCCGCCGCGCCCGACAACGCGATCCTCGCACGGCTTGGCGGCGACGAATTCGGGCTGATCGTGATGGGCGACCTCGATCAGGCCGAAGCGGTCACGCTGCGCCTGTGCGAGCAGATCTGCAAGCCGGGCCAACTGGGCGACGTGGTCGTTTCGGTCGGCTGTTCGGCCGGTCTCGCCTCGTTCCCCGAAGCGGCGGTGACCGCCAACCGATTGTTCGACCGGGCCGATTTCGCGCTCTACCACGCCAAGAACCACAAGCGCGGCCAGTGCGTGCGCTTCACCGAAGAGCTCGAGGCGCTGATCCGCTCCGAGCAGACTCTCGACACCGCGCTCCAGGCCGCCGACTTGCGCCGCGAGCTCTCGCTCGCCTTCCAGCCGATCGTCGAGACGGCCGAGCTCGAACCATTGGGAGTCGAATGCCTCGCCCGCTGGCATTCGCCGCTGATCGGGCAGGTTTCGCCTGAACAGCTCATCGCCACCGCCGAAAGGCTCGGCCGCGCGCGCGAGGTGACGCTCACGCTGTTCGACAAGGCGCTCGACGCGCTCGAACGCCTGCCGGCGAACCTGCGCCTGTCCTTCAACCTTTCCGGGCACGACCTGTGCGATGCGAGCACGATCGCGGCGCTGCTCGAACGCATCGCCAGTGCCCCCTTCCCGTCCGCACGCCTGCTCTTCGAGATCACCGAAACCTCGCTGATCGAGGAACTCGAGATCGCGCGCGGCGCGCTCGAACGGCTGCGCCAGACCGGCGCACGGATCGCGCTGGACGATTTCGGGACGGGCTATTCAAGCCTCTCCTCGCTGCACCAGCTTCCGCTCGACATGGTCAAGATCGACCGCAGCTTCGCCTCGCAGCTCGACGAGGCGGCCGGGCGTCGGCTGATCACCGCGATCCGCAACCTGGCGCGCTCGCTCAGCCTGGAATGCGTGATCGAGGGGATCGAGACCGAAAACCAGCTCATCAGCGCACGGCTCGCGGGCTTTCCGCTGGCGCAAGGCTACCTCATCGCCAAGCCGATGCCACTTGACGATCTGCTGCGCAGCGTCGTGCCGAACCTCAGCCCGCTCTCCAAGGCAGCCCCCCTGCACTGAGCGCAGGCGGGCAAGCGGCCCGGACCTTCGAACCGGACAACCCGCGCCTTTTAGGTCTTCAGGGTCTCTTGGAATTCAACGAGAAGGGAGGATTTCGATAACCGGCGCGCCGCGTGCTTTATCGAAGGCGCAAAAGGCCGCCTTTCGACTGCCCCCCAAGGGCCCAATCCCCACGAAGCCCTAGTTCGCCGAAAGACGGCGCATCCCGTAGTCGATGCGGATGCTCACCCATTCCCCGATCATCGGTTTGCCGTTCTTCGACGGCGGCTTGACGCGGAACTGCCAGGCCGCGTTGAGCACCGCGAGACCAAAGCCCGAGCCGCGCGGGGATTCACCCAGGATCTGGCAATTCTCGACCCGGTAGTCGGGGATCGTCTGGCAGGCGATCAGGCCATAGCCCGTATCGGGGTGCTGGGGCGGCAGATAGGTCGCAAGTTCGGCATCGGTCGGACGGCGGTACCAGTCGGCCTTGTAGAGCACCGCGCCACCCGGCCCCTCACCCGGACCATAGACCTTGCCGCCACCGGCTTCCTCGCCCGACGGCGCCGAACTCGACATCTTGCCGATGTCGGCCGCGGCCATGTCCGAGCTCGACATCTTGAGGAAGGTGAAGGCAGGCTTGTCCGAAGGCGCCTTGGGCGTGTCCTTGGGCGGGGTCTCGACCGGCTGGACGAACTTTTGTGGCTTTTTCTGCTGCGCCTTCTTTTCTTGCGCCGGCTTGGCGGCCTCGGCCTTCTTGTCGCCCTTGTCGTGCTTGTCGCCCTGGACGTCGAAGGTGGTGACCGTCTGTTCCTTCTTCTCCAGACGCGGGGCGACCTGGGTCTGGTAGATCGCCGCGAGCAGGACGAGCAGGATGATGATCGCCGAGAGCGTCGCGGAAACGGCGCGTTGCCTCGGGGAGCCCGAATGGTACCCGCCCGATTGATAGCCGTATGCAACGCGGTAAGGGCGATCACTCATCGGGCGTGCCTTAACCTGCTCGACCCGTCGCCGCAATTGCAGCGACCGTCACCAATTGTCGCGAGAACCCATTTTTTGCGCATCTCCCCGCAACAAAGCGGAAATTTACGCCAGAGCGAAGACTTAGTAGCGGCGTGCGACCGCGAACTGCACCGCTTCGCCCATCGCATCGCGCGCCGCGCCCGCCGGAAAGATCGAAAGCGCATCGATCGCCCGCTGGGCGTAGAGCCGCGCACGCTCGCGCGTGGCCTCGACGCACTTGTGCTTGTTGATGAGGTCGATCGCGTGCGCCAGATCCTCATCCTCGCAGCGGAAGCCCGCGATGGCTTCTTCCCAGAACTTGCGCTCCTCGGCACTGCCGCGCGCATAGGCGAGGATCACCGGCAGGGTCATCTTGCCCTCGCGGAAATCGTCACCCTTGTCCTTGCCCGATTCCGAACTTTCCGAATCGTAGTCGATCGCATCGTCCACCAGCTGGAACGCGATGCCCAGGTTGCGCCCATAGGCGTCGAGCGCCAGCTCCTCGGCTTCCGACTTTTCGGCAACGATCGCCGAAATGCGCGTCGCCGCGGCGAACAGCGCGGCGGTCTTCGATCCGATGATCTGGAGGTAGTGCTCCTCGCTCGTCTCGATCCGGCGCTGCGCGGTGAGCTGGTCGACCTCGCCCTCGGCGATGATCGAGCTGGCCTTGGAAAAGACCTTGAGCACCTTGAGGCTGCCATCCTCGACCATCAGTTCGAAGGCGCGGGTAAACAGGAAATCGCCCACCAGCACGGTCGCCGGGTTGCCGTAGACGATGTTCGCTGCCGCCTTGCCGCGGCGCATGTCCGAACCGTCGACCACGTCGTCGTGAAGCAGGGTTGCGGTGTGCAGGAATTCCACCGCCGCAGCCAGCTTGTGATGGCGCGTGCCCTGATAGCCGCACAGCTCGGCCGCAGCGACCATCAGCATCGGGCGCATGCGCTTGCCCCCGCCCGCGATCAGGTGGCCGGCCAGAGCCGGGATCAGCGGGACTTCGCTCTGCATCCGGTCGAGGATGACGGCGTTGACGCTGTTCATGCCCGGCGCGGTCAGCGCCAGCATAGGTGCAAGGGAGGGCTCGGCCCCGTGTTCACGCAGGGATATGACTTGTGCACTCATCGATGGGGGCAATGGAA
Organism: Novosphingobium organovorum; assembly: GCF_022832435.1. Classification (GTDB taxonomy): domain Bacteria; phylum Pseudomonadota; class Alphaproteobacteria; order Sphingomonadales; family Sphingomonadaceae; genus Novosphingobium; species Novosphingobium organovorum. The sequence continues at coordinate 48,868 of NZ_JALHLF010000018.1, read as the reverse complement.
GCTTGTGGCCCGCGACGCAAGAGCAAAAGGCTCCATTCGCAGCAATCACGCGGTTGGCAGATACGCAAGTCCCGTGCTAGCGCGCGCAAACGATGACCCAGGACACCCCCGCTTCCGATCCGGTTCTTGCCGGCTTCCGTTCGAGCATCGACAATATCGATGCCGCGCTCATCCACATGCTGGCCGAACGGTTCCGCATCACCCAGGCGGTGGGCGCCTACAAGGCCGAGCATGACCTGCCCGCCTCCGATCCGGGGCGCGAGGACATCCAGATCGCCCGCCTGCGCAAGCTGGCCGAGGACGCCAATCTCGACCCCGATTTCGGCGAGAAGTTCCTGCGCTTCATCATCCAGGAAGTGATCCGCCACCACGAACGCGCCAAGCAGGCCGATTGATCGCGCGGCGCGCCCTCACCGGGCTTGCCCTGGGCCTTCTGGCGGCAAGTCCGGTCAGCGCGCGGGCGCCAGCCCCGATTGATCCGGGCACCGATCTCGTCCACTCCGACGTGCCCTTGTGGGGCACCGGCGATCCCGACTTCTACCCGCAGAACTTCACCGGAAAAGACAGCTGGGGCCGCTCCAGCCGTATCGCCATCGGCGACTGGCGTTTTGCGCCCAATTCCGCAGTCTTTGGCGACGGCACTGAATTCGCCGCGGAATGGTGGCGGCTTGCCAATTACGGCGTGTTTCATTGCGCGTTTGTCGAGCAGCGGTCCGACCAGCCCTTTGCGGACCTGAGTTCCGATGAGCGCGCCGCGCTCGCCGTCGATTACAGCTGGATCGTGCGGATCGGCACGCTTTCGCACAAAGGGCGCAAATGGGAACTGTGGGATCTGCAATCGGGCGCGCGTACCGGCAGCGCGCATACCCTGCTCCTGCGTGACCCGGCCATCGGGTCCGGCTTAATCAAGCGTTTCGAAGTGCTCCAGCGCCACTGCCCGGCGCGGTTCCAGCGTCAGGGCGTCCCCATCGATATCTGGAAAACGCGCTACTGCGCGATCAACACGCGCGAGGACCTGATCGCCTTTGCCCGCGCGATGGCGCGAAAGCCGGTCCTGGGCACGCTGGCCTGGCTGGGCCCGGCGCCATCCCAAGACGACACGCCGGAAGAGGGCCCGTCGCACGGCGGCGCACCCTCGCCCCGATAGCGCTCATTCCTCGGGAACGAGTTCCTGCAGCTTGGCCATCAGCGTCTGGATGCGCGTGGCGGCATCGTTGAAGGTCTTGGTCTCGGCGCGGTTGCCGGTGGACTGCGCTTCCTTGGCCGATTCGATGTAGCCTTCAAGGTCGACCTCAAGCGCATCGACGATCATGGAAACCTCGTCCGAGGTCAGCTTCAGGGTGATTTCTTCGTTCATCTCGGCTCTCCTGGGCCAATCGGTTTTCGGGACCAGAGCGGTTTTCGATCAGATTGCATCCGATCGACCGCTCCAGTCCTTTGTTTTGACGCATTTTCTGAATCGTCAGGTAAATCCACCTGACTGGAAAATGCTCTAAGGCCCGCCTTAGCCGCTCCGGGCGCTGCGGCAACCGCGAGCGGACCATCTTTCCCCCGCCGAACAGGCGCGGGACCGGGTCGGGCGACGGGGTATCCTAGACCGCCGCGCGCGGCAACCGCAGCTTGACCAGCAAACCGCCCAGATCCTCGCTTTCGGCCAGCGCAACCGAGCCGCCGTATATTTCCACCACGTCGCGCACGATCGCCAGGCCAAGCCCCGTGCCCGGCTTGCCGGTATCGAGCCGTGCACCACGATCGAAGATGCGCGTGCGCTCGGCCTCGGGAATGCCCATGCCGTCATCCTCGATCCAGATCTCGCACAGCGCCGGGTCACGGTTGCCCTCCGGCAAGGGATCGACGGTGACGAACACGCTGCCCCCGCCGTACTTGGCCGCGTTCTCGATGAGATTGCCAAGCAATTCCTCCAGGTCCTGCTTTTCGAGCGCCACGGTCGCGGTGCGATCGCCGTCGAGATCGAAGCGGGTCGTCTCGTAGAGACGTTCAACCGCACGGAACACCGCCTCCAGGCTCGGCCAGACGTCGCTGCGCGACATGCCCGCCGCGCGCCGCCCGACCGCGCGCGCGCGCGCCAGATGGTGATCGACGTGGCGGCGCATGTTGGCGACTTCGCGAATCACCGTCTTGTCGAGATCGGGCGCCTGCGCGGTCGCCGCGTTGGTCACCACGGTGAGCGGCGTCTTGAGCGCGTGGGCAAGGTTGCCCGCGTGGGTGCGCGCCTCTTCCGCCTGCTTTTCGGTATGGGCAAGCAGCGCGTTGAGCTCCTCAACCAGCGGCGCCACTTCGAGCGGCAGCGGATCGGCCACGCGCGCCACGCCCGTGGTTCGCAGCTTCTTGATCGCGCGGCGCACGTGGCGCAGCGGAAACAACCCGTACCAGGTCTGCAGGCCCGCCATGAACAACAGCCCCACGCCCAGCACGGCGAAGCTGTAGATCAGGATCGAGCGGAAGCTCTTGATCTGGTCGTCAAGCTCGGTACGGCTGGCGGCGACCGTGAACATCCACTTGGTGGAACTGCCCGGCAGGATGATCGAACGCTCCATCACCCGCAGCGGTTCACCCGCGAACTGCTTGGAATCGTAGACGTGGGGTTGCGCGTCGTAGTGATCGGCCGGAACGTTGAGACTCTGGTCCCACAGCGAGCGCGAGGAGAAATCCTCATGCCCCTTGGCCCGCACCTGCCAGTAGAGGCCCGAGTTGGGCTCAAGGAAGCGCTGGTCGGCGGGCGGACGGTTGAAGTAGATCTCGCCGTCCGGGCCGATCTCGGCCGAACCGATCATACCCAGCAGCATATAGCTGAGCTGTTCGTCGAAATTGCGCGTGACCAGCCCGGTCAGCGCGCTGTTGAGCGCCAGACCACCGCCCAGCAGCAGGACCAGGATCCACCCGGCCGCGATCAGCATCATGCGCCGCGCCAGCGAGCCGGTGTTGACCGGCTTCACGGGCGTGATGCCGGCCGTTTCGGGCTCGCGCGCCGCGCCCTCAGGCGCGGTTCGGCTCTGCGGGGTCGTCGAGACTGTAGCCAAGGCCGCGGATCGTCGTGATGACATCGGCACCCAGCTTCTTGCGGATGCGCGTGACAAAGACCTCGATCGTGTTGGAATCGCGGTCAAAATCCTGATCGTAGATATGTTCGATCAGCTCGGTGCGGCTGACCACCTTGCCCTTGTGGTGCATGAGGTAGGACAGCAGCTTGTATTCCTGCGCGGTCAGCTTGACCGGCTCTCCGGCCAGCGTGACGCGGCCCGAACGGGTGTCGAGACGCACCGGCCCGGCCGTCAGTTCGCTCGAGGTGTTGCCCGAAGCGCGGCGGATCAGCGCGCGCAGACGGGCGATCAGTTCCTCGGTCTGGAAGGGCTTGGCGAGATAGTCATCCGCGCCCGCATCGAGCCCGGCCACCTTGTCCGACCAGGAATCGCGCGCGGTCAGCACCAGCACGGGCATCGAACGCCCTTCCTTGCGCCACATGCCCAGCACGGTCAGCCCGTCGATCTCGGGCAGGCCGAGGTCGAGGATCACCGCGTCGTAGTCTTCCGTGGAACCAAGAAAGTGGCCATCCTCTCCATCGACCGAAAGATCGACGGCATAGCCGTTCTGCTCCAGCGTGGATTTGAGCTGGTTGCCGAGTGTAGGTTCATCCTCGACGATCAGGATGCGCAATTCAGGTTCTCCCTATGGGTCCCGTTCGAAATGGGCTCAAAGCCGCTGAGGGTCAAGCGATGGAAGGCGCCTGCGGTTCCCGCCGAGGATACGGCGGGGACCGCAGGCGTCACGATGGCAACCCTGGCGCAGCCCCGGTGCTCAGCCGCAGCGCTCAGCGCGATTCGCCGATGATCCGGCCGGTGCGCGCATCGACGTCGACAAAGTGGACCCGCCCGTTGTCGATGAACTTGAGGCGGTAGGCCATGGCCGCCGGGATATATTCCGGCCCCAGATACTGCATCGCGCCCATGCGCGGCAGCACGATCTTCTCGATTTCGCGGCTCGAGAGGATGTTGCCGGCCTTGCGCTCCTTGCGCACCTGTCCCTGTTCGCCGTTCTGCGCCTGCGCGCTGGCAGGCAGGACGCTTAACGAACCGATCGTCAGGGCTAGAGCGATCGCCAGGTTCGCCCGCGGGGAATGGAAAATCTCTTTCATCACGGTCTGGGTGCCTAACCGCGAAGGATTGAACAAGCCCTGAATGTGGCACGAAGGTGGCAGCAGGCTTCAACCTGTGGCAACAAGACAACACAGCGCCGCACGCCGCGATCCGCCCGCCACGGATCGTTGCCGCACCGCCAACCGCGCCCGGCCCCACCGTCCCGCTTGCCAGCCCCCCATGCCCCACTGTAGGGCGCGTGCGTTATGGCAACCGCACCGATTTTGAGCTGGGAGGGCCTGGGCCTCGTCCAGGGCACTGGCTGGCTCTTCGAAAACCTCGACATCACCATCGCCCCGCGCGACCGGCTGGCCCTGATCGGGCGCAACGGCGCGGGCAAGTCCACCCTGCTGCGCCTGATCGCCGGCCAGGTCGAGGGCGACCGGGGCAAGCGCTCGGTCCAGCCCGGCACGCGCGTCGTCACGCTTGAACAGGACCCCTTCTTCACGGGCTACGATACCCTGCTCGACTTCGCCATCCACGGCGAGGACGGCCCCGAGGTCCACGAAGTCGAAGCGATCGCCGACCAGCTTGGCATCGACCTCTCGCGCGAAGCCAAAAGCGCCTCGGGCGGCGAACGCCGCCGCGCCGCGCTGTGCCGCGCGCTGGCCAGCGAGCCCGACCTGCTGCTGCTCGACGAACCGACCAACCACCTCGACCTTGCCGCGATCGAATGGCTCGAATCCTGGCTCCAGCGCTACAACGGCGCCTTCGTCGTGATCAGCCACGACCGCACCTTCCTCACCCGCCTGACCAAGGCCACCTTGTGGCTCGATCGGGGCGCGCTGCGCCGCAAGGAAGTGGGCTTCGGCGGGTTCGAGGCGTGGGAAGAGGAAGTCCAGAAGGAAGAGACGCGCGCCGCCGAACGGCTCGACGCGAAGCTCAAGATCGAGAACCACTGGCTCGCGCGCGGTGTCACCGCGCGGCGCAAGCGCAACCAGGGCCGCCTTGCCGCCTTGTGGGAACTGCGCGCCCAGCGGGCCGAAATGATGGCCGCCCCCGGCACCGCCAAGCTCGCGGTCACCGGCGACGGGGCCAAGACCAAATCGGTGATCGTCGCCGAACACGTCACCAAGCGGTTTGGCACGGGCGACAAGGAACGCACCGTCATCAAGGACTTCTCCTTGCGCATCCAGCGCGGCGACCGGATCGGCATCGTGGGCGCCAACGGCTCGGGCAAGTCGACCCTGCTCAAGCTGTTGACCGGCGAGATCCAGCCCGACGAAGGCACCGTCACGCAGGCGCAGACGATGACCTCGATCGTGCTCGACCAGCAGCGCAGCTTCCTCAAGCCCGAAATGCAGCTGCGCGACGTCATCGCGGAGGGCAGCGACTGGGTCGACGTGCGCGGCGTGCGCAAGCACGTCCAGGGCTATCTCAAGGACTTCCTGTTCGATCCCTCGCTGATCGACGCCAAGGTCGGCACGCTGTCGGGCGGCGAACAGTCGCGCCTGTTGATGGCGCGCGAGTTCGCCCGGCCCTCGAACCTCCTCGTGCTCGACGAGCCGACCAACGACCTCGACCTTGAAACGCTCGATCTCCTGCAGGAAGTGATTTCGGACTACGAGGGCACCGTGCTCATCGTCAGCCACGACCGCGACTTCCTCGACCGCACCGTCAACCTGACGCTGGGGCTGGACGGATCGGGTCATATCGACGTGATTGCGGGTGGCTATGCCGACTGGGAGGCCAAGCGCCGCCAGCGCACCAGCGCGGGCAAGGCCAAGGCGCGCAGCGAGGACGCCGCGCCCCCTCCCCCGCCCAAGCCCAAGAGCACCAAGCTGTCCTACAAGGACCAGCGCGACTACGACCGGCTGCCCGGCCGGATCGAGGAGCTCGAAGCCGCGATCGCACGCGACGAGGCCGCGCTCGCCGACCCCGCGCTCTACACCAGGGACCCGGCGCGCTTCGCCGCGCTGAGCAAGGCGATCGAAACCGCACGCGGCGAAAAGGAAGCGGCCGAGGAACGCTGGCTGGAACTGGCCGAGCAGGTCGAGGGTTGATCGCAAGGCGCGCGCGAATAGCGGTTCCCGCAGGCCGCGCCCCCCGATACAAGCAGGCCCCATGCGCATCCTTTCCATCGCCACGCTCTTTCCCAACCCGGTCAAGCCGTCCTTCGGGATCTTTGTCGGCAACCAGATGCGCGCGGTCGCCGCGCGCGGCGATGTCGATCTGACGATCGTCAGCCCGATCGGCATTCCGCCCTGGCCGCTCTCGCGCCGCGAGCCCTACCGGCAGCTGGCGCAAGTGCCCGAGACGAGCGATGCGGTGGGCATCCGCGCCCACTATCCCAAGTTCCTGACCATTCCCCGCATCGGCGGCGACAGCAATCCGGGACGTATCGCCAGGGCCGTGCTGCCGCTGGTGCGCAGACTGCACGAAGAACGCCCGTTCGATCTGGTCGATGCGCAGTTCTTCTTTCCCGACGGACCTGCCGCCGCGATCCTCGCGCGCGAACTCGGCCTGCCGCTGACGATCAAGTCGCGCGGCGCGGACATCCACTTCTGGGGCCGCCGGTCGAGCGCGCTCGAACAGATGCAACAGGCCGCGCAGCAAGCCGCCGCCCTGCTCGCGGTCAGCCGCGCGCTGCGCGAGGACATGATCGCGCTCGGCATGCCCGAGGAGCGCATCGGCGTGCATTACACCGGGCTCGACCGCGAACGCTTTCACCCGATCGAACGCAGCGCGGCGCGCACGCTCGTCTCGGCGATGCCGGGGCTCGAGATCTGGAGCAAGGGACCACTCATCGTCACCCCCGGCGCGCTGATCGCGCGCAAGGGCCAGCAACTCGTCCTCCAGGCGCTCATCCACCTGCCCGACGCGCGCCTCGCGCTCGCGGGCGCCGGGGAAGACGAAGCCCGCCTCAAGGCCGAAGCGCAGATCCTGGGCGTGGCCGACCGGGTACACTTCCTCGGCCAGGTCAGCCACGACATCCTGCCCACGCTGCTTTGCGCGGCCGACGTGATGGTCCTGCCCTCGGCCAGCGAGGGGCTCGCCAACGTGTGGATCGAGGCGCTCGCCTCGGGCACGCCGATCGTCGTCCCCGACATCGGCGGCGCGCGCGAAGTGGTGCGCAGCGATACCGCCGGGCGCATCGCCCCGCGCAGCGCCGACGCCATCGCCGAAGCGATCCGCTCGATCCTCGACCATCCCCCCGCGCAGGCCGAAGTGGCCGCGCTGGTCAAGGACTACAGCTGGGGCGAGAACGCGGAAAACCTCGTCCACTTCTGGAGCGACGTGCTCGAAGGTCGGCCGGTGTTTACCGGGGCCTAAAAAAAGGGCCGCTTGCAGGCGGCCTTTTCAAAAAGCGAAGATTCAAGGGGTTAACACCCCTTGACCCCAGACTGTCGAGCGCACGTTTCGCCTGCTCCGTCGCGCGAGGACGGTGTCCTGGGCCATTCAGGGAGTCCGAGGGCCACGGCCCTCGAACTCCTCGCTTTTCCTTTTACCTCAAGGCTTGGCCGCACGTTCGCGCGCGAGGCGCTCCTGACGGTCGATCGCCGATTCGGTGGGCACGAAGCTTTCACCCGAAACGCCCAGCCAGATCAGGATCGGCGCGGCCATGTAGATCGAGCTGTAAGTGCCGATGAAGATACCCAGCGTGATCGCGGCGACGAGGCCGAACAGGCTCTCGGGTCCGAAGAACAGCAGCGGGATGAGCGCGACGAGCAGCGTCGCCGAGGTCATCACCGTGCGCGCCAGCGTCTCGTTGACCGACATGTCGAGCAGTTCGGGCAGCGGCATCTTGCGGAACTTCTTCAGGTCCTCGCGGATACGGTCGTAGACGACGATGGTATCGTTGAGCGAATAACCGATGATCGCCAGGATCGCCGCGATGATCTGGAGCGAGAATTCGAGCTGGAACAGCGCGAACATGCCCAGCGTGAGCGACACGTCGTGGAACAGCGCGAAGAGCGCGCCGATACCGAACTGCCATTCGAACCGGACCCAGATGTAGATCGAGATCGCGAGCATCGCGAGGCCGAGCGAATAAAGCGCGGTGGTGCGGAATTCACCCGAGACCTTGCCCGATACCGTGCTCACCCCGTCGATGCGCACATCGGGGTAGGCCTTGGTGATTGCGGCGGTGATCTGCTTGGAAATCGTGTCCGCCGCGCCCGCGTTGCCTTCGGCCGAGGCGGGCAGCTTGGAGCGGATCGACACGTCGTTCGCAGCGCCAAAGCGCTGGATCACCGGATCGCCATAGCCCAGGTCACCCACGATCTTGCGCAGGCCCTCGACCGGAGCCTCGGTGTGCTTGGTGAAGGTCGCCTGGATTTCCTGACCGCCGGCGAAGTCCACGCCGTAGTTCAGGCCCCGCGTCAGGACCAGCCCCCAGCTCGCCGCGATCAGGATGCAGCTCATGATGTAGAACGGCACCCGCCAGCGCAGGAAGTGGATGTTGGTGTTATCGGGTACGAGTTTGATGAGGCGCATGGGGTCTGCCTTCAGATGTTCAGGTCGGAAGGACGCTTGGTGCGCAGCCAGCCGGCCACCCACATGCGCGTCATCGATACGCCGGTGAAGACGCTGGTGAACAGGCCGATGATCAGCACGACCGCGAAGCCGCGCACCGGACCCGAGCCGAACGCGAAGAGCAGCGCACCGGCGATGAAGTTGGTGATGTTCGCGTCATAGATCGCGCGGCTGGCTTCCTTGTAGCCGTTCTCGACCGCCGTCACCACACGCCGCCCACGCTTGCGCTCCTCACGGATACGCTCGTAGATCAGCACGTTGGCGTCAACCGCCGCACCGATGGTGAGCACGAAGCCAGCGATGCCCGGCAGGGTCAGCGTGGTGCCGATCTGGGCCATGATGCCCAGGATCATCAGCACGTTGATGATCAGCGCGATCGTCGCATAGACGCCAAAGCGGCCATAGCATCCGATCATCAGCAGCACGACCAGCAGCGAGCCGATGCCCATCGCGATCAGGCCCTTCTTGATCGAATCCGCGCCAAGATCGGGACCGACGGTGCGCTCCTCAACCACGGTGAGATCGACCGGAAGCGCGCCCGAACGCAACGCGATGGCCAGCTGGGTTGCCGACTGGACGGTGAAGCTACCCGAAATCTGCGCGCTGCCGCCCAGGATCGGCTCGTTGATGCTCGGCGCCGAAAGCACCTTGCCGTCAAGGATGATCGCGAAACGCTTGTTGACGTTCTGCTGGGTCAGTTCGGCGAACTTGGCGCCGCCCTGCTGGTTGAAGGTGATGTTGACGACCGGGCGGTTGTTCTGCTGCTCGAAGCCCTGCTTGGCGTTGGTCAACTGGTCGCCCTTGATACCGCCCAGACGCTTGACCGCGATCGCGCTCACGCCGCCGGGCGCGCTCGCCGGGTCGGCGTAGGGCAGGATCTCGTCCCCCGGAGGGGCAATGCCCTTGGCCACGTCGTTGGGCGCGGCAGTCTCGTCGACGAGCTTGAATTCGAGCTTGGCGGTCTGGCCGATCAGGTTCTTGAGCGCCTGCGGATCGTCGAGACCCGGGACCTGAACGACGATGCGGTTCTCACCCTGACGGATGATCGTGGGCTCGCGCGTGCCGAGCGCGTCGATGCGCTTGCGCACGACCTCGACCGCGGAGTCCATCGCGTCGGACACCGCCTGGTCGAGCCCTTCCTGGGTCGGCGTGAGCACGAAGCGGTTGCCGTCCTCGACGCGGATGTCCCAGTCACGCTGACCGGTCAGCCCCGCGCCGTTGGTCAGCGGCAGGATTTCTTCGCGCGCGGCATCGACCTGCGAGGCGTCGCGCAAGGTGAAGCTCAGGCGGCCGTTCGAGCGCGAGATGTCGCCGATGGCGATCTTGGTGTCGGCGCTGCGGAACCGGGCCCGCACGCTTTCCTCCATGTTCTCGATGCGCTGCTTGGCGACCTGGTCCTTGCTCGCTTCGAGCAGGATGTGGCTGCCGCCGGCAAGATCGAGGCCGAGGTTGACCTGCGAATTGGGCAGCGCCTGCGGCCAGGGCAGGCCCGCGAGCGAAAACAGCGAAGGCAGCGCCAGGGCGGCGCAGACCAGCGCGATCCCCCAGAACCAGATCTTCTTCCAAATGGGAAAATCAAGCATTGGCTTGTGCTTTACTCCGAAAGGGTATCAGGCCCTGGCAAAGGAACCGGCCCGGCACGATCGGCTCTGCGCGCCCGGCCTTGACGCCGCGCGCGCAGCCTTCGATCAATCGTTGGCGGGCTTGTGGCCAGCGGGCGGGATGACATCGCTGATGGTCGACTTGACCGCCTTGACGATCATGCCCTTGGCCAGTTCGACCTCGACGTAGTGCTCGTCCACCTTGACGACTTTGCCCACGAAGCCGCCGCCGGTCAGCACTTCGTCGCCGCGCTTGATCGCCGCGAGCTTGGTCTTGTGCTCCTTCTGCTGCTTCATCTGCGGACGCAGGATCAGGAACCAGAAGATCGCGGCCATCGCCACGAAGGGCAGGTACTGCATCCAGGCGGGGGGCGCACCCGCCGAAGCGGCGGCAAGCTGGTTGAGAATCGAGCTGTTCATGGAACGCAAAAAACCTTCTTTGTCTTCCCCTGCGAGCTGGGCGCACAGCGATTCGGACGTCTCATGCCCGTTTCTCGCGCGCTCGCGGGGAAATGCCCTCACGGGCTTTACCGGATGCGGGCGGTTAGCAACAAAGCGCGCAATAGGCAACGAACCAGCCCGCCATCGCCCCGCCCCGGCGTGAAAATAGGGCCGCCCCCGTCCCTTTCCAAGGCCCGCCACGGCCTTGCGCCGCAAGGCTTTGGGCAGGCTGCGGAAACAAACCTTGTCCGCGATGCAGATTGTGGCTTGCGCTACAAAAAAGTCCTGCCTATAGGGCGCCCTCCGGTCGGGACGTAGCGCAGCCTGGTAGCGCATCACACTGGGGGTGTGGGGGTCGGAGGTTCGAATCCTCTCGTCCCGACCAATTTCTTCCGCACACCTCTGAAGGCTCAACTATAGAGAGCCAGCACCACCCTCCAAGAGGGCCCTTGCGCCCGATGGCGCTGGGGTGTCGCGTTTTTCCAGACAGATATTCCCTTCAAGCGCACCTGCGCAGGCTCGTAACCAAGCGCTAAGGCTTTGCCCTTAGAATGGTGCCCGAACGCGGCTTGTCGCGCAGGACGGCGAACACGCGCCTTTTGCCGCGCGTTGACGCCCTTGACCAGGAGCCCTCGCCTGCCCCGCTCCAGCGCCCGCCCGCTCATGCCGCTCGCTGCGCTCGTCCTGCTGTGCGCCTGCGGACCGGATCGCGACGATCCGACCGAGCGCGCGCGCATCCGGGCACGCGCGGCCGCTGCGGAACAGGCGGCGATCAACCAGGACAACGAACGCAAGCGAACCCAGGCACGCGAAGAAGCCCGCCAGGCCGAACTGGCGCGCTTCTACGCCGGTGGCGATCCGCAGTCGGAGAGCGCGATGCCGCCCCAGCAAGAGGCCGATCAGGAAGCCGACGCCGCCACACCGGACGGCCAACCCGTCGCCTCCACCACGATCGACGGCGCAAGCATCATCGATTCGCCCACCCCAGCGCCGCAGCCCTGATCGCGCCGCCCGCCCGGCGCGATCCGGCGCAGCAGCGCCCCGTCGCACGCCTCCCATCCGTCCCGGCACGCCTTCGTCGCGTCCGACCCCAGCGCGCCTTCGTCGCGAAGCCCGATTGCGCACAGCACGAGCCCGCGCCTATGAACACGTCCCGCTGCCCGGAACGGCAACGGCCACCGAAACGCAACTGGCAAGGATGCCCAAAACGATGATCCCGAAGCTAATCTATGTTCTCAACGGCCCGAACCTCAACCGGCTCGGCAAGCGCGAACCCGGGATCTACGGCTCGCAGACGCTCGAGGACATCGGCGCCAGCCTGATCGAGCGCGCGGAGACGCACGGCTGCACCATCGAGATACGCCAGTCGAACCACGAAGGCCAACTCGTCGACTGGCTGCACGAGGCCGAGGACAAGGGCGCGCACGCGGTGCTGCTCAACGCCGGTGCCTACACCCACACCTCGATCGCGTTGCTCGACGCGATCCGCTCGATCCGCGCGCCGGTCATCGAGGTCCACCTCTCCAACCCGCACACGCGCGAATCCTTCCGGCATGTGAGCTGGGTCGGCCAGGCCGCCAAGGGGACCATCGCCGGGTTCGGCGCGAACAGCTACCTGCTGGCGCTCGACGCCGCCGCCGCGCTCTGATCGCGCGGCACACACAAAACGCGCGCGCCATCTTGGCCGCGAACCGAAACGATGCGCTGGACGGGAACCGCATGGCTCCCGTCCGCCGCGGCCGGCTCGCCGTCCTGGACCACGCCCACGGCGCAAATTCCCGTGTCGAGCAACGAGAGCAGCATGCGACGCATGTCTTCGGCCGAAGCCCCGCGCTCCAGCGCAACGGTGACAAAGCCGTCGCGCACCCCCGCCCCTGCGGGCGTGAAACGTTCGATTCGCGCGGCAATGGAGCCAATCGGCCGGTCCGACACGCGCCAATCACCCCGCGCCGCGTCGAAGCGGGGCAGTTCGGGCACACGCTGCGCGCTCACTGTCGCACGGCCCGTGTCCGCGCCGAGTTCGAAGATCGGCGCGGACACGGGCGCAGGACGGGTGAACCACCACAGATTGCCCGCTAGCAGCACCAGCGCGACACCGGCGAGCACCGCCCGCCGGCTCTTTCGGGACATCGCCATGGCGTGCGAATCAGCCTTCGAGCGGAACGCCCGGAATGTTCTTGGACGTGCGAATCGTCAGCGAGGTCTTGACGCTGTCCACGTTGGGCGCAGGCGTCAGCTTGCTGGTCAGGAATTCCTGGAAGCTCTGCAGATCGCGGCTGACGATCTTGAGAATGAAGTCGATCTCGCCGTTGAGCATGTGGCATTCGCGCACTTCGGGAAGGCCCTTCATGTGGTCCTCGAACGCCCGCAGCGCCTCTTCGGCCTGGCTCTTGAGGCTGACCAGCGCGAAGACGGTAATCGTGAAGCCCAGCTTCGACGGATCGAGGTCGGCGTGGTAGCCTTGGATGATGCCCGCCTCTTCGAGACTGCGCACGCGGCGCAGGCACGGCGGCGCCGTCAAACCCACGCGCTGCGCGAGCTCCACGTTGGTAATTCGGCCCTCGTCCTGAAGCTCGGCCAGCAGGCGCCGATCGATTTCATCCAGATTGATCATGTTCAAATCCCGCAAACACCCCCAGCGCATCGTTTCCGGTTCCACGCATAACGCAAAACGCAAGCAAAACGGCGCCGCAATGAAATAATGTTGTCCTTTAGCGTAATCGTCCCGCTTTGCAACGCTTTCAACGCATCCCCTTTCCCGAAACGGGTGGTTTGCTAGGAAAAGCCTTGGCGCAAAATGCGATAGTGCCGATTGTGCGAGGCTGTTTACCTTTCTTACGCAATCCTGAGTGTAGGAGCCCATTCGGAACCTGAATGCATTTCGACGATCGCCTTTCCACGGTTTTGCGCCATTCCGCCGCGAGCGGAACGCTGGCGCGCATCCAGTTCAGGCAGCTCGTCGACATTCTCGCCCAGGCTCCGGCCGATCATGTCAGCCCGCTCTGCGAGCAGGGCTATGCCCGCCTCGAAGAGCTCGGCACGGCGATTCGCCCGAGCGTCCAGGCCGACCTGATTCGCCAGTCGCTCGTTCGGTTGACCAATCCGCGCCTGTTGCTGCACCTGGCCGAGACCGATGCCAGAGTGGCCAGCACGGCGCTGGCCAAAACGCGCCTTGCCGAATCGCAATGGCTTGCCCTGATCCCGCGCCTGCCGGTCCACGCGCGCGGTATCCTGCGCCACCGGCGTGACCTTCCCCCGCGCGTGAACGATCTGCTCGATCGGCTCGGCATCCAGGACCGCGCGCTTCCCCCGGCCATCCTGCCGCCCGCGCCAGACAGCGCCGATCCCGACGCCGGGATGGCGAGCCCGACGCCCGCGCCCCCCGCCGCATCAGCGGCCGCGTCAGTCGCCCCATCAGCCCCTTCTCAGGACAGGCGCGAACCGGCCGAGGCGCTGCGCGCGCGCCGTGCGTCCTGCAACGCAGCCCCGTCCAACGCCGCAGAAGTCGAGGAACTGGTGCTCACCAGCCTGCTGGGCGAAGCGATGCCCCCGGCGAGCGAACTGGGCCTTGCCCCGCTGCGCGCCGCTGCGGGCCCAGTCTCAAGCACGGTCTCAGGAACGGTCTCGACCAGCACGCCAGCCGCACCGCCCGCCTCGCACACTGCCGCACCCGCGCGCCGTGCGCCGCCCCCTGCGCCGCCGCCGCCTGTAGGAGAGCCGCCCGCCGCACCTTTTGCTCCGGCGGTGCCGACGTCGCTGCGTGAATGGGCACGGCTGCGCGCTTCGGGCACGATCACGCCCGCGCCAGAGGGCTTCGCGCCCGTGCACCGCAGCGATCCGGGTATCGGCGCCATCGTGCGCCGGATCGAGGAATTCCGCCGGACCCGCCAGAAGCCGGCGATGCCCGAACCGGCCAACGATTCGCCGCGCCTGCCGCTCGGCGATGCGCTGCCCGATACGCAGCGCGGCCCCTCCGTGTTCGATTTCGCGACCGATGCCGAAGGCCGCGTGACCTGGGCCGACGGCGCGCACGCGCCCGCCCTCACCGGCTTCAGCCTGCCCGCGCACGAGATCGAGAGCGATGCCATCGCTGCGGCGCTGCGCGCGCGCCTGCCGATCCGCGCTGGCCGAATCGCTCTCGTCGGGACCAGTGCGGTGAGCGGCGAATGGCAGGTCGATGCCGCCGCCTGTTTCGAGCGGACCACCGGACAGTTCACCGGCTACTGCGGCCGCCTGCGTCGCCCCGCGCCAATGCCGCGCGCGGCAACGGCGGCCAGCCTCAATGCCGAGGCTGACCGCATGCGCCAGGTCCTCCACGAACTGCGTACCCCGGCCAACGCGATCCAGGTCGCCGCAGAGATCATCCAGCAACAGCTTTACGGTCCCGCGCCGCACGAATACCGCGCGCTGGCGGCCTCGATCGCGGGCGATTGCGCGCATATCCTCGCCGGGTTCGAAGAACTCGATCGGCTGGTCAAGCTGGAAACCGGCGCGCTCACTCTCGAGCCAGGCGCCAGCAAC
Organism: Novosphingobium organovorum; assembly: GCF_022832435.1. Classification (GTDB taxonomy): domain Bacteria; phylum Pseudomonadota; class Alphaproteobacteria; order Sphingomonadales; family Sphingomonadaceae; genus Novosphingobium; species Novosphingobium organovorum. The sequence goes on along the minus strand of NZ_JALHLF010000018.1, from coordinate 33,675 downwards.
CTGGCCCAGGTCACCTGCCGCACAATGGAGCGCCTGAGCGGCTGGACCGCGCCGCGCCGCAGCGGCTTCATCCCCGCGCCCGGTCTCGACACCGCAGACCTCCCCCTCGCGCTCGACCATGACGAAACCGAGCGCCTCGTCTGGCGCCTGCTCGCCGCGCTGGCCGGAGCCTCCGCCAGCGACGAACGGCTCGCGCTCGACTGGCACGATACCGGCGCCAGCGCCGTGCTCGAACTTGCCCTGCCGCACATGCTGGCCGAACGCGCGGACGAAGAATTGTTCTCGATCGGCACCAATCTTCGCAACCAGGCGCTCACCGCCGGCGTTTTCGGCGTGGGCTTCACCCTGCGTCTCGCCGCGGCCGAAGCGGCGGCCGCGGGCGGAGGTCTCGAACGCATTGCTAATCGGCTCACGCTTACGCTACCCTTGTCGCGGCCGCCGCGCGACACGGCAGCCAGCGCAAGGCAAAGTCATCGTTCCTAGACGATCGCGGCCAGGGCGGATGGCGCAGCACTCGACCAAGGACAGGACACCCCGAACGTGCCAGCGCCCAATCTTCTGGACCCGCCATCGGACGAGGACCGGGCGCTTTTTCACGCCGATTTCGGCCAGCGCTTCCTGATCACCGTCGATACCGAGGAAGAGTTTGACTGGGACGCCCCGCTCGACCGCGAGGGGCACACCGTGCTGACCGTCCCGGCGCTGCGCAAGTTTCAGGAATTCTGCGAGGGCTTCGGCATCGTACCAGTCTATCTGGTCGACTGGCCCGTCGCCAATTCGCCCTTGGTCGCACAGGCCATCGGCGAGGCGGTGCGCCAGAACCGTGCTGAAGTCGGCATCCAGTTGCACCCCTGGGTCAGCCCTCCATTCGACGAGGACGTCACCGCCTTCAACAGTTTCGCGGGCAATCTGCCGATCGAACTCGAACGCGCCAAGCTGCTACGGCTCAAGGAGCGGATCGAGACGGTTTTCAGCGTTGCCCCGCTGATCTACCGCGCCGGGCGCTATGGCCTGGGTCCGCACACCGCCGCGATCCTCCAGGAATGCGGTATCGCGATCGACAGTTCGGTCCGCGCCCGGTTCGATTACAGCGCCGAGGGAGGGCCCAACTACCGCGACCATCCGCTCACCCCGTACTGGTCGGGCGGTGCATGCCAGCTGCTCGAATTGCCGCTCACCACGATCTATTGGGGCCCGCTGCGGCGGCTGGGCGATTCGATCTACCCGCGGCTGTGGCGCACGCCGCGCCTGCGCGGGATCCTGGCGCGGCTCAAACTGCTCGAACGCATTGCGCTCACGCCCGAAGGGATCACGTGCGAGGAGGCGATTCGCGGCGTCGAAGTCGCGCTCGACGATGGCCTGCCGGTGCTCGTCTTTTCCTTCCACAGCCCGTCGCTGGCGCCCGGACACACCCCCTATGTACGCGACGAGGACGATCTCGATGCGCTTTACGACTGGTGGCGCGCGCTGTTCGAGCACCTCACCGCACGCGGCGTGCGCCCCACGAGCGTGTCGCAGATCATGAACGGGGTCGTCCTGCCCTGACGGACGGGCCCGGGCGCTACCAAAACCTGGCCGAAACCGCCGCGATAGGCCGGGCAAAACCGGCATCACCAGCCAAATCGCATCGCAGCGCTTGCCTCCCTGCGCGAGCCAAGCTAACGCGGCTCTCGCCCGACGGTCCCGATGCCGCCGGGTGGCACGGTTGGGGCCTGTAGCTCAGCGGTTAGAGCTGGCCGCTCATAACGGCTAGGTCGCGGGTTCGAATCCTGCCGGGCCCACCATCCCTGCTTGTAGCGGCCCCGCCGCCGTGCAGATCATCGGACCCGATCGGTCGGGGAGTGGCGCAGTCCGGTAGCGCGCCTGCTTTGGGAGCAGGATGTCGCAGGTTCGAATCCTGTCTCCCCGACCATTTCGATTTCCGAAGAGGCCTCGTTGGCTCCCAAATCGGACTAAGTCGAAAGCCCACCCAGCTGTAAAATAACGATTTTCCATCCCACTGCGTCCCAGGGACTGGACTTGCAGCCCATGCCCGTTGTTGTCAGTTTGTTGGTTGAAATCCGCTTCAACCAATTTTGAACCAACAGCCAACCAACACGATTGGAAGGCGCGAGGAGACATTGGGATGTTGACTGATGTAGCCCTGAAAGCCCTTAAGCCAGACGCCAAAGCCTATAAGAAGTCGGATGGCGGCGGCCTCTTTATCGTCGTCCATCCCACAGGCCGAAAATCATGGGGCCTGGCTTGCCGAACTGGCAAGAAGCCGAAATTTCTCTCCGGCGGTGTGTATCCCCACGTGACACTTCGTGAGGCTCGGGATTGGCGAAATGCGATCAAGGCGCAACTTACGCTCGGCATGGAGCCGACGGCGTTGCCCAATTCTCAGATCGTAGAAACGAGCGACGCCCCCCGCGGCATCGATCCAACCACTTTCGCGGCCGTGGCCTTAGTCCAGCGCTTGAGACAAGCGTGGCGGGAGCGGGTAACCCCATTCAGCGTAGAGCGATGCGAAGGTGCGCATGAGGGTCGCTAGGGGCTGCGAGCTATCGTTCTTACGGTGCAACAGCACGATCGGGCTAACGGCCTTTGGACGCACCGGGCGGCAGATGACTTCGGGATGTGCCAGCCATTGCGAGGTTGCCGGGATGAGGCAGGCCCCGGCTCCCGCCGAAACCATGATGAGCGCGGTTTCCAATTCGCGGACCTCGACGATCTCGCTCGGTTCCAGCCCGCGGTCGCGAAAGATCGACAGTACCAGGTCGGCATGGCTCGGTCGGGGCTGGCGTGGATAGAGGATGAGCGGAATACGTGCCAGTTCGGCCAGATCAACCGGTTCGTTCGCGGGGCCTGACCCTGGCGGAAGGGCTGCCAGGAGACGCTCCTCGCGCAGGACTTCGCGCTGGAGTGCGGGATCCTCGATCCGAACGCGCCCAAGCCCCGCATCGATTCGGCTGTCCTTGAGGGCCTCGACCTGTTCGAGACTGTTCATTTCGGTCAGGACCAGTTCCGTATCGGGATCGTGCGTGCGGAAGCGCCGTACGATCTGCGGCAGGCGAACGTAGAATTCGGATGGCACGAGCCCGAGTGTGAAGCGCGGCCGTTCGGCTGTGACGAAGCGTTGCATGGCCTGTTCCATGCGATCCTGGCGTTCGAGAACCTGCAACGCGTGGGTGTAGAACAAGTGCCCGGCGGGGGTGAGCGTCAGGGGGCGCGATGAGCGCTCGATCAGCAAAGTGCCGAGTTCTTCCTCGATTTCCTGGATCCGCCGGCTCAGCGGGGGCTGGGCGATGTTCAGTTTTTCGGACGCTCGCGTAAAGCTGCCTTCACTCGCGACAGCGACGAAATAGCGCAAACGTCGTGTATCGATCATGGAAGGGCTCGCGGCTGCGGAGATGGAATTATACCATTCTGGTATGAAGGCCAAACCAACATGGTCTTTGCGTTGACGGATTGCAAACCTACCTCGAGCTGGAAAATCACAAGCCGGCCAGTCCATCGCTGCACCGGCGCTTCTAAGATGGAGAAGGTCATGGAGCAGTCCCGCGTATTACCGGCAGGCAGTCTCATCCCCGATAAGTATCTTTCTGGTATGTTCTACGGCAACGGATGGGTGGCTGGCGAGGATCTGACTAAAGCCATCGAGCCGGCCACCGGGACCGAATTGGGAACGATTGCCCTTGCCAACGCGGATACCGTTGCGGGTGCCGCGAAGGCGGCCCGTAGTGCACAGCGTGGTTGGGCGGCCATGTCTGCGGATGAGCGGGCCGCGATCTTCCTCAAGGCGCTCGCCATTGGCCAGCAGTTCGCCGACGACATCATTGCCTGGATCGTGCGCGAAAGCGGGTCGGCCCGCGCCAAGGCCGCCTTCGAGTTGCAGGTGACGCTGAAAGCCATCCAGTTGGCTGCGGCAATGCCACACCAGGCGCAGGGGCTTGTCCTGCCGACGACGCCCGGTCGGGTCAGCCTCGCCCGTCGCCGCCCGCTCGGCGTGGTGGGCATCATCGCGCCCTTCAACTTCCCGCTTTACCTTGCCGTGCGCGCCGTCGCTCCGGCCCTCGCGGTCGGCAATGCGGTGATCCTTAAGCCCGATCCGCGCACCGCGATCTGCGGCGGGCTGGTGATCGCGCGGCTGTTCGAACTGGCGGGCCTGCCAGCTGACGTTCTTCACGTCCTGCCGGGCGGCAGCGAAGCTGGCGAGGCTTTGTGCAGTGATTCCGAAATCGGTATGATCCAGTTTACCGGCTCGACCGGTGCGGGCCGTATGGTGGGCCAGAACGCCAGTCGACATCTCAAGAAGGTCAGTCTTGAACTTGGCGGCAAGAATTCCATCATCGTGCTCGACGATGCCGACATCGACCTTGCTTTGCGCAATGTCACCTGGGGTGTCTTTCTCCATCAGGGCCAGATCTGCATGTCGGCCGGGCGAGTGCTCGTCCATGAGGCCATCGCGGCCGATTTCGTAAAGGCGCTTGGCGAGAAGGCTGCGGCGCTGCCAATCGGCGACCCGAGCGTTGAAGGCATTGCGATCGGTCCGCTGATCAACCAGCGTCAGGCCGATCATGTGGCCAAAGTGGTGAAGGAAAGCATCGATGCTGGTGCCACGCTGATCACGGGCGGCAAGGCCGACCGGCTGTTCTACACGCCAACGGTTCTGGCGAACGTCACGCCCGAGATGAGCGCTTTTCGCGAGGAAATATTCGGCCCCGTCGCCGTCGTCACGACCTTCGCCGACGATGCGGAGGCCATAAGGTTGGCCAATCAGACCGAATATGGCCTTTCGGCTGCAATCCAGTCGCGCAATGTGTCGCGGGCCATGGCCATGGGAGAGCAACTCCGGACGGGCCTGCTCCACATCAACGATCAGACGGTGAACGACGATGTCGTCAATCCGTTTGGCGGGGTAGGCGCCTCGGGCAATGGCAGTGCTGTGGGCGGGCCGGCCAACTGGGAGGAATTCACGGAGTGGCAGTGGGTCACGATCAAGGGAGAGGCGCCGGCTTACCCGTTCTGAAGTCGGCTACGATCATAATAAAAAAAGGAATAGTGTATGTCTGGCAAGCATTTTGACGTTCTCATAGTCGGAAGCGGCGCCGCCGGTTGTGTCGTTGCGGACTATCTCTCCGAACATACGGACAAATCGATAGCCGTCCTTGAAGCGGGCCCCCTGGATCGCAACCCTATGATCCATATTCCGGCGGGCTATTCCAAGTTGCTCGCCAAGGACAAGGCGGTCTGGCCCTATGAGACGGTGGTCGTGAACGGCCAGCGCCGACGGTTTCGTATGGGCAAAGTCGTGGGCGGCGGCACCTCGGTCAATGCGATGTGCTATGTGCGCGGGCAGAAGCAGGACTTCGACGCCTGGCAGGAGGCCGTGGGCGAGGAAGGCGACTGGTCGTGGGAGACCATGCGGGCCACCTATATCGAGCAGGAACGCAACGACACCTTCCACAACGAATACCACGGCATCGACGGGCCGCTTTCGGTCGAATTGCCAGGGCGCATCAACGAGCTCAATCAGCGGTGCATGAAGGCCTTCCAGGAATTCGGCCTTTCCTACAACCCCGACTATAACGGTCAAAGCCAGGCCGGTGTCTCTCCGGTCCAGTCGAACACTGACAACGGCAAACGCGCGAGCGCCGCGGTTGCCTACTTGCATCCACGGGTCGATAGTGGTCGAGTTACCCTGTTAACCTCCCGCACGGTCACGAAAATCCTGATCGATAATCGCAAGGCCGTAGGCGTTTGCGTTTTGCATGGCACGCAGGAGGAGCGTATCTACGCGGATCTCGTCATCCTTTCTGCCGGTGCGGTCCAGAGCCCCAAGATCTTGATGCACTCGGGTATTGGCCCGCGCGCGCAGCTGGAGTCTTTCGGAATCCCGGTAATCGAGGATCTCGCCGGGGTCGGGGAGAACCTGCACGATCACCCGATCATTCCGATCGCTGCCTTCGTCAAGGGCAAGATGGGCTATCAGGCTGCTGCGCAGGGTCTGGGCATGCTCGTCTCGGGGGTGCGCTACCTGACGGCGAAGGATGGGCCCGCCGCGGGCAACGGCATTGAAACCGTTTCCTACTGGGATCCGGACGATCTGCAGAGTGAAGAGCCCACGGTGCAGTGTTATCATGAGCCGATCATTTCGCAGGACGGGCTCAATCCTTCGGGCTCGCGATCAGGGGTAACCTTTGCAACCGTCGTCTTGCAGCCTCGCAGCCGCGGCACGGTGAAACTGGCCGACGCCGATCCTACTTCGATGCCGCTGATCGATCCCAATTTCATCGGCGATCCCTACGATCTGAAGGTGGGCATCGCGGCGGTCAAGTCGGTGCGCAAGGTGATGGAGCAGCGCTCCCTGGCAGACGTGATTGAGGAGGAGTTCGTTCCCGGGGCCAAGGTCCAGACCGATGAGGAACTCGGTGCCTTCGTCAAACAGGTGGCGACCACCATGTGGCACCCTGTGGGGACTTGCAAAATGGGGCGCAAGGACGATCCGACGGCTGTCGTTGATGCCTCGCTCAAGGTGCGAGGGATCGAGGCGCTTCACGTCATTGATGCCTCGATCATGCCTCGGATCATCAGCGGCAACACCAACGCTCCGACACAGGCGTTGGCGCGGCACGCGTCCAAAATGCTGGTGGCGCGCTATTTCAGCTGATCTTGGCCAGGGCTCACGGCATGGCTTGCGGGGCAGGCGATGCCGTGAAGACGCCTTGGTTTTGGCGAAGGGCACCGAAATCTAAGATTTTCTGGCTCCCCGTTTAGGCGGAAAGCCAGAACCCTTCTGCTACGGGTAAGTCGCCGCGAATTGTATCCTGCTACACAGCGCCGACCGGCCCCGCTTTCGTAAGCGGCAACGATGAGCAGACCGTCCGCTCCTGAGGAGCGGAAATTGGCGGCTGAGTGGTCGACAAGGGTCGGGGGCGGTAGCGCCCAGAAAATGATTCTAGCTAAGGCGATTTTAGAGCATTTTCCAGTCAGGTGGAATCACCTTACGGTTCAGAGACCGTTTGAAAAATGCCTTTTCAGGCATTTTGATTACGGCACCAGCCCACGCCCCCACCCGACCACCCGCAGGACACTGGCAATGGGTGGTCGGGTGGGGGCGTGGGCTGGTGCCGCAAAATTCGCATTTCGCGAATTTTCAAACGGGCTCTCAGAAAATGCGTTAAAAAAAAGATCTACAGCGGTCGATCCGATGCAATCTGATCGAAAACCGCTCTAGTGGTTCGATTCTGACATTTGGTACCCTATCGGATAGGGCGTGCTCAAATGTCAAAATCAATCCACTAGGCAACTCTGTCGCCCAGTTCGGAGACGATCAGGAATATAGCATTCAACGATCGCAACATGGTTACGCCAAAATCCCGATCATACTTAATCGAACCTTCCCGTCGCACAGGGCCCTTTGCCAAGACATGGTCTAAGCTGGCAGCAGGCTGTCGAACACTAATAGCGCGTCCCGATCCAGCAGCGGGCGGGACAGGCGCATGCATAATCAAGTGTTTCACGATCCATCGGGTAAGCGCGGCCGCCGCATGCGGTGGCTGGTGGCCGGAATAGCGCTCGCGCTAGTGTCGGCCCTGGGCATGCTTGCTTGGGGTATCGCCTCGATCGAAGCGCGATCCGCACCGCAACTTCGCTCTGCGCAGGATGGGGGCAAGGACCGGCCCGCGTCTTTCGTAGCACTTGCTTCCGAAGGAGCGTCGCAGGCTTGGCTGCCGACGGCAGCCGTACGGGCGGGCTCCGGCGTCCCTGTGGAAACCCTCGGCTTCTACATGCCCTGGGACGAGGCAAGTCGCCAGTCGCTGCGGGCCAATCTGGATCGGCTGAGCTGGGTTGCGGCGGGTATGGTCTCGGTGCGCGGAGCGGACCACGACTGGATCGAGGCCGAGGACCCGACCCTGGCCGCTACGCTCGCACGAAACCCGCGTGCGCGCTTGCTGATCATGGTGCAGAACGACAGCGAAGAGGGCTGGGACGGTGCGAATATGGCGCGCCTCTTGGCCAGCAGCGAACGCCGCGCCGCGTTGCTCGAAAAGGTCGCGAAGGTCATCGCGCGGCACAACGCCGAGGGCGTGTTCTTCGACTTCGAGAACCTGCCCGCGAGCGCGCACGACAATTACCGCCAATTGCTGAGCGAAGCGCGCAGGGGGCTTGCCCCGGCGCGCGCCGGCAGCGCGGTGACGGTGATGCTTGCGGCTCCGGTGGCGGATGACACCTGGGATCTTGGCGCGTATGGCCGCGCCGCCGACCGCGTCGTGCTGATGGCCTATGACGAGCACTGGCAATCGGGTTCGGCCGGCCCGATCGCTTCGCAGGCATGGTTCGCCAAGGTCGTTGAAGGCGCGGTGGCGCGCACCGGCGCGGATCGCGCGATCGTTGCGATTGGCAGCTACGCCTACGACTGGGCCGAAGGGCAGCCGCTTGCCGATTCGATTACCGTTGCCCAGGCCTGGAACCGCGCCGCCAGGGCCGGAACCCGCCCCCAATTCGACCGGGTGAGCGGAAACGCGGGCTTTGCCTATCAACGATCCGGGGTCCGCCACGATGTCTGGATGCTCGATGCTATCAGCGCCTGGAACCAGCTGCGCGCCGTGCAGGGACTGCGACCGGCCGGGGTCGCCTTGTGGCGTCTGGGCAGCGAGGATCCCGGGTTCTGGCCCGCGCTCGAGGCGGCCCGCACGGGGACGCAGCCGCCGGTCCGTGCCTTGCGCACCCTGCCTGCGTCCGAGGATATCGATTTGCACGGAAGCGGAGAGATCATGCGTATCGGCAAGTCCGCCACGGTCGGCAGGCGCACGCTCGAAGCCACGGCCGATGGTGTGATCCGATCCGCGCGCTACGAGGCACTGACCCATGGCCACATCGTCGAGCGCCGCGGCAACGCGGCGCGGCAGGTCGCTTTGACCTTTGACGATGGCCCGGATGCCGTGTGGACACCGCGCGTCCTTGACGTGCTGGCGCGCCACCACGTGCCGGCGACCTTCTTCGTGACCGGTACCCATGTACTGGACGAACCCGCGCTCGTGCGGCGGATCGTTGCGCAGGGCTCGGAACTGGCCAACCATGCGACCACCCATGCCGATCTTGACCGCTTGCCCGATGCCGCCGTCAAACTGGAAATCAACGCCACGCAGCGCCTCGTCCAGAGTTATACCGATCGCTCGATGACCTTGTTTCGCCCTCCCTATCTGGGCGATGCCGATCCCGACACCCCGGCCGAACTGCGCATCGCGCGGATCGCGGGTGAACTGGGCTATCTCACCGTCGGCCTCAACGTCGATCCGCTCGACTGGAAGACTGCCGATGCCGCTGCCATCGCCGCACGTACGATCGAACAAGTCGAGGCGGGCACGGGCGATTTTGCCCGTCGTATCGTGCTGCTCCACGATGCAGGCGGGGACCGCAGCGCGACCGTGGCCGCTTTGCCGATCATCATCCGCGAACTGCGCGCACGCGGCTACGAATTTGTTCCGGTCTCGACCCTTGCCGGTCTGACCCGCGAGCAGGCCATGCCGCAAATCCGCAATGACCAGGAGACGGCCTCCGGAGCACGGGGGCTGCTGTTCGAGGCGCTGCGCCTCGCGCGCCGCTCGATCGGTTGGCTGTTCCTGGCCGCGATCGGACTCGGCATGGCCCGTGTCCTGACGCTTTCAGCGCTGGCTGTCTGGCAGACCCGGCGCATGGCCCGAGCTCGGGCCGGGGCCAAGCCCCCACCACATCACGTTCCCGGCTTTGTGTCCGTCTTGATACCTGCCTTCAACGAGGAACGGGTGATCGAGGCCTCGGTACGCCGTGCGCTGGGCACGCAAGGCGTGCGGGTGGAAGTCATCGTTATCGATGACGGATCGAAGGATCGGACCAGTGCCGTGGTGCAGGAAGCGTTTGGCCACGATCCGCGCGTGCGCCTGCTGACGCTGGAGAACGGGGGCAAGGCCCGCGCGTTGAACCAGGGGCTGGCCATCGCGAAGGGAGAGGTCGTCGTGGCGCTTGACGCCGACACGCGCTTCGAGCCCTGTACCATTGCCAAGCTGACGCGCTGGTTTGCCGATCCGGCGATCGGAGCCGTGGCCGGCAACGCCAAGATCGGCAACCGGGTCAACTGGCTGACGCGATGGCAGTCGATTGAGTACATCACCGCCCAGAACCTCGAGCGGCGCGCTCTCGAAGCGTTGGGCGCCGTGACCGTGGTGCCCGGAGCGATTGGTGCCTGGCGCCGGGCTGCGCTTGATGCGGTGGGCGGCTATCCGGCCGATACCCTTGCCGAGGATCAGGACCTGACAATTGCCGTGCAGCGCGCAGGCTGGCGCGTAGCATGCGATCACGAAGCCATCGCCTGGACTGAGGCTCCCGAGACGGTGCGCGCCCTGTTCCGCCAGCGGTATCGCTGGGCCTTCGGGACACTGCAGTGCTTGTGGAAGCATTCTGGGATCATCGCCCGAAGCGAACCACGCGGCCTCGCTTGGTTCGGCTTGCCCCAGGCATGGGTCTTCCAGATCGGGCTCGGGCTGATTTCGCCGATGATCGATCTGGCGCTGCTCCTTGGCCTCGCCGATGCAGCTTTGCGCACTTACAACCATGGCTGGGGCATCATGTCCCATGACCTCACGCTGATGGTCGCGTTCTGGGTGGCGTTTTGTGCGATTGAATGTGGCTGCGGGATGCTTGCCTATCGTCTCGACGGGCGCGAGGGGCGCTTGCCGCTGCTGCGCATGCTGGCGATGCGCTTTGGGTATCGCCAGTTGCTTTACGCCGTGGTCATACATGCGATCGCGTCGGCGGTGCATGGGCTCAAGGTCCGGTGGGGTGCCCAACAGCGCAGTGGCAACTTCGCGGAAAGCCCACCCGCCGCACCGGTGCGCGCCCCGGCACCGATGGGCCGGGTGCAGGCCTATGGGGAAAGGCAGGCCGGGAACGAAAACACGGCGTCGATCCAATCCGCAGCTTGATCTGGGTATTCGCGACAAAGCTCGCAGGACCGGCAGGAAAGTCGTCGGCGTCTGCAGGCCGATGGCCCACGTATTGTTCCGTATGGCGGGATGGGAGCGGACTTGGATCGCATCTACTTCGTTTCCTGTGGAACCCGACCTGGAATGAAACCCTCTACAGCGTCAGCTTGTGCGAGCGCCTTCTCGCCGAGGACAATTCGCCCAGCGTCGCGCACAGCGAGTGCGAATTGGAGCGAAGGGTTGCGCGAACGCTATTACGGGCGAGCCTTTCCGGCGCAGCGATTGCCTTCCAATTGCGCGTCCGGCTCGTCGAACGCGCGCCTGGTGGAAGCGAACTGCATGCCCGTCTCTGACGCGCCGTCGCGGCGGCGCAACGCCTTTTTCTATTTTTTAGAAAAGACAGGCGCATTTTATCGGCCTGAACAGAAAGCGAGATTGGACCTAAACCGTGTCTCGACGGGAGCAGCCCCCTATTCATGCGGCTCCCCCCAGGAGAGCAACCATGATCGAACTTCGCCCCTTCGAAAGCCTTGGCGGCGCCAACCACGGCTGGCTCGATGCCAAACATCACTTCTCCTTTGCCGACTACCACGACCCGGCCCGCCTGCACTGGGGGAACCTGCGCGTGTGGAACGACGACACGATCGCCCCCAAGACCGGCTTTCCCCCGCACCCCCACCGCGACATGGAGATCATCACGTATGTCCGTGAGGGCGCGATCACGCACCAGGACAGCCTGGGCAACACCGGCCGGACCGAGGCGGGCGATGTTCAGGTGATGAGCGCGGGCACCGGCATCCGCCACTCGGAATACAATCTGGAGGATGTCACCACCCGGATCTTCCAGATCTGGATCATCCCGACGCATCAGGGCGATGCACCGAGTTGGGGCGCGCGTCCCTTCCCCAAGGGCGAGCGTGCCGGACAGTTCGTGACCCTGGCCTCGGGTTATGACGGCGATGGCGACGCGCTGCCGATCCGCACCAACGCACGGGTCGTCGCAGCCACGCTCAAGGCCGGTGAAAGCGCGGACTATCCCATCGGCAGGGACCGCAAGGCCTATCTCGTGCCCGCCACCGGCGCGGTCTCGATCGACGACGTGACGGTCAAGGCCCGCGATGGCGCCGCGATCAGCGATAGCGACGTGATCCGCGTCACCGCGCTGGAGGACAGCGAACTCGTCCTCGTCGACGCGGCCTGATCGCCTCCGGCCGGGCGCAGAGCGCCTTCGATAGGCGGACCGGGAGCCCCCCCCGGTCCGCCTATTTTTTTGCGTAATGGGCCTTCTCTTCTTGTGCCTTCTCCGTCGCTTGAGCGCGTGCAAAGGCGCGTTCCGCATCGCTCGCGCCAAAATGGAACAAAAAAAGAACTTTCCTACAGCAGCGGTTTTTGACTAACCTTTGCAGAGGCGCTGGATTCGCCCTTGGCCACCCCTGCAAGGCCGGACCAGCGCCCCCTCCCCCCACCATAACCCTGCGCGCCCATCAGGACCATCGGCCGTGCAAACGCGCGCCGCCGCAAGGGTTCGCTTGCGCCGCAGCCCGCCTTGCTCGGGGTGCGCAAAGGAGCTTTCCGGCATGGTCTACGCAATCCGAAAGGGTATCCTTTTTTACGGCGAGCGGCCGGTGCGCCAGATCGCCAGCCCCAACCATTCGGGCGCGTTCCGGCGCCCCCCCGCGATCCTCGTCATGCACTACACCGCCGGCGCCAGCGCGACTGGCTCGGCTAACTGGCTGGCCGATCCCGCTGCCAGCGCTTCCGCGCACGCGGTGATCGCGCGCAGCGGCGAAGTCATTCAGTGCGTCAGCTTGGACAACCGCGCCTGGCACGCGGGCCGTTCGGCGTGGAAGGGGCTCGAAGGGCTCAACAGCCATTCGATCGGCATCGAACTGGCCAACTGGGGCCCGCTCGTCCGCCACCCCAGCGGCACCGGGTGGGCCAATCCGGCCGGGGCCCGTGTCGATGCGATCGAAGCCGCGCACAAGCACGGCGGGTCGGTGCGTGGCTGGGAAGTCTATCCCGAGGCGCAGATCGCCGCGGCACAAGAGGTTGCGCGCGCCGTTGCGGCCTATCTCCCGATCGCCGAGATCGTCGGCCACGAAGACATCGCGCCCGGCCGCAAGACCGATCCCGGCCCGGCCTTCGCGATGGACACCTTTCGCGCCGCCGTGCTGGATGGCGCACACCGCGCCGCGCCGCGCACCGCAACCGTCATGCCCGCAGCGCTCAACGTGCGCAGCGGACCGGGCCTCGCCTTTCCAGTCATCGCCAGCCTCGCGCGGGGCAGCACGGTGACACCGGGCGAAGTCCACCGCGACTGGATCGCGATCGGCCCCAGCCGCTGGGTCTACGGGCAGTATCTGGCATGAAGCTCATCAAGGACCTGCTCTACACGCGCGACAACGCCGCGCTCGACATCTCGCGCATGGCCTCGCTCGGCTCGGTCCTCGCGTTCTGGACCGGGGTGTTCTGGCTCCTCGCGCGCGAGGGTCAGTTCGATCCGGTAGGCGTGGGAACCGGCTGCGCCGCGATCTTCGCGGGCGCGGCGGGCTGGATTCACTTTCGCCAGAAACACGAAGGACCCCTGCCATGACCGTCACCGCCCTTCTCGCGCTGGCCCGGCTGGCCGCGCGCAAAAGCCTCTCCGCGCTGTGCGCCTATCCCTGGCAGGCCGCGCTCGCCCTGCTCGCGCTCTACACCTGGCACGAACACACCCGCGCCGCAAAGTGGCGGGAGAACGCCGCCACCGAGGCCGCCAGCCACGCCCGGACCCGGGCCGCCTACACCGCCGCGCAGGAACAGGCTGCTGCCGCCGCCAGGGCCGCACGGCTCGAATGGGAAAACCGCTCGCAAGAACTTGCCCAGGAGATCGACGATGCGAAGGATCAAACCGCAGATTGGCGCGCTCGCGCTGCTCGCTTTGCCGACGGCGGCGGGCTGTACCCATCGGCCCGACCCAGTGCTCAAGGTGCAACCGGCGACCCCACAACCCCAGCCCCGGCTGACCCTGCCACGGGCGGTGAGCGATCCGGTCCCGCTCCCGTCGTTCTCTCCCGATCCGACTTCGACACCCTGAGCGAAAACACCGCGCGCCTGCTCAAGGTTCACGCCTGGGGCGAGAAGCTGGTTGCGGCGGGGATGGCGCAGGTGTTGGAAGAAAAAGACGCGGCTCAAGGGGTTACGCCCCCTTGAGCCCGGACTTTCGAGCGCATGGCCGTGGAACATCGAGGAATGAATCCGAGGGCCATCGCCCTCGGGCTCCCCAACTGTAGACCACACCTCTCTCAGCCAACGTGGCGCGAGGGAGGTGCGGTCTACAGTTGGGGGGCAAGGGGTATTAACCCCTTGAATAAAATTATTTCTCTTCACCCCCCACGAAGCAGCTGCACACCCCAGTCACGTTCGAACAGGTAAAGCAGGATGCGCGCTGCCTCCCCGCGCGGGCCGTTTACACCGCCATCGCGTTCCATCAGCAGCCGCGCGTCGTCGTGGGCGAGCGGGAGCAACTTGGTGATCTGTTCGAGGCTGGCGATGCGAAACGGCGTGTCGCCCGACTGACGCGTGCCGAGCAGTTCGCCGCCACCGCGCAGTTGCAGGTCCTCTTCGGCGAGGCGAAAGCCGTCCTGCGTCTCGCGCATCAGCGCCAGGCGCTGGCGCCCGGTTTCGCTGAGCGCCTTGCCGCGCAGCAGCAGGCAGGTCGATTTTTCCGCGCCGCGCCCGACACGCCCACGCAGCTGGTGGAGCTGGGCCAGGCCGAAGCGTTCGGCCTGTTCGATCACCATCAGCGTCGCGTTGGGCACGTCAACGCCAACCTCGATCACCGTAGTGGCCACGAGAAGATCGGCCTCGCCGCTGGCGAAGCGTTCCATTCCGGCGTCCTTCTCCTCGCCCTTGAGCTGGCCGTGGACGAGCACCACACGGTTGCCGAAACGCTCCTTGAGCGCGGCGTAGCGCGCTTCGGCGGCGGCCATGTCGTCGGTCTCGCTCTCGCTCACCATCGGGCAGACCCAGTAGGCCTGCTGTCCGGTCTCGATATGCCGCGCGAGCGCGCCGACGACATCGCCTATCCGATCGGTGGAGACGACGCGGGTGTCGATCGCCTGGCGTCCGGGCGGCAGTTCGTCGAGCCGTGAGACTTCCATTTCGCCGTACTGCGCCAGCGTCAGCGTGCGCGGGATCGGGGTTGCGGTCATCGCCAGCGTGTGCGGCGTGCGTTTGCCCTTGCGCGCGAGCATCAGGCGCTGGCCGACCCCGAAACGGTGCTGCTCGTCGATCACCACGAGCGCGAGATTGCGGTAGGCGACCGCGTCCTGAAAAATTGCGTGGGTGCCCACCACGATCTGGATCGACCCGTCGAGCAGCCCCATCAGGATTGCCTCGCGCGCCTTGCCCTTGTCGCGCCCGGTGAGCAGCGCGATCTCCACCCCGGTCCCTTCGAGCATCTTGCGCAAGGTCGCGTAATGTTGGCGGGCGAGGATTTCGGTCGGCGCGAGCAGCGCCCCTTGCGCGCCCGCCTCGACCGCGATCAGCAGCGCGGAGAGCGCCACCACCGTCTTGCCTGCCCCGACATCGCCCTGGAGCAGGCGCAGCATCGGCGCGCTTTGCGCCATGTCGCCTTCGATCTCGCGGATCGATCGAGCCTGCGCACCGGTCAGCGCGAAGGGTAGCTGGAGCCTGGCGCGCAAGCGCCCGTCACCTTGCAGCGGAGTGCCCTTCTGCGCCCGGTTGCTGGCGCGCACGAGCATCAGCGCGAGCGCGTTGGCGAAGAGTTCGTCGTAGGCCAGACGGTCGCGCGCGGGCTCGTTCTGGCCCTTGTGCGCCTCGCGCAGGGCTTCGTGCCAGGGCAACCAGCCGGTCTTGCCCATCTGGCTCGGCTCGATCCATTCGGGCAGTTCGGGCACATGCGTGAGCGCCTGCTTGACGAGGCCGCTCATGCGCCCCTGCGTCAGCCCTTCGGACAGCGGATAGACCGCCTCGCGCTGCTGGCCGATCGGCGCGGTGTCGCTTTCCGAGACGTGCTCGGGATGCACCATCTGGCGCATCTGGCCGTATTCGTCGATCCGGCCCGCGACCCAGCGCGTCTCGCCCACAGGCAGCTGCTTTTTCGCGGTGTAGGAGGCGCGGCCGAAATAGGCGATGACGCAAATGTCGCCCGCATCGTCCTCGGCGATTACCCGGAACGGCCCGCGCCCGGCGGGCGAGCGATGCTCGCGCACGGTGAGCCGCACGATCACGTTCTCGCCGATCCCTGCCTCATCCAGCCGGGTGACCATGCGCCGCTCGACGAAACGGTCGGGCAGATGATAGGCCAGATCCTTGATCCGCGTCAGGCCCAGCTTCTCGAGCGGGCGGCGCAGCTTGGGGCCGACCCCATCGAGGGCATCGGTTTCGACGAACAGGGGATTGAGCACTTCGGGCCGCATGGCCGCCTCTTAAACCGCGAAGGCGCGATTGCACCAGAGCGCAGGGCAACAAGGCGAGGGATAGCGCGCGCGAACCTTGCCCTTCCCCGGCGCGCATAGTAACGGCGCAGGCCATGACAGAACTTTCGCCTCGTCTCGCCCGCCTCCGGTTCCGCGCCTGGCATCGCGGCACGCGCGAGGCCGACTACATGATCGGCTGCTACTTCGACCGTTTTCACACCGAATGGAACGATGCCGACATCCAGTGGTTCGAGGATCTCATCGAGGAAGAGGACGTTGAGATCATGGCCTGGGCGCTGCGCACCGAGCCTGTCCCCGAAAAGTACGCCGGCGCGCGCATGGAGCGCATGATGCAGCTCGACTACGTCGAAATTCCGCGCTGAACCTTTTCGCCCCACCTTCTTCATGGCCTGAGCGTGGCGACGGCCCCCGCCGTTCCTCCTATCGCCAGCGATTCGTGCCATGACTGATTTTTCCCGTATTCTTTCCGCCACTTCGCCGCTCACGCTGGCTTCGGTCACGCGCGGCAGCCAGCCGCTGGTCATGGCCGACCTCGCGCGCGCGGCGAAGGGCCGGGCGATCTTCGTCGCCGACAGCGAAGCGAGCATGAGCGCGGTTGCCGAAGCCGCGCGCTTCTTCGCCCCCGAACTCGACGTGATCGAGTTTCCCGCCTGGGACTGCCTGCCCTACGACCGCGCCAGTCCCGCGCTTTCGACCAGCGCCCGGCGCCTTGCCGCACTCCACCGTCTCCAGGCCAAACGCACCGGGCCGCAGCTGCTGGTGACCACCACCAACGCGCTGACCCAGCGCGTGCTGACCCCGTTCCGCATCCGCGAATCGGTCAAGTTGCTCAAGCCCGGCATGGAGATCGGGCACGAGAGCCTGATCGCGCTGCTGCGCCGCCAGGGCTATCACCGCACCGACACCGCGATCGACGCGGGCGAGTTCGCGGTGCGCGGCTCGATCTTCGACATCGTGCCCTCCGGCCTCGAGGCAGGGCTCCGGCTCGACTTCTTCGGCGACGAGCTGGAAACGCTGCGCCTGTTCGACACCAGCACCCAGCGCTCGACCGGGACCGTGACCGAACACCTGCTCGTCCCCGCCAGCGAGGCGCTGATCGACGAGGCCAGCGTCAAGCGCTTCCGCACCCGCTACCGCGAGATGTTCGGCGCCAACGCGACCTCGGACCCGCTTTATCAGGCGGTCAGCGACGGGCGGCGTCTGGCGGGCATGGAGCACTGGCTGCCGCTGTTCGAGGACCGCCTCGTCACGCTGTTCGACCACGTTTCGAGCGATGACCTCATGGTGCTCGACAGCACCGTGATCAGCGCGGCGGACGAACGCTTTGGCGACATTGCCGACTACCACAAGGCCCGGCTCGACACCTCGGGCCAGAAGGCGGGATCGTACCGCCCGCTGGCGGTCGAGGCGCTCTATCTCACCAAGGACGAATTTGCCGGGTTGATCGAGGCGCAGCCCGCGCACAAGGCCGATCCCTTCGCGCAGCCTGAAAGCCGCAAGGTCATCGACTTCGGCTTTTCCAACGCGCGCGACTTCGCCCCCGAACGCGCGCGCGGCGACAACGCCTACGAAGCCGCGGCAAAGCACTTCAGCGCGATCGCCAAGACCGGCCGCAAGGCGATCCTCGCGGCCTATTCGGCGGGCAGCCGCGCGCGCCTCGTCTCGATCCTGGGCGAAGCGCTGCCGCCCGAACCGCGCCTTGCCGACAGCTGGCAGGAAGCGCTGGGCCTCGCCGTCCAGGGCCATTCCTCGGCGCTGATCCTCCCGCTCGAAACCGGCTTTGCCAACGATGCGGTGGAAGTGGTCACCGAGCAGGACATCCTGGGCGACCGGCTGGTGCGGCGCAAGAAGCGCAAGAAGGACGCCGACGCCTTCATGGCCGAGCTGGCCGCGCTGACGCCGGGCGATCTCATCGTCCACATGGACCACGGCATCGGGCGCTACGAAGGGCTCCAGTCGATCCCCGTCGGCAAGAGCCCGCACGACTGCGTGATGCTGACCTATGCGGGCGGCGACAAGCTCTACATTCCGGTCGAGAACCTCGACGTGCTCTCGCGCTACGGCAGCGAGGCCGAAGGCGTCCAGCTCGACAAGCTGGGCGGCGAGGCCTGGCAGAAGCGCCGCGCCAGGCTCAAGGAGCGCATCCGCGAAATCGCGGGCGAACTGATGAAGACCGCGGCCGAACGCGCGCTGCGCCGGGCACCCGCGCTGCTGCCCGAGGAATCGGCCTTCAACCAGTTCGTCGACCGGTTCCCCTGGCAGGAGACCGAGGACCAGGAGCACGCCATCGCCGACGTGCTCGACGATCTGTCCTCGGGCAAGCCGATGGACCGGCTGGTCTGCGGCGATGTCGGCTTCGGCAAGACCGAGGTGGCGCTGCGCGCGGCCTTCGTCGCCGCGATGGCCGGGCAACAGGTCGCCGTGGTCGCCCCCACCACCCTGCTCGCGCGCCAGCACTACGCCGGTTTTGCCGAGCGTTTCGCGGGCTTCCCGCTCGAAGTCGGGCGCCTCTCGCGGCTCGTCCCCGAAAAGGAAGCGCGCACCACGCGCGAAGGGCTGGCGAGCGGCACCGTCGACGTCGTTTGCGGCACCCACGCGATCCTCGCCAAGTCGGTCGACTTCAAGCGGCTCGGGCTCGTCATCGTCGACGAGGAACAGCGCTTCGGGGTCAACCACAAGGAAAAGCTCAAGCAGCTGCGCGCCGACGTCCACGTCCTCACCCTCACCGCCACGCCGATCCCGCGCACCTTGCAGATGGCGATGTCGGGCCTGCGCGAACTGTCCACCATCCAGACCCCGCCGGTCGACCGCCTGGCGGTGCGCACCTACGTCATGGAATGGGACGACATGGTGATGCGCGAGGCGCTGCTGCGCGAACACCATCGCGGCGGGCAGAGCTTCATCGTCGTGCCGCGCATCTCGGACATGGCCGAGACCGAGGCCTGGCTCGCCAAACACGTGCCCGAGGTCAAGGTGATCTCCGCCCACGGCCAGATGTCGGCGAGCGAGGTCGAGGAGCGCATGAGCGCGTTCTACGAAGGCAAGTACGAAGTGCTGCTTTCGACCACCATCGTTGAAAGCGGGATCGACATTCCGCGCGCCAACACCATCATCATTCACCGCGCCGACCGCTTCGGCCTGGCCCAGCTCTACCAGCTGCGCGGACGTGTGGGCCGCTCGAAACTGCGCGCCTACGCCTATCTCACCACGCCTCCCGGTCAGGCGCTCAGCGAAGTCTCGCAAAAGCGGCTCAAGGTGCTCGGCGATCTCGACAGTCTGGGCGCGGGCTTCCAGCTTGCCAGCCACGATCTCGACATTCGCGGCGCGGGCAACCTGCTCGGCGACGAACAGTCCGGCCATATCCGCGAGGTCGGCTTCGAACTCTACCAGTCGATGCTCGAGGACGCGATCATGGCCGCGCGCGCGGGCGGCGTGGGGCTGGAGAAGGACACCTCGGGCCTTTCGCCTGCGATCACGGTCGAAGCCCCGATCATGATCCCCGACGATTATGTGCCCGACCTTGCGGTGCGCATGGCGCTCTATCGCCGCCTCAACGACGCGGAAACGCAGGACGAGCTGGAATCGCTCTCGGCCGAGATGATCGACCGCTTCGGCCCCCTGCCCCAGCCGACCGCCAACCTCATCCAGCTCATCCAGATCAAGCGCCAGGCGATCCAGGCGCACATCGCCAAGATCGACGTCGGCCCGCGCGGCACGCTGGTCAGCTTCCACAACGACCATTTCCCCAACCCGATGGGGCTCATCGCCTATGCCGATCGCCTGCAGGGCACGATCAAGCTCAGGCCCGATAACAAGCTGGTGCTGGCGCGCGCCTGGGGCGATCCGCGCTCACGGCTCAACGGGCTGCTCCAGCTGACCAAGGGGCTTGCGGCGGTCGCGCGCAAGGCGGGGTAAGCGCGCGGACACAAAATCGCGCGAATGGGATATAATATATCCTTGCATTGGAACCTGTGACCGCTCACACTGAGTGGACAGGGAAAATTCCATCGTACAAGGACTACCATGAAGACTTTCGCGACGCTCGCCGCCGTGTCGATCCTCGCGCTCGCGCAGCCCGCGCTGGCGCAGAAGGATGGCGCGCCCGACGCCCAGCAGCAGCACGCCAAGGATACCGCCGAAGCGGTCGCCAAGGGCTGGGCCAGCGCGCCCGTGCAGGAAGTGGCGAAGACCGCGAGCGGTTCGGTCACCGTGGACGGACGCGCCATCGCCTACACCGCGACCGCGGGCACGCTGACCATCCGTGACCCGCAGGGCAAGCCCACCGCGAGCATCTTCTACACCGCCTACACCGCGCCCGGTAAGAACCGCCCAGTCACCTTCTTCTACAACGGCGGCCCCGGTTCGGCGAGCCTGTGGCTGCGCATGGGCAGCTTCGCCCCCACCAAGGTGACGACCACCGATCCGGTCGCGGTCGCGCCCGCCCCCTACAAGGTCGGCCCCAACCCCGACAGCCTGATCGGTTCGACCGACATGGTCTTCCTCGATGCGCCGGGCTCGGGCTATTCGCGCGCGCTGGGCGACACCAAGCCGGAGAGCTTCTACGGCGTCGACCAGGACGTGGGCGCCTTTGCCGACGCGATCCAGCGCTACATCACCAAGAACGGGCGCTGGGGCGATCCCAAGTACATTTTCGGCGAAAGCTACGGCACCACCCGTTCGGGCGCGCTGGCCGAGGAAATGGAAGAACGCGGCATGGCGCTTAACGGCGTCGTCCTGCTCTCCTCGATCATGAACTACGGCATCCGCCAGTCGGGCTTCGATGCGATCTACATCGGCTATCTGCCGAGCTACGCGGCCACCGCCTGGTACCACAACAAGATCGCCAACCGCCCCGCCTCACTGGCCGATTTCGTCGAGCAGGCGCGCCAGTTCGCCAACGGTGCCTACGCCACCGCGCTCGCCAAGGGACAAGACCTGAGCCCCGCCGAGGAAGACGCCGTCGCGCGCGAGATGAGCCGCTTTACCGGCCTTTCGGTCGACTACATCAAGGAAGCGAACCTGCGCGTCGATCTCAGCCGCTTCCGCAAGGAACTGATGCGCGACGAGCGCGAGACGCTGGGCCGCTTCGATTCGCGCTACGTCGGCACCGATGCCGATGCCGCCGGCGAAGGCCCCGAATACGATCCCTCGAGCACCGGGATCAGCGGGCTGTACATCTCCAGCTTCCTCGACCAGCTGCACAAGACCTTCGGTTACGACACCGACCTCACCTACCGCCAGTCCGCGCGCGAGGGCGGCAAGTTCGATTGGGACTGGTCGCACCACGCGCCCGGCTACGGCTATTCGAGCCAGCAGAACCTTGTCGACGTCACCGCCGACCTCAGCCGCGCCATGCGCACCAACCCGTACATGCGCGTGCTTTCGCTCAACGGCTATTTCGACATGGCCACCCCGTTCCACTCGACCGAGCGCGACCTCAAGCACATGATGCTGCCCGAGAAGCTGCGCCCCAACCTCGAATTCAAGTATTACCCGGCGGGACACATGATCTACCTGAACCCCGAGGCGCTGCACCAGATGCGGCTCGACCTTCAGGCCTACTACGCCCAGGGCGTGCATAACTGAGCCCGTTCACGGCACACGAAAAGGCGCGGATAGATCGTTCCATCCGCGCCTTTTTCATGCGCAAAAGAGCGATGCTCAGGCTAGCCGGGACTGCTCGGTGCGCGCCAGCTTGTCGAACAGCGCGGTGCTCATCGGCTGGGCGCGCAGGAAACCCTGATAGTAGAGGCAGTGCTCGCGCGCGGCGGCGTCGCGCTGTTCGGCCGTCTCGATGCCCTCGGCGATCACCTCGAGGTCGAGCGCGCCCGCCATCGCCACGATCGCGCGCAGCACGGCCAGGTCGCGCTTGTCGGTGGTGATCCCCTCGATCATCGAGCGATCGAGCTTGATGTAATGGATCGGCAGCACCTTGAGATAGCGGAAGTTGCAGAACCCCGCCCCGAAATCGTCGAGCGCGATCCGGATGCCTTGCGCCGAAAATTCCGCCATGATCTGCGCCGCCCCGGCGACATCCCCGATCAACGACTGCTCGGTGATCTCCAGCGTCAGGCGGCGCAGCGGAAAGCCGCTCTCGCGCACGAGATCGAGCATCTGGCGGGTGTAGCTGTCGAACGCCAGATCCTCGGGCGTGACGTTGATCGAGAGGCGCAAGTTCCCCGGCCAGTCCCGCGCGGCGGCAAGCGCCTTTTGCGCGATGTGGCGCGACAGCGGCCCGACGTGATCGGCCCGCTCGGCCAGGTTGAACAGCGCGCCCGCGCCGATCCGGCCGAGTTCCGGGTGATCCCAGCGCGCCAGCGCCTCCGCCCCCGTCAGGCGATCGTCGGCCAGGCTGAACTGCGGCTGGAACAGGATCTCGATCTCATCGCGGTCGATCGCGCCGAGCAGGTCCGCCTCGAGCTTGGCGGTCGGCACGCCGGGCAGGATCGCCTCGCCATCGGCCCAGACCATGCGCTGGCCTTGCTGCTCGCTCGCGGTCTGAAGCGCGTGGGCGAGCCGCTCGAGCATCGATTCGACCGCTTCGCCGGTCAGCGTGCGGATCAACGCAAAACGCGGCGAAAGCCGGATCAGGCCTGAAGGCACCGCAATCGGGCGCGCAAGAATGTCGGCCAGCTGGTCGGCCAGCAGCTGCCAGCGCTCGCGGCTGCAGGCGACATTGGCCACGAGCAGGAAACGGCCGCCGCCCGCACGCACCAGCACCCAGGGCGCATCGAGTTCCTGCGCCGCGTAGTGGCTTGCGCGCGCGGCCACTTCCTCCAGCGCGCCATCACCCGCCGCGGCGCCATAGGCCATGTTGATCGCATCGAGCCGCTTGAGCCCGACGAGCATCGCATGGACATGCACTGGCGCAAGGTTTTGCGCGGCGCCGCTGCGCCATTCGGCCATGCGCTCGTGGACGCTCTCGAGCCCCGCAATACCGGTCAGGCGGTCTTCCAGTCCTTTCGCATGAGCCGGCCCCGGCCCGTGTCCCTGCCCTGAAGTATGCGTCACGACCATTACTGCTCCTTATCCCAAATCCCTTGCCAAACGGTTCAAAATTTACCAGCCCAAATGCCCGGACCGGGACAGCTGTCCCGTTCGGGTACACACCGCACGCGCAAACGAAGGCAGCCATGAGCGACACCGCCACCCCGAACCGGACGACCCCGCGAGACCTGCGTCTGGCTCTCATCATCTCGGACAGCGCGCAGGCGCAGGACCGCGCCGACGAACTGCGCAGCGCCTACGGCTGGGTCGAGCCCGAGGACGCCGACATCTACGTCGTCGTAGGGGGCGACGGGTTCATGCTCCACGTCCTGCACGAAATGCTCGATGCCGGGATTTCCAAGCCCTGCTACGGCATCAACCTGGGCACCGTGGGCTTCCTGATGAACGGCCTGCACGGCGAGGTTTCAATCGCCGATCGCATCACCCGCGCCCGCCACGTGCCCTTCCGCCCGCTCAGCATGCACGCCACCACCCAGTCGGGCGAAAAATTCCGCTACTACGCGATCAACGAAGTCTCGCTGCTGCGCGAGACGCGCCAGACCGCCAAGCTGGAGATTCGCATCAACGGGCGCGTGCGCATGGGCGAACTGGCGGGCGACGGCATCCTGCTGGCGACCCCGGTGGGCTCGACCGCGTACAACCTCTCGGCCAACGGACCGATCCTGCCGCTGGGCTGCAACATGCTCGCGCTGACCCCGATCAGCCCGTTCCGCCCGCGCCGATGGAAGGGGGCGATCCTGCCCGAGAGCGCCGAAGTCGAATTTCGCATCCGCGAGCCGGGCAAGCGCCCGGTGGCCGCGGTCGCCGACCAGAAGGAAGTGCGCGACGTGTCCACGGTGCGCATCTCGGCCTCGCGCGAGCGCGAGCTCACGCTGCTGTTCGATCCCGGCTTCACGCTTGAGGAACGCATCTTCGCCGAACAGTTCCAGGTCTGAAGACCCGCAAAAACAAGGACCTGAGCCACCAGCGCAAATTTTTTCGAACTTTTTTCACAGAGCGGGTTGCCAACCCAAAAACCCCTGCGTATAGGCGCACTCCTGCCGCGGCGGTGGAAACACTGACTGGCTGCTCCCCGATAGCTCAGCGGTAGAGCCCTCGACTGTTAATCGAGTTGTCGTAGGTTCGAATCCTACTCGGGGAGCCACTTCCTTCCAAAAATGGAAGGAATATCAGGCAGATAGTGAGGTCATACCGCAACCGACCCCACATTTGATCCCACAGATATTTTTACGCAATTGGCAGCGGCCAATGGGCGCTCAAAGTGCAGAGCATCAGCACTCGGGCCATTTGCGGCAAGCCGCAATCTTCGCACCGCGCGGGCACCAGTACTCCTGGGAAATCCAAGCTTTACCGCAAACTTATTTGCCGCACCGCCCAAAAGGACCGCCAACAGATCAGGCGCGGCTTTGTTGCGCAAATCGACCACAGGGTAGCAGTTGGCCTTTGATGGCATTGATCACGCGACCCGCTGAGTCTGGGGCCTTCCGAGCATCGCCCTGCCGAAGCGCCGGTTTGAGCGAACGATTTCATTGCGGGCGGCAATGGCTTCGTGACAGGCCTTGGTGTCAAAAGCGCCATCGGCGCTGACGGTCGCGATCGCTTGGTCGGGTGGTATCTGCGCCAGCCGTTCGGGAAGCATGGGCGCATCGCCAACCCGGCTCCCGGTCCCTTCGATGGCGTGGATTTCAAGCGACCCGTCGTCCACACCCAGGTCGACCTTTCGCCACTGGCGGCGTTTGGACGCACCATGCTTGCGCCTGCACCATTCCCCGTCTCCAACGGCCTTGATGCCCGTGCTGTCGATCAGCCGATGCAACGGCCCGGAACGGGGCTGGAAGGCCTGGATCGCGGCATCCCAGAACATAGGCCGTCGCCCCCGCTTGCCGGTCGGCGCGGACAACCACTGCATTCCCGGATCAAACCAAACCCGAAGCAAACCTCTCTGCGCCAGCGCTGCGTTATAGAACTTCCAGTTTGTCGTGCGGTAGCAGGCCCTGCGCGGTTTGCTCAGCTCCGCCCCTTAACCACCTGAATTCACAAACGGAATCCCTCGGGCATTTGCGCAACAAAGCCACGCCGAAGGGATCGAGATGCGCGGCGGAGATGAGCGAAACAAGCGCCTGCCGTGTCCCAGGGATGACACGGCAGGCGCGCAATTTGGCGTACATTTGGGAGAGTAAGTACGCCACTGCAGCGTCAAAATCAGAAATTGAATTGCAATGTCGCGGAGAATACCCTGCCATTTTTGTAAAAGGCGGTCGGAGCCGACTTGCTTCCGCTGTAGGAATAATAGGTGTAATCGAGAAGATTCTGCGCGTTTACATGCAGGGTGAAATTGTCGTTGATATTATAGGACACCGAAGCATCAAGCTGGTGATAGCCGGCGGTCGAATCGACGGAATTGAGCCGTCCGATGCCGGTGAAGTAATGCGAACGGTAATTCCAGCTCACGCGGGCTTGGAACGGCCCACTCTCGAAGTAAGGTATGACGTTGATGGTATGCTTCGAGAGATAAGGCAGGTTGAGCACGTCACCATCGGAGTCCGTACCCGCGCTGGCGTTCGCGTAAGTGTAGTTCGTCTGGATACCAAACCCACCCCAGATCGGTGTCTGGAAATTGGCCGAGATGCCGTTAACCGTCGCGCCCGACGCATTGACGGGCTTGCTGACAGAGTAGAGCTGCGCCGTGCTCGAACTGGTTCCCGTCAGGTACTCTTCCACGGTCTTGGTGACGATGTAGGAGGACAGTTCGCGCCGGAAATATTCGACCGAGAACATTGCGCCTGGACGGAAATACCATTCGGCGGACAGTTCGTAGTTCGTCGACTGGTAGGGGTCGAGATCCGGGTTGCCCGTGCTCGCGGTAAGAGTGGTGTCGTCGCGGCTGTAAGCGCCCGCCAACTGGCCGTAGCGCGGTCGGGCTATTACCTCGGCGATCGATCCGCGCAGTTTGAGCGTATCGGTGATGTCCCAGCTTACGTTGATGCTCGGAAGAGCTTTGAGATAATCCTTGTCGGCGATGGTGGGGGTGTAGGTCGAGCCGCTATCCGTGGTCAGGTAATAGTGTGAAATGTCCCGCGTATAGGCCATGCGATAGCCCACGTTGCCACGGATGGGGCCGCTCTCGAAATCAACCTGGACATAGGCATCGGCGGTCTTCTCGCGAACCCGAAAGCTGGAACTTTCGTCGAGGCCGGTGTCGACGTAGATACCGTTCTCGAGGGCATCGATGACGCCTTGCGCGGTGAGG
The DNA here is from genome assembly GCF_022832435.1 of Novosphingobium organovorum. GTDB lineage: Bacteria > Pseudomonadota > Alphaproteobacteria > Sphingomonadales > Sphingomonadaceae > Novosphingobium > Novosphingobium organovorum. The sequence goes on along the minus strand of NZ_JALHLF010000018.1, from coordinate 7,027 downwards.
GTTTGAAAGACGTTGGCATTGCCGCTGTCGTTGAGCCCCGAAAACAAGCCCGACGGCGTCGAATGGGTATCAAAGTCCGACAGCGTGGTCGCGGATGTGTAATAGACGTTGGACCCGTAGGTCATCAGGCTGTTGACGTGCGACGAGGCTTTTACGCCCATGCGCACGGCAGTAATGAACGAATCGGCGATGTCCCACTTGCCATCGACCTGGCCGTAGAATTCCTCGTCCTTCTGCAGCGCCTTCGCGATGCCCCCGATCTGGTAACCATCGATGGTGCTGCCGTCAGCAAGGGTGATGGTCGAACTGCTGGAGCGGCCCCAGCTGCTGGTGTCGGTCGGGACGGTGTTATACGAAACATTGGTCGATGTTCCGTTGTAGCCCAAGCTGTAGCCGCCGGTCGAATACAGCGTCATGAGATATTCGGGGTTCTTGCCGCCGGTCGCCTTCGTCCAGCCGCCGTTTGCCGAGAGCGTGAAGTTGTCGCTGGCGTGCCAGGTCGTGGACAGGTTGTAGCTGTCGTTCGTGACCTTGGTCTTGCGGTAGTTCATGTCCAGTTCGGCCTGCGTCGAATCGCTGTCGGCGAAAGTGGCACTGGAGATGAGGCCGTTGGAGATGGTTGCGGAGGTCAGAGAACTCGTCGCCCAACCGGGATAGATGAATTCGGATTGACTGAAGTTGTTGTACTTGCCCTGAATGTGCATGCCGGTCAGAGCGAGTTCGAAGTCGGTGGTGGGGGCCCACTGCACCGCGAACTGCCCCCCGATACGCTCGCGCGTCTGCTTGAAGTAGGCGTGGTTGATGCCGACCGGATAACGGGCCGAGGCAAGGTCGTCGAGGCTGCCCCCGCTGATCGTGGCGGCGGAATTCTTCAGAACGTAGTTACCGTCGGCATCCGTGGTGAGAAAATCGGCGCCGGTGGAATAGCCGAAGTATTCGATGCCCGCGCGGGCCAGCGAGTCCTTGTCGTACGTTCCCGCGACGAGGATACCGAACGTGCCCGAATCGTTCTTCCAACTGTACATCAGCGAACCGCGCGGATTGCCGATCTTCGAACGATCGTTGTAATTGTACCCGATCGAGCCGCTCAGTGTATTGGCCTTGAGGTCAAGCGGCATGCGCGTGCGTACGATCACCGTACCTCCCAGCGAACCCTCGTCGATCCAAGGTTCGGGAGACTTGTAGACCTCGATACGATCGACGACTTCGGGAGCCAGGAGCGAATAGTTGAACGTGCGTCCGGTGACGTCGCCCGAGTTGCCACCCCAGTCGGCGGACGCGATGGCGTGACCATCGACGAGGATGCGGTTGAGCGCGGGATCGGTGCCCTGGATCGACACCCGCTCGCCGATGCCGAACTGGTGGTCCACGCTTACGCCCGGAATATGGGCCAGCGATTCAGCAACGTTGCGATCCGGGAACTTGCCGATGCCTTCGGCCGAAATGACGTCGACCACCGCATTCAGGTTGCGCTTCACGTTGAGCGCGTTCTCCAGCGACGCGCGAATACCGCTGACGACAATTTCATGGTCGTCCTTTGCCGCACCTGCGGACGTCGTCTCGTTACCGGCGCCGTTCTTCTGGTCGGCCGATGCCACATCCTGGGCAATAGCTGGTGTAGAAAGCACAAAAAGTGCCGTCGTGGTCAAAAATGCGGAACGAACGATCGCCATCTTTTGTCAAACCCCCACTATAGGCTGCGCCTTGAGACGCAAAAATTGCCTCCACAATGGTACGATATTTTTTCTTATCTGGTACGAAACCAATGAGGAACCATCGATAGGACCTATGCTGACCAAAGTGAGGCACCTTGTCTACATAAATTTTGCCAGCCCAGAATTATAACTTAAGCTTATGAAATAACTTACTTTTAATGCAGAAACCGATGCGAATGCTTACGAATTGGAAGGTAAAATGATGCGGTTGGCAGGCCCTTCCAACGGCGTCGAACAATGCTTTTCTGGCCTCATGCCGGTACTATCGAAGGAGAGGCAAAAGTCTTTCCAAGCTACGTTGAAATTGTCTCGGGTCGCCTCCAGAGGTAGCCCGGTTCGTCTGAACAGCCTTTGCCGTTTGATCAGTTGATCGTCTGCGGTTTGGTTGTTCAAACTGCTGCTTGCGGGGCGTCATGAAGGGCGGGCGTAGGCCGGCCGGTGTGACACCCCGCAAGTCGCGGCCAGTTCACGCGGCCACGGCCTGCCACAGATTGTCAGAATAGGTTTCGTCGGGCGTACCCCCACCGAGGCTCGCGTGAGGTCTACGGGCGTTGCAGAAGCCCAGGTACCGGCCGATCGAACTGCGCACTTCGCTGACACAAGCGTAGGCGTGCAGATAGGCCTCCTCGTACTCCTTTTCACCAGCAAAGCGATAGGCGCAGACCCCAGGTTGAGCCTCGCTTGATCAAGGGCCGAGCATTTACCCGGACGCTTTCCCCCGTTCTCCAAACAACGACGCAAATCTTGTCAGGTTTCCGAAGCTTAACCTGGGTTAAGCGACCATGCTTTCCGATACGGTGGATGCGATTAAATCAGTCATCGCCGATACTGATATGCAAAGCCCGCCCCCCTCCTCGCGCGCGCAACGATGCGCTGAGGAGCAGGCTTCCATCCCGGCCCTGGCTGGCACGCAGGCCGTGTACAAGCCAGGGCGTCGTCGCTCCAGTTTCGACGCCTAGCGTCGCGTCAGCACCACCATAGCTGGAGATGAGCTTCGAAATCGAAGCGTGATCCGTTGGCCAGCTTCCTCTCCAACCCCGCCGCCCTTCGGTATCGACCACGCAGATCGCCCTGGTCTTCTTTGACACGTCCAAACCGATTGAATGTGCCATTGATGCCTCCGATGATGCTTACCACGGAGCCAAGAGCCCGGGACGCAACACAATCGATGGTTCGACGAGATGCCGCGAGTAGCCGAGGTCCAAACACGGCGCATCGCGGACAAAAGATGGCATGGCTGAAAATTTTGCCCGGCGTATTGTCATCCAGCGGCATTCGCCCCATTCCGCCCCCGAGGGAAGGAATTTCCGGGGGAATATGCCATATTCTTGATGAATATTTTTAACTTTTAATAATTCATTTCAATATGATACATTCTATTCGTCATAATCCTGTTCGGAGCCGCTTCCTTCCAGCCTGCCAACGGCCTGACGAGGAAGCAGCGGCTCAAGGGAAGTACCGCTCCCTTCATCGCCCTCGGGCTACTCCCAGAAAATTGCTCTCCCCCTGGACGCCACCCTTCCGCCGATATGCGGAGGCGCGCGCTAGCGACATCGCAATGTTTTTGCGGTGCACTATGCCTGTTCGAGAGAGACAGGGATGTGAGTCATGAGCATCAGTGCCATTGGAGCCTCCACCGACGTCACGAGCCTGCTGCGCGGCGCCAGCCTTTCGCTCAGCACGCTGGCGGTCGTCTCCGACGATATCGAGGAAATCACCCAGAGCGGCTCGACCGTCTCGGCCCGAACGCTCGACACCGCGACCTTCCAGGCCGCGCTTTCCGCAAGGATCGACGAGGATGTCGCCTCGGGCCAGCTGAGCGAGAGCGAGGCCGCCAAGGTCAAGCAGGCGCTCGGCCTGACCAGCGAAGACGGCACCGACACCGCCAGCGACGAGACAGAAGCAAGCAGCGGCACGCAGGCAGCCAACACCGTGGCAGCGCCGAGCGGCGGTGGCGGCGGCTCGGGCGGCGAATCGGAAAAAACCGAGGTCTCGCGCTCGGAAACCATCGCAAACGGCATCAAGACCACGGTGATCGTCTACGACGATGGCAGCAGCGAAACCCAGGTCTCCTACACCATGGCCCCCAACACCCCGCCCGAGCCGCTCATCGCCAGCGCCTACGGCCAGGACGACGCCGAAAGCTACCTGTTTCACATGACACCGGGAACCTTCGTCGACATTGCCGCCTGAACCCACTCCCGGCCCCAAACCCCCAGGCCCTGTACCGCGCGCGTTGCAGCGCGCGGGGGCCAAACGAAAAGCCCGGCCCGATCAGCGATGATCGGACCGGGCTTTTTGCATCTCACCAGCCCGATGCGGACCGCATCGGGGGCATCAGACCAGGAACATTACACCAGCGCACCGTGGCAGTGCTTGTACTTGTTGCCCGAACCGCACGGGCACAGCGCGTTGCGGCTGATGTTCATGTGCGCGTAGGGGTCCTCGCCCGCCGCGCCGCCGGGGCTGGCCGGAGCCTGCGGGCTGCCCGCCAGCGAACCGAACAGCGCCGGGTTGAGCGCCGAACCGTCGCCGTCGTTCGAATCGTCGAGCCCGGTCAGCGGATCGATGTGCCCGGTCAGGAACGCGGGCAGCTCGGGCAGTTCGATCGGCTCGGGCATGCGCAGTTCGCTGATCGCCAGAATGCGCGTCACATCCTCGCGGATCGCCTCGAGCATACGCTCGAACAGACCGAAGGCTTCCTGCTTGTATTCGTTGATCGGGGTCTTCTGCGCGTAGGCGCGCAGGAACACCACCTGGCGCAGCGCGTCGAGCGTGGCGAGGTGATCCTTCCAGTGGAAGTCGAGACGATCGAGCAGGACCGACTTTTCGACCTGGCGCCAGATTTCAGGATCATCGTTGGCCATCTTGGCGGCCATGTGCGCGTCGGCCATTTCGGCCATACGTTCCTCGAGGCCTTCGGGATCGAGCCCGTCCTCCTCGATCCACGCCTCGACCGGCACGTCGATGCCGAGAATGTCGCGCGCGCGCTCCTTGAGGCCTTCCACGTTCCAGTGCTCGGGGTACGAGCCTGCCGGGCACGCCTCGGCAACCAGCGTATTGACGGTGTCGTGGCGCATGTCGAGCACCACGTCGTCGAGCATCTCGGCGTCCATGATGTCCGAGCGCTGCTCGTAGATCACCTTGCGCTGGTCGTTCATCACGTCGTCGTATTCAACGACCTGCTTGCGCACCTCGTAGTTGCGCTCCTCGACCTTGCGCTGCGCGGTCTGGATGGCCTTGGACAGCCACTTCGAACCGATCGCCTCGCCATCGGCGAGGTTCGAGTTCATCATCTTGGCGAACAGCGTGTCGGGACCGAAGATGCGCAGCAGGTCATCCTCGAGGCACAAGTAGAACTTGGACAGGCCCGGATCGCCCTGGCGGCCCGAACGGCCGCGCAGCTGGTTGTCGATGCGGCGGCTTTCGTGGCGCTCGGTGCCGATCACGCACAGACCGCCCGCGGCCAGCACCTGATCCTTTTCGGCGCGCACTTCAGCCTTGATCCGCTCGATCGCGGTGTCGCGCTCGGGCCCCTCGGGCAGTTCGGCGAGTTCCGCGTCGACGCGGAATTCCACGTTACCGCCCAGCTGGATGTCGGTGCCGCGCCCCGCCATGTTGGTGGCGATCGTCACCGCGCCAAGGCGGCCCGCCTGCGCCACGATGTGCGCTTCCATCTCGTGGAAGCGCGCGTTGAGCACCGAGTGCTTGACGCCTTCCTTGTTGAGGAAGTCCGACAGCAGTTCCGACTTCTCGATCGAGACCGTGCCCACCAGCACCGGCTGGCCGATCTCGTGCTTCTCGCGAATCAGCTTGGCGATCGCGGCGAACTTGTCGAGCGTGTTCTTGTAGAACTCGTCTTCCTCGTCGATGCGCTGGATCGGCTTGTTGGTGGGGATGGTCACCACGTTCATCTTGTAGATGTCGTAGAATTCGGCCGCTTCGGTCGCCGCCGTACCGGTCATGCCCGAAAGCTTGGGGTACATGCGGAAGTAGTTCTGGAAGGTGATCGAGGCGAGCGTCTGGTTCTCGGGCTCGATGTTGACGCCTTCCTTGGCCTCGGCGGCTTGGTGCAGGCCGTTCGACCAGCGGCGCCCGTCCATCATGCGGCCGGTGAACTCGTCGATGATGACGACCTTGCCGTCCTTGACGATGTAATCGGTGTCGCGCTTGAACATGACCACGGCCTTGAGCGCCTGGTCGAGATGGTGGACGACCTGCGTGTTCTCGACATCGTAGAGGTTCGAGCCGACCAGCAACCCGGCGTCCTCGAGCATGCGCTCGGCCTTCTCGACGCCGTCCTCGGTCAGCGTGATGTTCTTGGTCTTCTCGTCCTTTTCGTAGTCCTCCTCGACCAGCTGCTTCACGATCGCGTCGACCGCGATGTAGAGCTCGGACTTGTCGTCGGTGGGACCCGAAATGATGAGCGGGGTGCGCGCTTCGTCGATCAGGATCGAATCGACCTCGTCGACGATCGCGAAATTGAACGGGCGCTGCACCATCTGGCTGCGCTCGTGCTTCATGTTGTCACGCAGGTAGTCGAAGCCGAACTCGTTGTTGGTGCCGTAAGTGATGTCGGCGGCATAGGCTTCGCGGCGCTGGAATTCGTCGAGGTTGGGGACGATCACGCCGACGGTGAGCCCCAGGAAATTGTGCAGGCGGCCCATCTCCTGCGCGTCGCGGCTGGCGAGGTAGTCGTTCACGGTGATGACGTGGACGCCCTTGCCTTCGAGCGCATTGAGGTAGGTCGCGGTGGTCGCCACCAGCGTCTTGCCTTCACCGGTGCGCATTTCGGCGATCTCGCCGCGGTGGAGCACGATGCCACCGATCATCTGCACGTCGAAGTGGCGCATCCCAAAGACCCGGCGCGAGGCTTCGCGCACGGTGGCGAAGGCTTCGGGCAGCAAGTCGTCGAGCGTCTCGCCATTGGCCAGGCGTTCGCGAAAACGTGCGGTCTGGGCCGACAGGTCCTCGTCGCTCATGGCTTCGATGGCGGGCTCGAAAGCGGCGATCTGATCAACGACCTTGCGGACCGACTTGATGTAACGTTCGTTGGACGAACCGAAGAAGTTCTTGACGAGTGCGCCGAGCATGGCGGGAATCCCTGTTTTTTCGTGATTATACGAGTGTGTGTGGCAGACGCGTCCGGGCCGATGGGGCGAACACGCGAAAAGGCCGCGACGGCCTTCGTCGTCCGCTGCGCCAGAACGCGCGGACGCGGATGGGGTTGCTGAGGGGCGCTATTCGCGCGCGCGGTCGATCCCGGTGAGCGCGGCCGCAACACGCGGCGCGAGCGGCGCGTCGGTGCGCGC
>NZ_JALHLF010000179.1 GCF_022832435.1 Novosphingobium organovorum | reverse complement strand
GCAATGGGCATTTTCTGTCACCGACGGGCTAGGGCAGACGCTTACTTCTAATCGAGCGGATGACCTTTTTACTCGCAAAAACTATCCGCCCCATTGGCTGCCTGGCCCTTGCGGTGACTGCCCCGTCGACTGTGCAGGCTCAGGCATCATCTGCGCCTTTACATTCGCAGGGCAAACTGAATGTCGTCGTCCTGACCGACTACCGTAATATCGGCGAGGCCGACCTGTGCCAGCTTGAAGGGCGAGCCCTCTTCACAGGCACTTTAGAACTGCGCCATCGCGATGGCACGCTCATCCGCCGCCTCGCCTGCGCCAACGGTCTCAAGGATGGAATTGACCGGCAGTTTTATACCAGCGGCACGCTGCGTATGGAGCGCAATTGGAAAGCCGGTGCGCTCGACGGGCTCTACCGCCACTGGACCGAGGACGGCGTGCTCAAGGAGCAGTGGACCTACGGTCCCGATGGGCTCGAAGGCAGGTATTACGTCTATCATCCCAATGGCGTGGAGGCTGCCTTCGCCAACTACAAGAATGGCAAGCGCGACGGCCCCTACGCCGATTTCGACAAGGAGGGGGAACTTAAGGAGAGTGGCTCCTACGTTGATGGTAGGGCTGATGGCGAAGTAATCGAGCGCACAATGCACGGCGGTATCGCCTATCGGCATTTCGATCACGGAAGGCGTGTCGGGCTTCAAACCCTGTGGAGCAAAGATGGCAAGATTCTGAGGCTTGCACGCTACACGAGCGAAGGCCGGTTCGTACGCGAGCGGATCTGGAACACCAAGGGCGAGCTGATCCGCGAGTATACACCCGTCATGCTTCCCGGTTATGGACCTGGGCTCAAGATGGTCGAGCAGGACGGCTGTGCGGTCCATACTACCATTCAGAGCGGCACCAGCGATCCCGCTAAGCTCGCGATGATGAACTATTCCTCCGCACCCGACCTTTACAAGCTGGAGACCATCACATGCGAAGGCGAAGTCCTTGAGAGGGTAGAGGCGTTCGACCACAAGCTGCTGGCCGAACCGATCCACAACGGAAACGCGTGGGACTGCTCTCCGTCCTGACACAATCTTCAAACTGGCGTCCCGAAGCGAAACCGCCCCTTCCAAGACGTTCAGCCACCTATTTTCCGTCCCTAGGTGCAGCCTGTCGGCTTTTGCGTTTCAGATGACCAAGATTATCTCGTGAATCATGGCGTGGGTAATGCCGCGAGAATAGGAACCGTCCTAACGGTCACCGTACCAGCGCCACGCCGAGGCGCAGGCGGGTGACGCGCTTGTTGTAGTCGAGCAGATTCTCGCCGTAGCCGGCGAAGCTCTGCGCGAACAGGTAAAAGTCCGGGCCGCCACCCAGCAGGCGGCGCAGCGGATACGACAGGTCCCCTGAGATCGAACCCTTTCCGCTGCCGAAGTTGAACCGACTTGAGCTGGAGAGGCGCAACCCGTTTTCCTCGCCGACCTCGAAGAACAAGCCGGTGTTGCCGCGGTAGCGGCGAATGTCCGGGTTGTCCGACAAGTCGCCCGCGTAGAACCACGCGCGCGGCGCCACCGTCAGCCGCACGTCGCCGCCGAGCGAGAAGGCGGCCATCGGCGCGATGTAGACGGTGTTGAGACTGCGCGAAAACTCGCCGTCGCGCCCGTTCGATTCGTGGCGCACGCCGATCTGCGCGCTGACCGTGGCGGCGTCCGATAGCGCTTTCGGCGGGGTGACGTAGAACACCTCGGGCTGGAAATCGATGTTGCGGAACGGTGAGGACTTCGCACCCAGATCCCAGAACATGCGCTGGGTATAGGCGAAGTAAAGGCCGTCGCCGAGCGACTTGCCGCCTTCCCGCGCCCGGCTGCCGAACAGCTGATAACGGAAGCTGAGCTGGATGCGCGCCTCGTCATCGGTGCCGGGGCCGTAGACCGCGTAGATCGGCTCGTTGGCGCTGAGGTTCGCGAGGAAGGCGTTGCCCACGGTGCGGTCACTCGGCGGCGGGGTGGCAGGGACGGGCGGCGGCGGGGCAACCGTTGTGGCAGCGACCTGCGGGGCGCTTTCGGACGCCCCGACGCTCGGTACCGCTGCTGCAGCTAGCGTGATAGACTGCTTACCCCACGCGGGGACAGACAGCAGCGCGCCATTCTCGAACCCATCGGCACCAAGGTGATAGCGCACGCTCGCGAAGCTGCCTGCGGCGATCGTCAGCGCCGCAGTTCCGTCTTGATCCCGGTGCAGTATGACGGTCCGCCCAGTTCCAAAGGAGCCCCCGTGGACCAGACGCGCCTCGATGTTTTCGGGCATCGCCACGGTTTGCGCGGCAGTGCCGGTGTTGAGCAGACGCACGTCCACTTGCGCCCCGCCCTGCGCATCGGAGGAGACCTGCCCGATCAGCGTCTCGATCCCCTCCTGCGCGCAGGCGGGGGTGGCAAGAGCGGCAGCAAGAGCGACCACGGCAGTGAATGTTAGGGCTGTCTTCATGGCCGCGGCTTGTGTCTCAGCCGCCGCCCTCTTTCCATTGAAATTCGACAAGCGGCAGCGAAATGCAAAGACAGCACTGCGCCGTTCCAGGGCGACCCTTGTCAGCCACTCAGCCGCCGAATTCCGACGCTGAGACCGGACCGGCAGCTTTCCTCCCTCTCCGCTTGAACCAAGGATCAAAAGGTCACGCCGACATCAGGAAGTCCCTCATGCGCTGCTCGACGTCTTCATTCGCGGGGCTGTAGATCATCATGACGAGATCCTGCCGCCCTTCCACGGCAAACGTCGAGAATTCCAGTTCGAGTTTACCGAGATCCGGATGATGAAGACGTTTCACGCCAGAGCCATGGCCGACCACTTCGTTGTCGCCCCACAGGGTCGCAAACAAGGGGCTCATCGCCGAGAGTTCCTCGACGAGCTGACGGATTTCCTGACCCGCTCCTGCTCGTGCTGCATCCGCCCGGAAGGACCCGACAACGAAGCGGGCAATACGCATCCAGTCTTCTTGCGCGGCCTGAATGCGCGCACTCGAGAACATCAGGCGCAGGATGTTGCGGTGCTCTTTGGGGAGCGCTCCATAATCGGTCATGATCGTTGCCGCAGCCCGGTTCCAGGCAACGACATCCCAGGTCGCGGTGCGGATTATCGCGGGGCTGACCGGCATGGCATCAAGAACGCGCTGCAGGCGCGGAGTGATCGCCTCTGAGTGATTGTACCGCGCTTCGGGGGAATGGCCGAGCGCCAGGAAATAGAGATGCTCGCGCTCGGGCTCCGTCATCATCATGCCCGTGGCGATGCGTTCGACGACATCTGCCGAAGGGGCTCCCCCGCGCCCCTGTTCAAGCCATGTGTACCACGTGGCGCTGATATTGGCGCGCTGGGCGACTTCCTCCCGGCGCAGGCCCGGAGTCCGGCGACGGCTTGTCGAGTAGCCGAAGCTCGCCGGGTCGAGGCGCATGCGCCGGTCACGCAGGAACACTCCAAGTGCGTTGTTCGTGGAAGAAGCCATGTCTGCCTGTTGATATTTATACCTGTATAAGGTCCCTACTTTAACAGGATGATGAGGTTGGCGATATCCCGTTCCGAACGCAATCGGAGATATGTCATGCGGATTTTTCTGACCGGCGCGACGGGCTTCATCGGCTCGCGTATTCTGCCCGAGCTTCTGGCTGCCGGCCATGAAGTGCTGGGCCTGACGCGATCGGAGGACGGCGCTAGGACGATTGCCCAAGCCGGGGCGACTGCGCATCGCGGATCACTGGAAGACCACGCGAGCATGCGCGCGGGTGCAGAAATGGCAGATGCCATCATCCACACCGCCTTCGACCACGATTTTTCCCGTTTCGTGGAGAATTGCGAGAAGGATCGCAAGGTGATCGGCGCTTTCGGAGAGGTTCTGAAAGGCAGTCCCCGGCCGCTCCTGATCACCTCCGGAACGGGCATCGGAATTGCGGAAGAAGGTGGCATCGCTATCGAAAACGTCGTCAACTTCAACCATGCGAACCCGCGCATCGCCTCTGAGCAGGCCGGCCAGGCGCTGCTCGAGGAAGGGGTCAATGTATCGGTGATGCGCCTGCCGCAAGTCCACGACACGCGTCGGCAAGGCCTCATCACGAGCTGGATCGAAATCGCGCGCACAAAGGGCAAAGTCGCCTACGTCGGTGAAGGGGCCAACCGTTGGCCAGCGGCTCACGTCAACGACGTTGCGCGCCTTTATGCGCTCGCGATCGTCGGAGCGGAACCCGGTACACGCTTTCACGCGGTCGGCGAAGAAGGAGTTCCCGCCCGCGCCATCGCGCAGGTTCTCGCCGAAGGCATGGATCTGCCGATGGTTTCGCTGCCCCGCCACGAAACGCAGGACTACTTTGGATGGCTCGCCATTCTAGCGGGGGAGGACATGCCTGCCTCCAGTGCCAGAACCCGCGAAATCACTGGATGGGTGCCGACAGGCCCTGATCTGCTGACCGATCTCAAAGCGATGAACTACGCGGCCAATTCCCTCTGAACGTGTCGGGGGGAAGAGGAAATTGGCAGCTCAATCCGCTGTCTGCTCCGAATCCGCTGGCAGATTTGCCGTCACGATCTCAGAATGGCGCCCCCTGCATTTGCGACCCATTGCGTCGTTCAGCAGCCGGTTTTCCAATCTTAGGCGCTGCCTGTCCTCTGTGGATGGCTCCCGCGTTGCAAGTACAAATTGACGCAT
>NZ_JALHLF010000178.1 GCF_022832435.1 Novosphingobium organovorum | reverse complement strand
GTCCGGCGCGCCAGCGCGGCGAGCGCCGCCTCCACCACCGCGCGCGGCGATCCCAGCGCGCGGTGCCGCATGTTCGAGCCCAGCCCGATCAGATAGAGATGAACAGGCTCGCTCACGCCTACCTCCGCTCGCTCAGATGTCCTGCGCGATGCGGGTGTAGAGCTGCGGGCGACGGTCGCGGAAAAACCCCATCCCGGCGCGGTGCTTCGCCGCCCGCGCCAGATCGATGGTCTGGACCAGCACGCCGGTTTCCTCACGCCCGAACGCGGCGGTGTAATCGCCCCACTCGTCGGTGATGAAGGAGTGCCCATAGAAGGTCTGCTCGCTGCCGCACTCGGCCTCGATCCCGATGCGGTTGGCGGCGATCACCGGCATGCAGTTCGACACCGAATGGCCGACCATCGCGCGGCGCCACATCCGGCTGGTGTCGAGCGTGGCATCGTAAGGCTCCGAGCCGATCGCGGTCGGGTAGAACAGCAGCTGCGCGCCCATCAGCGCCATGACGCGCGCGCATTCGGGATACCACTGGTCCCAACACACACCGACGCCAATGCGCACCGGCCCTTCGCGGGTGGGCACGTCCCAGACCTTGAAACCATCGTTGCCCGGCCGGAAGTAATATTTTTCCTCATAGCCCGGTCCATCGGGGATATGGCTCTTGCGGTAGGTGCCCATGATCGCGCCATCTGGCCCGATCATCGCCAGCGTGTTGTAATAATGGTGCCCGTCGCGCTCGAAGAAGCTGGTCGGGATGGTCACGCCCAGCCGCCTGGCGAGCGCCTGCATGGCCAGCACCGAGGGATGCTCGGCGGTCGGGCGCGCAAGCGCGAACAACTCCTCCTCCTCGGTCTTGCAGAAATAGGGACCGGAAAAGAGTTCGGGCGGCAGGATGATCTCGGCGCCTTGCCCCGCCGCATCCTCGACAAGGGCGGACACGGCGGCGATGTTGGTCGCCTCGTCGGGCGAGCCGAGCGCGAGCTGCAAGGCAGCGACGGTTACGTGGGTCATGGGCGCGCTGGTATCAGTCCCGCTTGCGGAAAAGAAGCGTCATGCGATCACTTTCGCCGATCGCATCGTATTTGGCGCGGTCCTTGTCCTTGAGCGCGTGGGTCGGTGGCAGCGTCCACACGCCCTCGGGCCAGTTCGCCAGGTCCTTGGGATTGGCGTTGATCTCGCTGCTGGCGACCAGCTCGAAACCATTGAGCTCCATCAGGTGGACGACATCGACCTGGCGCAGATAGCCCTTCGAGCCATCGGTATAAGCGTAAGGGGCATCGGCCCTGGCGCGGTGCTGGACGATGCCGATCATCCCGTCAGGCTTGAGCAGCGCGCGCATCGCCTTGATTTCGCTGTCGGCGATATTCCAGCGGCGCATGTTGTGCAGCATACGGATGAGCAGGATGCGATCGAACGTGCCCAGCTCGGCCTCGGGCACGTCCTTGAGCGTCATCCCCGAGACCGAACGGGCCGGAACGCCGCTCCAGCCTTCCACCTTACCCGCGAAGGCTGCGGCCTCGGCGTTGATCTTGGCGGGGTCGAAGGGCCCTGCATCGGGATTGAAGAAGAGCCCTGTCAGGTGCCCCTGTTTGGCAAGGTAGGGCGCGAGCAACCGCGAGTACCAGCCGCCGCCCGGCGCGTATTCGCCCACTTTCATGTCGGGACGAACGCCCATGAACAGCAGCGTTTCGACCGGATGGCGGTAGACGTCGCGCGCGCGGTCGTCCTTGCGGCCGGGGCTTGCCTCGGCGAGATCGAGCAGTGCCTCGCAACCCTTGCACGCGACCACGTCGGCACCATCGCTTGCGGCTTCAGCCGAGACAGGAGCAGCAAGCAGGCCAAGACCGGTCGACAGGGAAATCAGAAATCGGCGCATCGGGATTCTCCTTCGCGGGCCTCGGGGCTCGTCGTGGTCGCGATTCTCGCGTCCTCTCACGCGGGTAAATCTATCCCAAGGCGAGCCAATGACAAGCGCCCTGCCGCATCCTATCTAAGAGGCCATCCCCCTTCGCAAACGAGGTAACGACAGATCATGGAAACCGCTATTATCGCAGGCGGCTGCTTCTGGTGCACGGAGGCCGTGTTCCGCGACGTTATCGGCGTCGACACGGTCGAAAGCGGCTACATCGGCGGCACGAGCGTAAACCCCACGTACAAGGAGGTCTGCTCGGGCGCGACCGGCCACGCCGAGGCGATCCGGCTGACCTACGACCCCCACGCGATTTCCTATGCCCAGATCCTCGACGTGTTCCTGGGCACGCACGATCCCACTCAGCTCAACCGCCAGGGCAACGACGTGGGCACGCAGTACCGCTCGGCGATCTTTCCCCTCGACGATGCCCAGCGCGCCGAGGCCCAGGCGGCGATCGCGCGCGCGCAGGCGGACAACGCCGAGCCGGTGGTCACCACGATCGAAGGCCCTGCCCCCTGGTACCCGGCCGAGGACTACCACCAGGAATACTGGGACGGCGAAGGGCAGCGCAATCCCTATTGCCTCGCCGTAATCCCGCCCAAGCTGCTCAAGCTGCGCAAGAGCTTTCAGGACAAGGTAAAGAACCAGACGGCCTGAGCTATGGTACATTTACGGCCGCCGTCCTTATTCGGGACGGCGGCAAGTATTAACCTTTAAAAAACGCCCCGATCCTAGTAAGGCGCGGATCATCTCGATTCCGAGCGTTAACCAGGCGTGCGACTTCCCATGAAAACCATCCGTATCCTCGTTCTCGGCGTTGCCGCGCTGCTCGCAGCCGTTCTTCCCGGCGCCCTGCTCGCGAGTTCGACGTCGATGGTATCAGGGCTGGACATCCTGCGGACCTGGAACCTTGTCGTCCTGGGCGATCTCAACTCGACCTCCGAAGTCGAAGGCAAGACCTGGGTCAGCGGCGACCTGACGGGATCCTCGTCGAATTACCAGATCTCCAGCAGCGTCGACAGTTCGGACGGCGTGCCCGGTCTCACCGTGGTCGGCGACGTGACCGGCAGCACCAAGAACCTCAACAACGGTTCGGGCGCGGTCGTGGGCGGAAACGTGGAGAGTGGTTTCAACCTCAACGGCTCGACGCAGACGGTCCTGGTGGGCGGCACGATCAGCAACACCAACGTCAATTCCAATGTCGTGGAATCGGGCCTTTCCGCCACCGACCCGGCCTATATCCAGAACCTTACCCAGCAGGCCAGCCTGATCGAGACTTCGACCCAGGGGCTGACCTATTCGCTGAGCCAGATGGAAGCGACCAGCACGGTCTCCATCACCGGCACCAGCGCCACCTTTACCGCGGTGGCCAATTCCGATGGTGTCGCGGTGTTCAACATCGATGCCGCGACGCTTGACGGGATTACCGAGATTTCCTTCAACACCAACGGCGCCGACACGGTCATCGTCAACGTCTCGGGCACCTCGATCACGCTCGACCAGAACTTCCTGGGCAACGCCAGCGGGCTTGGCGAAAGCGTGATCTGGAACTTCTACGAAGCAACCGACCTCACCGTGAAGACCGGCTGGTACGGCTCGATCCTGGCCCCCTACGCCGCCGCGACGACCTACAACTTCATCGAAGGTTCGGCCGTCTTTGCCAGCCTCAACCAGTACGGCGAGATGCACGTGGGCACCTATAGCGGCTCATGGGACCCGGCGCCGACCGACACCACCTCCAGCTCAACGACAAGCAGCTCGGGCGGCACCGCCGTGCCCGAACCGGGGATGGTGGGCCTCTTCGCGCTCGGGCTGGCGGCGCTGGTCCTCCTGCGCCGTCGGCGCGCGCGGGTCGCCTGACGCACAGCAGAACAAGGGATTTGCCATCCCTTGCCCCTGCAGACTGTCGAGCGTGCGGTGTGCCGCAAAAGCCAATGCGCACACGCGAAGTCAGCGCGTCATGGATCGAGCTGGCGGCGCTCGCCAGTCGGGGGCTAAGAGGTAATACCCCCTTGCCCCCTCTCCTTTTCAGCCCTTGCGCCACCGCGCGATAAAGAACCCGTCGAGCCCGCCCTGCTCGGGCAGCATCGCCGGATCGGTGCGCACGGTGCCATCCGCACGCGGTTTGAGGCCTTCGGGCAGCTCTGCGGGAACGACGGGCACGATACCCAGCCCCTCGAGCGCCTCAACCTGCGCCTCCCCTTCCTCGGGTTCGAGCGAACAGACCGCGTAGACCAGCACCCCGCCCGGCGCGAGCCAGCCAGCCGCGCGGGTGAGCAGGGCGGACTGGATCGCGGTCATTTCCGCGATCTGGCGCGGCGAAATACGGTGCAGCACGTCGGGGTGGCGACGGCTGGTGCCGGTCGCGGTGCACGGCGCGTCGAGCAGGATCGCATCGAAGGGAGCTTCGGGCGTCCACTTGAGCGCATCGGCCTGCACGATTTCGGCCGAAAGCTGCGTGCGCTCGAGATTTTCGCGCAGGCGTTCAAGCCGGCGCCCGGCAATGTCGAGCGCGGTGACGTTCCACCCTTGCGCGGCGAGTTGCATAGTCTTGCCACCGGGTGCGGCGCAAAGATCAAGCGCGCGGCGCCCTTCACCCGCGCCCAGCAGCCGCGCGGGAAGACTCGCGGCAAGGTCCTGCACCCACCACGCACCGTCCCTGAAGCCTTCGAGTTCGGCCACCGGCGTCCCGCGTGACAGGCGCACGTGGCCGGGCATCAGCGACGTGCCGCCCAGCCGCTCGGCCCACTGCGCCGTCTGCGCCGGATCGCGCAGCGCGAGGTCGAGCGGC
>NZ_JALHLF010000177.1 GCF_022832435.1 Novosphingobium organovorum | reverse complement strand
CGCCGCGCCCAGGGTCGCGGTCAGCGCGCCGGCCAGCGCCGCCAGGCTCGCGGCGCGCGTAAAGAGTGCGTGTTTCATCTTCGAAGCTTCCCTTACATCTTGTAGCTGAGATTGAGGCCGACGGTGCGCGGCGTGATCGAGAAGGTCAAACCGCTGTAACCATAGCCACTGGCAACCGCGACGTTGCCGGTCGTATCGGTGACGTTGTTGACGAAGAGGTAAGCGCCCCAGCGATCCCCCTCGACGCCCGCGCGCAGGTTGAGCGTCGCGTAGTCGCCATAGGCGTTGTAGTACGCCGCAGTTTCATGGAACGCGCTCTGCTGCTTGCCGGTATAGGCAAAGTCGGCGCGCAGCAGGCCACCCAGTTGCGAGGTGAGCGCCCAGTTGTACGCCGCCGAAGCCGATGCGGTCCAGTCGGGCGTGTTGGGAATACGATCACCGGCAAGCCCGGTCGAACTGGTGATGAGCACCGCGTCGCTCGACTGGTCCTCGGTCAGGTGCGCGTCGGTGTAGCCCAGCGCGCCCTTGAGCGTCACGCCCATATAGGGCCGCGCCGTCATGTCGACCTCGAAGCCCTTGGCGCGCGCGTGGCCCGCGTTGGTGAGGAAGGCATAGGCGCCGTCCGCAGTGGTCGCCGAGGTCTGCATGTTGCTCCACTCGATGTCGAACACGGTGGCGTTGAACACCAGCGCGTTGTCCAGCCAGCTCGACTTCACGCCCACTTCGTAGTCCCACAGGCTGTCGGCCTTGTAGGAGACGAGGTTGGCGGCGAGGCCGGGAATGTTGTTGACGCCGCCGGGGCGGAAACCCTTCGAGGCGGAGGTGTAGACCATCAGCGTGGGGGTGATCTGGTAGCTCACGTTGAACTTGGCGAGCCAGCCGTTGGCGTTGGTGGTGGCCGAGCTGTAATCGGCCTGCGAGGAGCCGGTGTAGACGTTGGTGATGTACGATTCGCCCAGCGTCGTCTTGCGGTAGTCGTAGTAACGCGTGCCCGCCGTCAGGGTGAGCCCGTCGACCGGCTTGACCGAGGCTTCGCCAAAGCCCGCGATCTGGCGTTCATGCGTCTCGACGTAGCGGTAGGACAGCGGCTCGATCGGGTAGATCAGCGATCCGTCGGTAGCGTCCTCGCTCACCGAGTTGGAATCGATGTGGTCCTTGCGACTCTCGTAGTAGAACCCCACGGTCCAGTCGAGCCACGAAGGCCCGCGCCCCTCGTTCGAGGACAACCGCGCCTCGTAGGTCTGCGAGTGGACGTAGGCGGGCTGGTAGAGCACCACCGGGTTCATCGACAGGCCGTTGGCGGTGTAGGCCGACATCTGCGTGGACGAACAGGCGCTCGACTGGCCGTAGTAGGCCGCGCAAGCCGCCGTCGAATAGGAATAGGCGGTGACGATCGGGCTGAAATCGTACGTGCGGATGTAGCTGTAGTCGTAATAGCTGCCCGTCCCGGTCAGCGTCGCGAAGCCCAGGTCGCGCTCGGCCTTGAGGTTGTAGAGCTGCATCTTCGAGGTAAACGGCAGCTGGGCCGCCGAATCGGTCTTGTAGTGCCCGACGCTGGGATACCAGCCCTGCTGGTCGTCGGCCTTGCCGCGCTGGTAGACCACCGTGCCGGTCACCGTCGTCGCATCGTCGGGCTTCCAGCCGATCAGCCCGCGCAGGCCCCAGTTGGTGCTGTCGTTGATGTTCTTGGTGCCGTAAGTCACGTTGTCGATGTAGCCGGGCTTCTTCTCGTAATAGCCCACCACGCGCACCGCGAGCGTGTCGGCGACGATCGGCGCGTTGACCATGCCGCGCACGAAGTAGCCCGCGTTGCCGCCCTTGGTCGAGGTGACCTGCGCTTCGGAGCTGGCCTCGTATTCGTCGTAGTTGGGCTTGTTGAAAATGACCCGCAGCGTGCCGGCCATCGAACTGGCGCCGTAGAGCGTGCCTTGCGGGCCGCGCAGCACTTCGACCCGCTCGACGTCGTAGAGGTTGAGGTCGGCGGCCACCGCGCCCGAATCCTGCGTCGTGCCCGAAGGACCGGTGACCGGCGTCTCATCGTAGTAGAGGCCCACCGTCGCCTCGCCTGCGGCGTTGATGCCACGGATCGAGATGCGGCTCGAGCCCATCACCGAGCTGGTCACGTTGAGGTTGGGGATCTGCCGGAAATAGTCGTTGAGCTGGGTCGAGCCGGTCTGGGCAAGGTCCTGGCTGCCGAGCGCAACGATCGAGAGCGGCGTGCTCTGCACGGTCGTGCTGCGGCGCAGCGCAGTGACGACGATTTCGCCCTCGGGCTGCTGGGCGGCGGGCCTGGCCGTTTTGCCGGCCCCCTCGTCCTGCGCCTGAACCGAAGTCGCCAGCAAGAGCTGCGCGCTGATGATGCCGGTCAGGCCGAATATGACTTTTCTCATTCTAGCAATCCCTGTTCCTTTTGTGGCGCCCGCCCGGTCGCCCCCTCCCCTTGGCGGCTCTCGAAAGGAACCGGCCGCCTTGTCCCTGTGGACGCGGCCCTGGCGAACCCCCTCATTCGCCTGGTGAACATTTTTTGGAAAAGAACAGCCTGCGCGCACCGACCCGAAGCCGGGCTACCGCCGCCCGCCCGGCGCCCGCTCAGAACGTGCGGCTGTAACGCAGGCCCAGTTGCCGGCGGCGGGTGCGGCGTACCGTGTCGGTCCCCATCACCGTCCCGGCCCAGACGACCGCGCGTGTCCCGGTCAGGTTCTCGACGAAGAACGAGAGCCGGTCGGCCTTTCGCGAAACACCAAGATCGGCATCGAGCGTCACCATGTCACCCATGCGCAGGCGGGTAAGCTGGGTGCTGTCGGGAAAGGCGCTGTAACTTGGCCCGACATAGCGCGCGTCGAGCCCGCCCTCGAGCGCGAAGCCCGCCCCGATCGCGGTTTCGTACGACAGGCTCGAACTGACCGCGAGCGGCGCCACGTAGAGCAACCGATCGCCCTTGCGGCCCGACGCGGTGGCCGCCGTGCTGTCCTGATCGCGCGAAAGGCGCGCGTCGGTGTAGGTGGCGGCCAGCCGCGTCCTGAGCCCGGCAAGCCCCTCCCAGCTGACCGAGGCCTCCACCCCCGAGATGCGCGCCGCCCCCAGATTGGTAATGAAGCTGTAGCCGCCATCGGTGCTCGTCGCGCCGTACTGCATGTGCGACCACAGCTGGTGAAACCCGGTCAGGTCGACGTGCAGCCCGGCCTCGGGCAACGTGACCCGCGTGCCCAGCTCGAAATTGACCAGCCGGTCATCGCGGTAGGAGGCATCGGCGTCGGGCAGGCCGGGCACCACGTTGATCCCGCCGGGACGAAAGCCGCTGGCGACCTGGGCATAGGCCAGCACCCCGTGGCCCGGGCGCAGGTCGATCCGCGCCCGCCCGACGAAACCGTGCGCGCGGTAGTGCGCGTCGAACGAACTGGCCGTGTAGGGTTCGACGATGCGGCTGGGCAGCGAGACGGTGCCGCGCGCCGCGCGCCGGTAGAGGAAATAGCGCCCGCCCAGCGCCAGCGAGAGCCCCCCCTGCAGGTCGAGCGTGCCATCGGCGAACAGCGCATAGTCGAGCAGGCGCGTGCGGAAATCGCGCTTGTAGCTCGACACCGCGTCCGCCAGAGGCAAGCCGCTCGTGGTGTCGACCTGATAGGTCTGGGTCTCACCGCGATCGATGCGCTGCGCGGCGTAGGCCCCGGCGGTCCAGTCGAGCGATCCGGTCCCCGATGCGCGCAGCTCGGCGAGCGTGGAATCGACCTGGAACGGCTGGTCGAGCACCGCAGGGCCGGAAGCGCGCACGAAGCCATCGAAACTCTCCTGCTGCGCCGCGTTGCAGGCCGCGCCCCCCAGCGCGAAGTAGTTCGCGCAGCCGCTCGCGCTGCCAAGGTAGGACTGCATCACCACCGTATCATCGATCCGGCGATGCGGCGTCCAGCGCGTGTGCGCCAGCGTCATGTCCAGCCCGATCGTCCCGATCGCGCCATGCCCATCCAGACTGGCAAGCCAGAACCGGTCGCGAAACGGCAGGCGCACCGCCAGCGTCGAGGTGTCNGCGTCCAGCGCGTGTGCGCCAGCGTCATGTCCAGCCCGATCGTCCCGATCGCGCCATGCCCATCCAGACTGGCAAGCCAGAACCGGTCGCGAAACGGCAGGCGCACCGCCAGCGTCGAGGTGTCCCGCCCGGCCCCCGGCACCTGCGCGGAACTATCGCCCGTCGCGCTGGTCTGGTAGATCGCGGTCGCATCGAGCCGCCAGCCCCCCGCGCCCTGCCAGCGCAGCGCCAGCCGCCCGCCGCGGCGGCGCTGGCCATCGGTGTTGGAAAGCCCCAGCACCCGATTGTCGATCGTGCCGCCATGGCGTTCGTCGTAGGCCACCGCGCGCAGGCCCAGTTGCCCCTCCACCAGCGGCAGGTTGAACACCCCCGAAACGCGCCTGCCATCGCCGCCCCCACCCGAGACCGAACCTTCCGCCTCGATCCGCCCGCCCGCCCGGTCGAGATCGGGTGTCTCGAACAGGATGCGCACGGTGCCGGCCATCGCGCTGGTTCCGAACAGCGTGCCCTGCGGCCCGCGCAAGGCCTCGACCCGCTCGACATCGGTGAGCAGCAGGTCCGGCGTCATCAGCCCCGGATCGGTGGTCGTCCCGCCCGGCCCGGTTACCGGCACGTTGCCGTAGTAGACGCTCACCGTCGGCTCGCCCGGCGCATAGACCCCGCGCATCGACACGCGGTTGTAGCCCGCCCCCCAGCCGTTGACCGAAAGGCTCGGCGCTTCGCCCGAAAGGTCGGAAAGCCCCTCGACCCGGTGGCGGGCCAGATCGGCGCCGGGCAGCGCGATCAGGCTCATCGGCGTATCGGCCAGCAGCGTGGGGCGGCGCATCGCCGTCACCACCAGTTCGAGCGGGGGATGCGGCGCCAGCGACAGCGCCACCGGGCGCGGGCTCCCCTCGCCCGC
>NZ_JALHLF010000176.1 GCF_022832435.1 Novosphingobium organovorum | reverse complement strand
GGGCGTGGCCGTGCCGCTGGCCACCAAGCGATGAGCGGGCGCGCGGCGGCCAGCTGGCAGACCTCGCTGGCCGATCTTTCGCTGATCCTGTTCATGGTCACCGCCGCTGCGGTGAGCACGGCGCCTTCAGTATCGGGACCGGCGGCATCGGGACCGGCGGCATCGGGACCGGCCGCGCAGGCTGCATCGGACCGGCAGGCGGCAGGCCAAACGGCAAACCGGCGGCAAGCGCTTGCCGCTCCCTCGCCGATCGCCGAGCCGCTCGCCGTCTATATCGCGGTGCCCGGCGCGCCGCCCTTGCGGACCTGGCTGGCCGACGAGGCGCCCGACCCGCGCCAGCTGCTCACGATCACCGCGCGTTACGACACGGCGCGCGCGAGCACGCGTGAGGCCGCGCTGTCGGCCGCGATCGCGCTGGCCCGCGAGGCCGGACAGGCGGGCCACTTCGCGCGCATCGTGGTCGAACCGGGGGAAGGGCCGCCGCGCGCGGTGCTCGCTTTCGATGCCCCCGGTGCGGAGCGCGCCGGACGCTGACACGCGGTCACTGGCACGAAGATTGCTCTGATCCGGCCGAATGTCCCCTCGCGCGCTGTCGCTGGCGCGTCTGCAGGCGGGCGTTGGAATGAAGCGACAAGGATTACGGCCGATCATGAGCTGGAGCAGCGTGCTGATAACCACCGGAGCGGGTGTCCTGGGGATGGGCGCCTACGCCGATCTCGACGCCATCGATCGGCAGGTCGCGGCCTTTACCGGCGCACCGATCGGTGCGGTGGGCGGGGCGATGACCCCGCTCGACCGGCGCCTCAAACTCAACCGCTGCCAGACTACGATCGCGCTGTCGTGGCGCACGGCGGGCAAGGACAGCGTGGTCGTGCAGTGCGCCGACCAGGGCGGCTGGCGGCTTTTCGTGCCGGTCCGCGCTCCCGCGCCGGTCGCTTCCGTCGCGCAAGCGCGTGATCCCGACGTGGTCAACCGCGGCGATGCGCTGGCGATCGCGGTGACGGGCGATGGCTTTACCGTTTCGCAGCCTGGGGAAGCGCTCGAATCCGGGCCGATCGGGGCCTGGATCAAGGTGCGTCCGGCTTCGGGAAAGCGCGGCAGCCCGCAGGAAATGCGCGCGCAGATCGTGCGGCCCGGCCTTGTCAGCGTGCCTCTGCCGTAACCGTCAAGCCCTTTGTATTGCAAGGATTCACCAAGACCTAACACGCCTTTCGGAACAGCCCTTAAAGCCCGCCCAGAACTGCCGTTCTTCTCAGCAGTGATTTTCAAGGAGCGTTCAAATGCCACCTATCGAAGTGGGACCTGCGCAGTCGATCGGATCGATCTCTGCCCGTGTGGTCCGCACGTCGGGCGGTGAAGAGCTGTCCGGCGTTCAGGCCTCCACCCCGGTTTCGGTCAAGACCGAGACCACCGCAGCGCAAAGCCAACCGACACAGACTCCGGCCAGCCCGAGCGTGGAAACATCCGCCGCGCTCGATCCGGGCGAGGCTCCGGTCGATACCGACCGGGTCGCGACGATCCGCAAGGCCGTGGAAGACGGGCACTATCCGCTCGTCCCCACGCAGATCGCCGACGCCATGATCGCCGCCGGGGTTCTCCTGAGGAGCCCGAAGTAGCATGACCACCACCGACCTGCAGGGAACCTTGCGGCAGATGCTTGCCGTTCTCGAGAGCGAGCGGCAGGCACTTGCCGGGCTGGACCTCGATGGCATCATCGGTGCCACGGGGGAGAAGGATCGCCTGTGCGGTCGGCTGGACGCGCTCGGCACGGTTGCGCTCGACGAGGAATGCCGCGGGATGCTCGACACCGCGCGCCGTCTCAACGAAATCAACCGCCAGGTGCGCAATATCCTGGCCGCGAACGTCACCAAGCGTCTCGATGCGCTGACCGGAAGCCCGCAGCTCTACCGCACCGCGGCCGGCTATGCCGTTGCCGGTGCGCGCCTGTGATCCGGCTCCGAGGCCGACGGCCAGCACGCCTGCGCGTCTGGCACGCGCCTTGCTGAGATCGCCCGGAAGCCACCTTTCGGGAGCCGCCAGTTGAGCGAGACAGGACCAGTCGGATCGGGTGCAGCGGCAAATTCCGCAGGCACGCAGGCCCAGGCGCGCGAGGCGATCGCCCGCGCGGCCAGCGCTACCGGCGTCGATTTCCAGTACCTCATGGCGCAGGCGCGCCTTGAATCGGGGCTCGACCCGTCCGCCCGCGCCGCCACCTCGAGCGCGGCGGGCCTGTTCCAGTTCACCAATGGCACCTGGCTCGGCACGCTCGACCGGCACGGGGCGAACCATGGGTTGTCGTGGGTCAGCGACATGATCGAGGGCGGCGATGTCAGCGATGCGGGCTTGCGCAACCAGATCCTGGGGCTGCGCTACAACGCCGACGCCTCGGCGCTGATGGCCGCCGAACTCGCGCGCGACAACCGCGACGAGCTGACCGGCGTGCTCGGCCGCGAACCCGATGCGAGCGAACTCTACCTCGCGCATTTCCTGGGCGCTTCGGGGGCCAGGGATTTCCTCGCCGCGCTGTCTGCAAACCCGACGCAGAGCGCGGCGGCGCTGCTGCCGCGCGCGGCTTCGGCCAACCGTTCGGTGTTCTATTCCGCCACGGGCGCGCCGCGTTCGGTCGGGCAGGTCATGGACTTCGTGCGCACGCGCGTGTCGAGCGCGATGGGGTATGCGGGGGGACCGGCGGGCGCCGCGCCCACGATAGCCTACGACACCAGCGGCTTTGGCGGCAGCACCTTGCCGACGGCAAGCGCCTTTCTTGCCGCCCGCGCGACGGGGGCGAACGCGAAGCTCGGGCCGATCGCCAGCGAATTTCAGGCGGCGCGCCAGCAGCGCGCGAGCGCTTCGTCCGCAGCGGCGCCATCGGCGGCGTCCACCGGCGCGTCTGCCGGGGGCGCGCGCTCGATGGCCGACACGCTGCGCAGCGCGTTTGGCGCCTCGGGCGACGCGCTGCCCGCCAATGTCCAGAACGCCTACGGCAAGCTTGCGAGGTTCGGCCTGTGAACCTGTTCAAGCGGATCAACGATCCCGGCGCCATGGCGCTGCCGGTCGGCATCCTGACCCTTATCGTGCTGATGATCGTGCCGGTGCCCGCCTTCGTGCTCGACGTGTCCTTCACCATGAACATCGCGCTTTCGGTTGCGGTGCTGATGGCCGCGATGAACGCGGACAAGCCGCTCGATTTCTCGGCGTTCCCTTCGGTCCTGCTGTTCGCCACGCTGCTGCGCCTCGCGCTCAACGTCGCCTCGACCCGCGTCGTGCTGGTGCACGGGCATGAGGGGGGCGAGGCGGCGGGCAAGGTGATCGAGGCCTTCGGCGCGTTCCTCATCGGCGGCAACTTCGCGGTCGGCATCTTCGTCTTCCTGATCCTGGTCATCATCAATCTGGTCGTCGTGACGAAGGGCGCAGGGCGCGTCTCGGAAGTGTCCGCGCGCTTCACCCTCGATGCCTTGCCGGGCAAGCAGATGGCGATCGACGCGGACCTTGCCGCCGGGCTGCTCGCCGCTGACGAAGCCAAGGCGCGCCGCCGCGAAGTCGCCACCGAAGCCGATTTCTACGGCTCGATGGACGGCTCCTCCAAGTTCGTGAAGGGCGATGCGATCGCCGCGCTGCTGATCCTGGGGGTCAACATCGTGGCGGGTTTCTGCCTTGGCATGATCAGCCACGGGATGAGCGCGGGCGACGCCGCGCAGACCTATATCACGCTGGCCATCGGCGATGCGCTGGTGGCGCAGGTGCCCTCGCTGCTGCTGTCGATCGCGGCAGCCGTCATCGTCACGCGTGTTTCGGACACGCGCGACCTGGCGGGGCAGATCGGCGGCCAGTTCGCCAGTCCCGCGACCTGGCTGCCGGTCGCCGTGGTGCTGGGCGTGATCGGGATGATCCCGGCCATGCCGCAGACGATCTTCCTGCCCGCGGCGGCGCTTGCGCTGTGGCTGTGGCACTCGCTGCGCAAGCGCGCCGCGCGCGCCGCCGTCCCGGTCGAAGAGGTGCCCGTGCCGGTCGATCCCGCGCGCATCACGCTCGAGGATGTGTCCGACCACACGCTGGTCACCATCGAACTGGGCTACGGGCTGGTCCAGCTGGTCGACGCGCGCCACGGCTCGCCACTGGTCAGCCGGGTGACCGGGGTGCGTAAGCAGCTGAGCCAGGCCTTCGGCTTCATCGTTCCCCAGTTTCGCGTGCGCGACGCGCTCGACATGGCCCCGCACGACTACCGTATCGTGCTGGGCGGGGTGGTGCTGGGCGGATCGAGCATCCGCGCAGACAAGGTCCTGGCGATCGATGCGGGCGAGGCGCGCAAGACCCACACCTTGCGTGGCGAGGCGACGCAGGACCCCAGCTTCGGCTGCCCCGCGCTGTGGATCGATCCCGCCGCGCGCGATCATGCCATCGCCGAAGGGTTCCTGACCGTCGATGCCGGTACGGTGATCGCCACCCACCTCAACCAGCTGCTGGCCGAACGTCCGCAGGACCTGCTCGGCCCCGATCAGGTCAAGCAGCTGATCGATGCGCTCAAGGACCACGCGGGCAGCCTGATCGAGACGATCACCCCGCAGCCGCTCTCGCTTGCGGCGATGACGCGCCTCCTGCGCAACCTGCTCGAGGACGGCATTCCCATCGCCCATCCGCTGCCGATCCTCGCCAGCCTGAGCCGCGCGGTGCAGCAGACCACCGAGCATGACCGGCTGATGGAGCTGGTGCGCGCGGATCTGGGCGCCTTGATCGTCGGGCGGATCTGCCCGCCGGGCGTGCGCCTGCCGGTCATCACGCTCGACGCGGCGCTGGAAACCGCGATCGTGCAGGGGATGATGGACCCGGTGACCGGCCAGCCGGTGATCGAGCCGGACCTTGCCGCGACCATCGGCCAGCGCATTGCCGCGCTGTCCGACGAACGCGGCGCGCACGCGGTGCCGCTCGCGCTTGTCGTCCAGCCGCGCGCGCGTC
>NZ_JALHLF010000175.1 GCF_022832435.1 Novosphingobium organovorum | reverse complement strand
GGAAGGGGGAAGGGGAAAGGGGAAAGGGGAAAGGGGAAAGGGGAAAGGGGAAAGGGCCTCGCCGGTGTCAGCTCTCGTCAGGCTCGGGCGCGGCGCCTGCGCCTGCGCGCAGCGGCTGGGTGATGATGCGGTCGCGCGCAGCGCGGATGTCGCGCGCCTCGTGCTGGAGCGAGAGACGTTCCTTGTCGCGCGCGCGGTAGGTGCTTTCGGCCCGGTCGATATCCTCGACCGAGAGGCCCAGCCCATCGAGAATCGCGCGCGAAAGCGTGACCGCCGAACCCATGACTTCGCGTGCCATGAACCGCACCGGCGATTCCTTGAGCCGCAGCAGGGAGCGCCGGTCGTAGACGCGCGCGTAGATTTCGGCCTTGGGAAAGGCGGCGTGAACAGCGTGGAGAAACGCTTCGTCGAGCTGTTCGCCATCGATGCAGAAGGCGATGATCTGGGCATCGGCGCAGCCCGCCTGGCGCAGCAGGTCGAGCCGGGTGCCATCACCGAACCACACCTTGGCGCCAAAACCGCCCGCGATATCGATCATCTCGATGTCGTTGTCGATCAGCGTTACCGCGATGTCGGCGGCGTTGAGGACCTGCGCCACGGTCTGCCCGAAGCGACCATAACCCACGACGATCGCGCTCGCCCCGTCGGCGCGCGGTCCTTCGCGCTCTTCCTTGGGGCCGTGCGGCGCCTCGCGGAAGCGGCGGGTGGCCATCATCAGGAACGGGGTGGTGACCATCGAGAGCGTGACGATCGCGCCGAACAGGCTGGCCGCCTCGCTTTCGACGAGCATCGCCTGGCTGGCTTGCGAGAACAGCACGAAGCCGAATTCGCCGCCCTGGCTGAGCAGGAAGCCGAGCGCCAGCGCGCTGCGCCACTTCATCCGGAACAGCAGGCCGAGCGCGAAGATGATCGCCGCCTTGGTCGCGATCAGCACCAGCGCCATGGAGACCACGAACAGCGGGTGCTGGGCGATCTCGGCCATGTTGATCATCATGCCCACGGCCATGAAGAACAGGCCGAGCAGGATCGAGCGGAATGGCTCGACGTCGGCCTCGAGCTCGTGGCGGTAGGGCGAATCGGCCAGCATCACGCCCGCGATGAACGCGCCGAGCGCGGTTGAAAGGCCCAGCGCCTCCATCAGCGCGGCCGAGGCGATGACCGTGAACAGTGCGGCGAAGACGAACATCTCGCGCTCGCCCAGATTGCCGATGAGGCGGAACAGCGGGCGGATGACGAAGCGCCCGGCGGCGACCAGGCCGATGATCGCCAGCACGGTCATGCCCGCCAGCTGCCAGCCTGGAGGGCCCTCGGGCAGCGCGGGATTGCGGTTCATCGCCGCGATGATCGTGATCAGCGGGATGATCGAGAGGTCCTGGAACAGCAGGATCGCAAAGGCACGCTCGCCGAACGGGCTGTTGAGACGGCCGGCGCTCTGCAGCATGGGCAGGACCTGCGCGGTCGAGGACAGGCCGAGCGGCAGCCCCAGCGCGAGGGCGGCCTGCAGTGTGAAGGGGGTGAAGAAATAGATGACGGCGGACAGCGCAAGCCCGCACAGCGCGACTTGCAGCAGGCCCAGCCCGAAGATTTCATGGCGCATGCGCCACAGCCGGCGCGGCGCGAGTTCGAGCCCGACGACGAACAGCAGCAGCGTGATGCCCAGTTCCGCAAAGTCGATCTTGCCCTGCGGATCGCCGATCAGGCCCAGCGCATAAGGCCCCAGCACCGCGCCCGCGAGCAGGTAGCCCAAGGTCGCGCCCAGCCCCAGGCGGCGGAACAGCAGCACGAAGACGAGGGCCGTGCCGAAAAGGAAGAAGTATTCCTGCAACAGGAATGCCTGGCCATGATCGTCCACGGGAACCTTTCAGAGTGTGCGCCCGGTCCCGGCCGGGTCCGCGCAAGGGTAGAGAGCGCGGCGCGCTTTACCACGTCTTTCGCATCGCACCATCGCCTTGGCCAGCTGAATGGGCCCTGTCCCCCGAAAGGGGGTGGTCGTGCGGCGCGCACCGTGCCGGGGTCGCCCGTGCGCGCGCCAGGGCAGGGCGCGGCTGGGTTCAGAGCGGGCTGCCGTTTTCGTCGCGGTAGATGTCGCGCCGGCCGACATGGTTGGCCGGGCCGACGTAGCCGTCCTGCTCCATGCGCTCGACCCACTTGGCGGCGGTGTTGTAGCCCACGCCCATCTGGCGCTGGAGCCAGGAGACCGAGACCTTCTGGTTTTCGAACACCAGCTGGCAGACCTGGCGGTACTTGCGTTCCTCGGGCTGGTCGGAGGCGGTGGCGTCGAGATCGTCGAAGCCGAAGCTGCCTTCCTCGGGCTCCTCGGTTACCGCATCCACGTATTCGGGCTTGCCCTGGGTACGCCAGTAGTCGGCGACATGTTCGACTTCCTCGTCCGAGACGAAGGGGCCGTGGACGCGCTTTACCGGGTCGGTGCTGGGTTTGTAGAGCATGTCGCCCTTGCCCAGCAGCTGCTCGGCGCCCTGTTCGCCCAGGATCGTGCGGCTGTCGATGCGGCTGGTCACCGCGAAGGAGATACGGGTCGGCAGGTTGGCCTTGATGACGCCGGTGATGACGTCGACCGAGGGGCGCTGCGTGGCCATGATGAGGTGGATGCCCGCCGCGCGGCTCTTTTGCGCAAGGCGCTGGATGAGCACTTCGATTTCCTTGCCGACGGTGACCATGAGGTCGGCGAGTTCGTCGACGATGAGCACGATCTGGGGCAGGACTTCGTAGTCGAGCTGGTTTTCCTCGTAGAGCGCCTCACCGGTCTCGGCATCGAAGCCGGTCTGCACCCGGCGGCCGAGCGGCTCGCCCTTGGCGGCGGCCTTGCGCACCTTGTCGTTGAACCCGGCGAGGTTGCGCACCGAAACCTCGCTCATCATGCGATAGCGGCGCTCCATTTCCTCGACCGCCCACTTGAGCGCGCGCACCGCCTTGGGCGGCTCGGTGACGACGGGCGAGAGAAGGTGCGGAATGTCGTCGTAGCTCTTGAGTTCGAGTACCTTGGGGTCGACCAGGATCAGGCGGCACTGCGCCGGGGTCAGGCGGTAGAGCAGCGAGAGCAGGATCGCGTTGAGCCCGACCGACTTACCCGAACCGGTGGTGCCTGCGACGAGCAGGTGCGGCATGGTGGCGAGGTCCGCGACGATCGGCTCGCCCGCGATGTCCTTGCCCAGGATGATCGGCAACATGCCCTTGTGGTGGGCAAAGGCCTCTGAGGCGACCATTTCCTTGAACGAGACCATCTGGCGTTCGGCGTTGGGCAGTTCGATGCCCATGACCGTGCGGCCGGGGATCGAGGAGACGCGCGCCGAAATCGCCGACATGTTGCGCGCGATATCGTCGGCGAGGCCGATCACGCGGCTGGCCTTGATGCCGGGCGCGGGTTCGAGTTCGTACATCGTGACGACCGGGCCGGTGCGCACCGCGGTGATCTCGCCCTTGACGTTGAAGTCGTCGAGCACGGTTTCGAGCAGGCGCGCGTTGCGCTCGAGGCTGAGCTTGTCGATTTCCTTGTCCGATCCCGGCGGCGGGTCGGCGAGCAGGTCGAGCGAGGGCAGCTGGTATTCGTCGAACAGGTCGCCCTGCGCCGATTGCGAACCGATCTGTGCGGGCTTGGCGGCGCGCTGGCTGTCGACGATGGCGGGCGCCTTGCGCGGGCTGTCGGAGAGGGGCACGGGGCGGGCGCGTTCCTCCGCCTTGGCCTTGCGCGGGGCCGGGGGGGCGGTGTCGAACGGGGCATCGTCCGCGTCGCGAAGCGGGTCGGCGCCCTTCGCGGCCTTGCGACGAAGGCCGATGCGGCCCGGCGCGGGCAGGCCGTGGGGGAGCTTGCCGATACGGCCGGGGAGCGAGAGCAGCACGCCCCAGTCGAGCGCGAAGACCCGACCGATCAGGGTGACCGAAATGCCCAGGAACACGAGCGCGATGGCCAGCTTGATCCAGCCCGCGACGGCCGCCGGGGCAAGGCCGGCCAGCGCGTCGATCGCAAAGGCGCCCAGCAGCCCCGAAATGCCGCCCATCGAAGCGGGCAGCGTGCCGCCGGGCTGGGTGAACCAGAGCGAGAGTACGGTGGTCAGCAGCACCATCGCGAGAACCAGCAGCGCGACCGGCTTCCACCAGCGCTGGTCGGACGGTTCCGCCTCGGCGTCCTCTTCCTCGACCAGCAGCCACAGCTTGCGGGCAAAAACGTAGAGCAGCGGGACGAAGAGCCAGGCGACGGGGCCGAAGAAGAACAGGAACCGCTCCGACACCCAGGCGCCGAGCGGGCCCATCCAGTTCTCCACCGTGCCGCCCGCCGCGGTCGAGGCGGAAGGGTCGGTCTGGCTGTAGGTCGCCAGCGCGAGGATGAGGAAGGCCATCGCGGCAAACAGCACGAGCGCGCCGCCCAGTTCGCCCGCCCGGCGCACCGAACGCCTGAGCACGGCCCGCCAGTCCGGCTTGGCCGCGCGCTGTCCGGCGCTGATCGCCCGTGATGCCATCGTCAAATCCCTTGCGTCTGAGGGCTGCGATCATGCGCCGGGGAGGCTGTGCGCGTCAAGAACAGACCGGGAATCAGACTGTGGGCGAGCGGTGCGGTGTGCCGCAAAAGGCGTCGATCGCGGCCCAGCCGGGCAAGGCGTGGGATCGCGCGCGCGCCGCCGTCACCCCGCCCAGCGCAATCCCGGCAACGCCCCGGCGCCGGGCGTGGGCANTCATGCGCCGGGGAGGCTGTGCGCGTCAAGAACAGACCGGGAATCAGACTGTGGGCGAGCGGTGCGGTGTGCCGCAAAAGGCGTCGATCGCGGCCCAGCCGGGCAAGGCGTGGGATCGCGCGCGCGCCGCCGTCACCCCGCCCAGCGCAATCCCGGCAACGCCCCGGCGCCGGGCGTGGGCAAGAAGAGCGTGGAAGCGCACGGGCCCAAGCGTCGCGCCGCCCGGATGCGAACGGGTGGCGAAGACCGGGGAGAGCAGCAGGGCATCGGCGCGCCCGGCGAGCGCGCGGCGCAGCTCGTGCATCGAATGAACGGTGACGAGGCGCATGGTGGCGGGGCCGCGCGCCAGCC
>NZ_JALHLF010000174.1 GCF_022832435.1 Novosphingobium organovorum | reverse complement strand
GCCGACCACAGCGGGGCGAGCCCGCGCGCGCTGGCGGCGAGGACGAGCGCGCCCAGTGCGGTGCACACGATGAGCCACAGCGCGCGGGGCCGCCCGCTCTGCCAGCTGCGAAACAGCAGTTCCTCCAGCACCGGCGCGATCACCACCGTCACCGGCACCAGCCAGACATGGGGGATCTGGTCGAAGGCGCTGGGCGGCGCGAGGGCGAGCGTTTTCTGCACCAGCGCGGTCAGTGGCAGAAGCACGAAGAGCAGCACCGCGACGTGCACGGCGCAAAGCGTGCCGAGCGTGCGCCACGCGGCCTTGTCGGCGAGCCCGGTCGGGGTGAGTACCTGCGGCTGGCGAAGGAACGCGACCAGTTCGGCCATGACGGTGCGGGCGGGAAGGGGCACGGGGGGCGCCGCATGGGGCGGACGGGGCGGGACGGTCTCGCTCATGCCCTTGATCCTATCCGGTCTATCCTTGCCAAAATCTTGTCCGGCCAGCGTTCTTTGGGGTCCATTGGGATCAGGCCCTGAGACAATCTGTCGGGGTGCCTTTTGCGGGAGGCGTGGCTAACCGTCAGGCCAAAGCCACGATGGGAGATGGAACAATGCGCTGGCGCGGTGTGAATCATGTCGAATTCTCGGTCCTCGACTACGAGGCCTCGGTGGCCTTCTATGACCGCATGTTCGGTTGGCTGGGTTACAGGAGCTTCTGGTCGATGGACCTTGGCTACCGTTCGACCTACTACATGGCGCGCTTTCCCATGCCGCACAGCTATATCGGCATCCAGCCCGCGAAGAGTGGCGGCAAGCTCGATCATGCTGCGCGCGCGGTAGGCCTCCACCATGTCGCGCTGTGGGCCGCGAACCGCCGCGAGGTCGATGCCTTCCACCGCGAGTTCCTGGTGCCCGAGGGGCTGACGGTGACCGAGAGCCCGGCCGCCTATGACCTTTACGCGCCAGGCTACTACGCGACCTTCTTCGATGATCCGATCAACGGCATCCACTGGGAGTTGGCGCATATCCCGCGCCTGCCAACGCTTGGCCAGTACCGCCGCTTCCGGCAGGCGTGGAAGGCGGCCAGTGCGGGACAAGGTGCGGGCGGTGAAGGGGTGTCGATGGAGCAGGCGCTGCGCCCGCTGCCGGGCCGCAAGAGGGGCTGAGGGCGATGCTGCCGGGGCGCGGTTGGGTTAGGCGCTCAGCCGTTCGTCTTCGCGCCGCAGGTCGAATCGCGCGCGCGCGGTATCGACCTCCTCCATGTTCTCGATCGCCCAACGGTAGAGCGCCTTGAATGGGGCCAGCAGCGACTGGCCGAGCCCGGTCAGCCGGTATTCCACTGCGATTTGCGAGGCGGGGATCACCCGCCGCTCGACCAGACCGTTGCGTTCGAGCTTGCGCAGGCACTGGGTCAGCGATTTTTGCGTTACCCCTTCGAGATGGCGCTTGATCGCGTTGAAGCGCACCGGCCCGTGTTCGAGCACGGTAAGCACCATCATCGACCATTTGTCGGCGATCTGGTCGAACAGTTTGCGGCTGGGGCATTCGACCGAAAACGACTGGCAGAGCGGCATCGCGGTTTCCTTTAGGATACCTGGGGAAGGAAAGGTGCGTTCTTGAACCCAGGTATCGGATTTATACCTTGGCGCCAACCCTCTCTTACTGGCTGGCGCCGCCCGGCGGCCGCCTGCCTGCTTCCAACCGGAGTTTGCCCCGCATGAGCACGCCTTCGACCGATGCCCTGTTCCGCCCGCTGGCGATCGGACCGCTCGAACTGCCCAATCGTATCGTCATGGCCCCGATGACCCGCTCGTTCGCCGAGAACGGCATCGTCGGCCCGGCGCAGGAAGCCTATTACGCGCGCCGCGCGCAAGGCGGGGTCGGCCTGATCCTGTCCGAGGGCACGGTGGTCGATCGCCCCGCCTCGCGCAACGAGCCGGGCATCCCCTTCTTCCACGGCGAGGCCGCGCTCGCTGGCTGGAAGGGCGTGATCGACGCGGTGCACGCCGCGGGCGGTCGCATGGGTCCGCAGATCTGGCACACGGGCGCGACGCGCGGGATGAGCGGCTGGGAACCCGATGCGCCGGTGGAGAGCCCCTCGGGCCTCAACGCGCCGGGGGAACCGCGCGGGCGCGCGATGAGCGAGGAAGACATCGCTGATACGGTCGCCGCCTTTGCCCAGGCCGCCGCCGACGCCAAGCGGCTGGGTTTCGACACGGTCGAGATCCACGGCGCGCACGGCTACCTGATCGACCAGTTCTTCTGGGGCGGCACCAACCTGCGCGAGGACCGCTACGGCGGCGCGACCATCGGTGAGCGTTCGCGCATGGCCGCCGAAGTGGTCGCCGCGGTGCGCGCCGCAATCGGTCCCGACTTCCCACTCATCATCCGCATCAGCCAGTGGAAGCAGCAGGACTACGCCGCGCGGCTGGCCACCACGCCCGACGAGATGACCGCCTGGCTTCAGCCGCTGGTCGAGGCGGGCGCCAACGTCCTGCACTGCTCGCAGCGCCGCTTCTGGGAGCCCGAGTTCCCCGAGCTGGACGGCGAACAGGGCCTGAACTTCGCCGGCTGGGCCAAGAAGCTGACCGGGGCGACCACGATCAGCGTCGGTTCGGTCAGCCTCTCGGGCGAATTCCTCGCGGCGTTCGGGGGCGAAACTTCGAAGGCGACCGGGCTCGAACAACTCACCCATCGTATGGAGCGCGACGAATTCGACCTGATCGCGGTGGGCCGCGCGCTCATCAGCAATCCCGACTGGGTGGCCAAGGTGCGCGACGGCGCGACCGACGGGCTCAAGGGGTTCGATCCCGCGGCGCTGGCCGAACTGGTGTGATGGGATTTGAGGGGGTACGCCCCTTCGCACCGATTGCTGTCGACCTTGCCTCTTTCGGCCGCCGCAGGTGGAGCGAGGTGAAGTCGACAGTTCGGGAAGCTGCGAGGCGGATGGCGCTCGCAAGTCCATTCTTGAAATAGTGTTCGCAGCACCGCACGATCGGCGCATGACACCGCTGATCCGCGCCGCCACGCCCGAGGATGCCGCCGCCTGCGCGGCGATCTACGCGCCCTTCGTGCGCGAAACGATCGTCAGTTTCGAGACCGAGGCGCCCGACGCTGCCGAGATGGCCGGGCGGATCGCCGCCAACACGGCCTCGCACGCCTGGCTGGTGGCTGAAGTCGAAGGGGGGCTTGGCGGCTACGCCTATGGTTCGCCGCACCGGTCGCGCGGGGCCTATGCGTCTTCGTGCGACGTATCCGTCTACGTTGATCCCGCCTTCGTGCGTCGGGGGCTGGGGCGCGCGCTTTACGCAGGTCTGCTCGGGCAATTGAAGGAACGCGGCTTTCACGCCGCCTTCGCCGGGATCGCGCTGCCCAACGCGGGCAGCGTGGGCCTTCACGAGGCGATGGGATTTACCCCGGTGGGCGTCTACCGCGAGGTCGGCTGGAAGCTCGGCGCCTGGCGCGACGTGGGGTGGTGGCAAGTGTTGCTCTAGCGCCCCGGCTTGTTGTAAGGGCGCCCGACCAGATTTTCCAACGGACTCGCCCGTAGCGCCGCGCGCTGGCCCTTTCGAGGGGCTGGCCAGGGCCTCGGATACACGCGGCGGGCACAAGACAAGAGCGGACCCGATGGCAGGCCATTCCAAATTCAAGAACATCATGCACCGCAAGGGTGCGCAGGACAAGAAGCGCTCGGCGCAGTTCAGCAAGCTCAGCCGCGAAATCACCGTGGCCGCCAAGATGGGCATGCCCGACCCCGACATGAACCCGCGCCTGCGCGCCGCCGTCAACGCGGCCAAGGCGCAGTCGATGCCCAAGGACAACATCCAGCGCGCGATCGACAAGGCCTCGAAGGGCGATGGCGAGAACTACGAGGAAGTGCGCTACGAAGGTTACGGTCCGGGCGGCGTGGCGATCATCGTCGAGGCGCTGACCGACAACCGCAACCGTACCGCCACCAACGTGCGCACCGCCTTTGCCAAGAACGGCGGCAACCTTGGCGCGTCGGGCGCGGTTTCGCACGGGTTCGAGCGTCTGGGCCTGATCGAGTATCCGGGGGCTGTGGGCGATGAGGACACCGTTCTCGAAGCCGCGATCGAAGCGGGCGCCGACGATGTCGAGAGCGACATGGGCGATGGCGACGAGAATCTCGGCAGCCACCAGATCTGGGTCGCGGTCGATGCGCTGCACGAAGTCGCGCGCGAACTGGAAAAGGTGCTGGGCGAAGCCGAAGGCGTGAAGCTGGCCTGGCGTCCCAACCTCAAGGTCGATGTCGACGAGGGCACCGCGGGCACGCTGCTCAAGCTGGTCGACACGCTAGACGACGACGATGACGTCCAGACCGTCTGGGGGAACTACGAAATCTCCGACGAAGTCATGGAAAAGCTGGCCTGATTTGGCCCATGCCGGGCTGCGAAGGGCTTCCAGCTGCGCTTCCGGTGCTCACGTGTTTTAGGCACGCCGCGCGCCGGTTCTCGCTGGAAACCCTTCTCGCTCCGGCCTGACCCAAATCCCCGGACGCATAGGGCGGGGAGACGTTTCGTGATCATCATCGGGCTTGATCCCGGTCTTACCTGCACCGGCTGGGGCATCGTCGCCAAGAGCGGTAGCCGTCTCAGCCACATCGCCAACGGGCAGATCCGCACCAACGCCAAGGCCTCGATGGCCGAGCGGTTGGTGGAACTGGACGCGGCCCTGGTCGATGTCATCCTCCACCATCGTCCCGATGCGGGCGCGGTGGAGGAGGTCTTCGTCAACGTGAACCCGCAATCCACGCTCAAGCTCGGGCAGGCGCGCGGTGTGGCCATGCTCTCGATCGCGCGCGCGGGGCTTCCCGTGGCCGAGTATCCCACCAAGGTCATCAAGAAGGCGCTGGTGGGCACGGGCGGTGCGGACAAGAAGCAGATCCAGCACATGCTCAAAGTCCTGCTGCCCGGCGTCCAGCTTGCCGGCGAGGACGCTTCGGACGCGCTTGCGGTCGCTATCACCCACGCCAACATGCTGGGCAGCCACCGCTAGAGCATTTTTCAGTCAGGTGGATTCACCTGACGATTCAGAAAATGCGTCAAAACAAAGGTCTAGGAAGTAGTGACAATTTAATTATTTGAGCCATAGCATGATGCTGGCGAG
>NZ_JALHLF010000173.1 GCF_022832435.1 Novosphingobium organovorum | reverse complement strand
GGTCTCGGGCGCGCGCTCGATCAGGTCGGCGAAGGCCGCGCCCGGCACGCCCCCTTCGTCGGCGGCCACCCGCGCCAGCATCCGCAGCGCCACGCTGCGCGGCGGGGTGTCGAGCCGGAGCACGAAGCTCATGCGCCGCACGATCGCATCATCGACATTGCCCAGCGCGTTGGTGGTCCAGATCACCGGCACCGCGTTGCTTTCGATCAGCCGGTTGACGAAGACCTTGCTGCCCGAACGCCGCGCGAACCAGTCACCGCCGGAGGGCGCGGCATCGCCGATGAAGTCCTCCATCTCGTCGAACAGCAGCAGCGCCGAGCCATCGCCGCGTGCGCCCAGCACCCGCTGCGCGAGGTGGAGCGCGTGGACCCGCTCGTAGCGGTTGGGCTCATCGCCGGCCTCGTCGGTCTCGCCCACCGCGTGGAGCGCCGCGCCCGCTTCGGCCGCCAGCACGCGCGCCAGCTCGGTCTTGCCGGTGCCCGGCGGCCCGTGGATCAGGATGTTGACGCCTCGGGCCTGCGTGCGCAGCGCCCCCGCCAGCAGCCGCACCAGAAAATCCCGGTCCGCGACATGGGCGAAGTCATCCAGTTCCAGCGCGCTGGTCTGGCGCGGCCCGGCCAGCGCGCCCACGATCGCCTCGGCATCGGGCGCCTGGCGGTCGAGCAGGTCGGTCAGCGCCCAGCGCAAGGCGATATAAGCCCCGCCCTCACGATCCGCCTCGAGCCCGACGAGGCCGAGGCGCAGCACCGCGCTGGTGCGCACCCGCGCCTCGGCCTTCTCCTCTTCAAAGCCCGCGAGCAGGCCCATCGCGCAGGCCAGATCGGTGCCGCGCGTGGTGAGGATCGCGATCAGGGCGCGCAAGTGCGGATGGCGCGCGCAGCCGATCAAGGCCTCGAGCAGACGCGCATCGCCCGCCTCCAGCCCCAGCACCCCCGCCAGCGCCCGCGCCATAGCGATCGCGTGCGAGGGGCGAGCGTCCGTGTCGCCGGAGCGTGTCTTGGCGGCATCCGCAGCGGCCTGCGCCGCCTCCACCCGCGCCAGGACCGTCGCCCAGGTGGCGTTTTTAGGCAGCTTGGTACAGGCATCGGCGGTCAGCCAGCCGAGCTTGGGCAAAGCCCATTCGCGCAGCGCCGTGCGAAAGTCGGGCGCGGCGTCGGCACCGCGCGTAAACCGGAGCAGGAGGCTCCGGGCGAACATCATTTCCGTCATTGTCTATCCGTTCCGGCCGCAAGTCCCACGCCAGAGCGCGCAACCATGCGGCAATCAATCGTGCAAGATCGCGGGAAACGTGCGCCAGCGGACTCTTCGGCCCTGCCGCCGCACCGGAACGGTGCTTAGGAGAAGGGCTGGTAACCGGCGGGCGCAGTGCCCTTGAAGGGGTTAAGAACCAGCAATGGATTTGCTCCTGTCAGGCCTGCACCACGCGTGCGGACCGTTGGGCGCTATTATGCCCGATCACGCACGATAGCAATATCTTCGGAAAATTTATTGAAACCGCCAAGTAACCTTCCGCGCTCCAGCCCGTTTCATCTTGCGCGAACAGGCCTGTTCTGCCTTAAGGAGCGGCCCGATACGGCAAGGAGGGGCGGCACCATCATCGTTATTCCGACAGCCCCCTGGGCCCACACCCTGGGCGATGGTGCGGCCTGGATCGGGGCCAGCGTCACCGCGTTCTGGCAGCATCGGCGCTGGCCGCGCGAGGCGGACGCCCTCGCACGGGTCACCACGCCGTCCTACTACGTCACCCTCGCGCTTGGCGCATTGATCGGGGCCTGGGCGGCCGGAACCGCCAATTCGCTGCGGCTGACGCTGGCCCCCTCGCACAGCGTGGCGGGCGCGCTGGTGGGCGGGATCGTTGCCGTGGAAGCGTGGAAAGTACGCCATGGCCTGCGCCGCTCGACCGGGGGCGCCTATGTCCTGCCAATGGCGGTCGGCCTGGCGATCGGACGGCTGGGCTGCCTCTTTGCAGGGCTGCCCGACCTGACCTACGGCACCCCCACGGCGCTGCCCTGGGGCGTGGACCTTGGCGATGGCATCGCGCGCCATCCGGTCGAGCTTTACGAAGCGCTGGCGATGGCGCTGTTCGCGCTCATCTACGCCCGCGCGCGGCTTGCGGGCGCAGGCTGGGTGGAGACCCATGGCTTTCACGTCTTTGCCGCCTTCTACGGCGCGCAGCGGTTCGCATGGGAATTCGCCAAGCCCTATCCAACCCTGGTGGGACCGTTCAACCTGTTCCACTTTCTCTGTCTGGGAATGATCTGTTATGGCCTCCTCTGGGTGCGACTTGGACGAAGCGGGCACCGCGCCCCACCCCCTGCCCGAACGCAAGGCGGCGCCCTACCTGTTCCACAGCCAGACGACGAGCCTGTGCGAAACCTGCCTTGAACCCGTCCCGGCCAAGGTCGTGATCGAAGGCGAGGCGGTCTACTACCTCAAGCGCTGCCGCGCGCACGGGGTGCAAAAGACGCTGATCGCCGACGATCTGGCCTACTGGCAATCGCAGAAGCTCTGGCTCAAGCCCGGCGACCGGCCGCTCACCGCGCAGACCCGCACCGAGGCGGGATGCCC
Source organism: Novosphingobium organovorum (assembly GCF_022832435.1). Taxonomy (GTDB): domain Bacteria; phylum Pseudomonadota; class Alphaproteobacteria; order Sphingomonadales; family Sphingomonadaceae; genus Novosphingobium; species Novosphingobium organovorum. Next base: position 2,543 of record NZ_JALHLF010000173.1, on the reverse strand, counting down.
GTTCGACTGCGGGCTGTGCCCCGACCACGAACAGCACAGTTGCCTCGCCATCATCGAGATCAACCAGGCCTGCAACCTGGCCTGTCCGGTGTGTTTTGCCGACGCGGCCGACCTTGGCGGCGGCCACCGCCCGCTGGCCGAGATCGAGCGGATGCTCGACGCGCTCGTCGCCAGCGAGGGCGAGCCGGACCTCGTCCAGCTTTCGGGCGGAGAGCCCACGCTCCACCCCGACTTTTTCGCCATCCTCGATGCCATCAGGCGCCGTCCGATCCGCCACGTCATGATCAACACCAACGGCCTTCGCATCGCACAGGACGCGGCCTTTGCCACAAGGCCGGCGAGCTACGCGCCCCGGCTCGAAGTCTATCTCCAGTTCGACAGCCTGGACGATACAGCGCTGATGAACCTTCGCGGCGCGCGGCTGTCGCGCCTCCGCCAGCAGGCGCTCGAACGGCTTGAGGCGCTGGGCCTTTCCACCACGCTGGTCGTCGTCGCCAAGCGCGGGGTCAACGATCACGAAATCGCCGCGATCGTGCGCCACGCGCTGACCTGGCGCTGCGTGCGCGGGGTGACGATCCAGCCCGTTCAGGACGCCGGGCGCAACGAAGGTTTCGATCCGGCGAGCCATCGCCTGCTGCTCACCCAGATTCGCCGCGAAGTCGCCAAATCGGGCGTCTTCGCCGAAAAGGACATGATCCCTCTGCCCTGCAACCCCGACCAGATCTGCATCGGCTATGGCCTGCGCGACGGCGCGGCGGTCACCCCGATCACCAGCCTGCTCCCGCGTGAGGCGATCCTCGCCGGGCCAAGCACGATCAGCTACGAAGCGCACCCCGAACTGCGCGCGCGCATCCTCGACCTGCTTTCGCTCGCAACCGCGCAGGCCAACACCGAAGACAAGCTGGCAAGCCTGCTGTGCTGCCTGCCCCAGGCGATGGTTCCCGAGGAGCTGACCTACGCCAACAGCTTTCGCGTGGTGATCCTGCAGTTCCTCGACCGCTACAACTTCGATCTCGCCACGGTAAAGCGCAGCTGCGTCCACTTCGTCACCGGCGAAGGGCAGATCATTCCCTTCGACACCTACAACACCTTCTACCGCGCAGGCGCCGAGGGCGCCCCGGTGCTGGCCCGCCATCGCGGCGCGCTGGAGACCCTGCGATGAAGGCGCTTCTGGGCGGCCTGCTCATGGCCATCGGCATCCTGATCGCGGGCGCCAGCGGGCTCTGCTCGGCCGCGCTGTTCGTCTCCGACCTGGGCAGCACCGCGCAGATGCTGCCTCTGGTGCTGCTCTTCGGCGGCATGCCCTTCCTGCTGGGCATCGGCCTCACCTTCGGCGGACGCGCGCTGATCCGCGCCGCCCGCGCGAACACCGCGATCGAGGACGACACCTTCCGCTAGTTTCGCGCAAGACCGGCCTCTCAAAACAACCATTCTGGCCGCGATCCAAACCCACGGCCACAGCGAACAGCCCGCGCGCCACCCTGCTTTCCTTTTCGAAAGCGCCCGGCCCGATGTGGAGAGCCGTATCGGTTGGGAGAAGCTCGCGAAATCCGCGGTTCCCTTTGCCCTCCCATTCTCCAGAGGAAGAGGCTGCACAGGTCACATCGGCCCTATCCTCCCGCTTGCCGGAGGGATCGGGGGTGGGCCCTTCTTCGTCGGAACGCCCCAACCAAAAATGCCCGAAAACCTCCCCCCCGGGAGATTTTCGGGCAGTGTCAAGGACTGGCTTGCACCATCCCTCGGGTCGCAGGACGACAATGTACGCAAATGCCCTCGGGCACATGCCATGATCGTGGTATTCACCCAATTGCACCTCGGTTTTGGGTGTTTTACTTGAAGTGAAACGCCAATAGGGACAGATCAGAGGCGTGGGGCACAGGGCGGGCATAGAAATGGAGGACTTGCGCGCGTTGATCGAACGCGCGCCGTTCGAAGGCGGGGGCTGGAACACGGCCCTGCGCGCGATTGCCCATGCCACCGGCTCCTCACGCACGCAGCTCATCGCGCTGGGCGAACGGCACATCACCTTCGACTGGGTGAGCGACGTGCCCGAAGGCTTCGTCGCCGCCGCCTCGCGCATCGAGATCTTCCAGCCCGACGTCAACTACCGCATCGCCGCCACCGCAGCGCCGATGGAAGTGACCTGGGAAGCGCACTACGACGCCGTGCGCGCGCGCCATACCGACGAAGGCTATCTCGACCTGGCCCGCACGTTCGATTTCGAACACGGCGCGCAAATCGTGCTGGCCAGGCAGCCAGGCACCTTCTTCGGCCTCGCCATCCTGCGCGGCGACGAGGAGGGGCGCACCAGCGAGGACGAACGCGCGGTGTTCCGCCAGCTCGCCCCGTACGTGCTGTCCGCCGTGCGCGTGCAGGAATCGATCGAACACGCCGGAAGCCACCTGCTGCACGGATCGCTCGAAGCCATGGGCACCGCCGCGATCCTGCTCGACGCGCAGGCGCGCGCCTGCTTCGTCAGCCCGCGCGCCGAGGCCCTGCTCGGCCCCGACACGCTCCAGGTCCACGCCGGCGCGGTGCGCGTG
>NZ_JALHLF010000172.1 GCF_022832435.1 Novosphingobium organovorum | reverse complement strand
TACGGCCTCGAAAATCCGGTCGAACACGCCTTGTTCGACCCAGCGCGTATGACCGAGACTGTTCCCCCGGCGCTCAAGGCCCGCAAACGGCCGGTTCAACGCCGTTCGGGTGTGACCGTGGACGCTATTCTGGAGGCGACCCTTCAGGTTTTTCTGCGCGAGGGAATGTAGCGCCTCACCACGACGCGTGTCGCGGCGCGCGCGAGTTTGTCGGTGGCGACGATGTACCAGTATTCCCCCAATAAGCAGGCGCTCGGCTACGCGCTGAACGCGCGTTATCTCGACGCGCTTGCCGGCCGGATCGAGGCGACGTGCACGGCGCAGCGGGGCGCGCCCCTAGCCCATATGGTCCACGCGCTGATCGACACGTATTGGACGGCCAAGACCGAGCGCGCGGACGTGACCCGTGCCCTCTACCGTTCGGTCACCGAACTCGACAACGATGCCCTCGTTCACGCCTTCGCGCAACGGGCCGATGCGGCGACCCACGCGATGCTGGCGAGCGCCTGCGACCTCCCGCCGGTTGACGTGCGCGCGATCAATCTGACGCTGACCAGCGTTATCTACGGGACCGCGCGCAATGCCTTTGAACGGGGGGTTGCCGGATGCTGAAGCGGAGGCGTTGCGAGATAGCCTCGGCGCCATGTGTCGCGCCTATCTCCAGACACTGGCAAGCTGGTGAACGCCGCTCGCCGGGGTTGAAAAGGAAAACGATCGTTTTACATTGGGCCTTGCAGTGAAGGAGGCTTCCTATGGAAACGACCGCGCGGCTCGTCGCCGCAGCCGAACAGCTTTTCGACCGCCACGGCTATACCGCCACCGGGATGGACCGGCTGACCGAGGCGGCGGGCATGTCGAGCCGGACGCTCTACAAGCACGCCGGGAGCAAGGCACAGCTCATGGCTCTCGTTCTCGCCGAGCGCGACCGTCGGTTCATGGCCCGCCTTGCCGTCGATGATGTCGATGCGCTGTTCGCCGCGCTCGAGGACTGGGTGGCCGAGGAAGGAGCGCGCGGCTGCCTGTTCCTGCGTGCGCGAGCCGAAACCGGCGGCGAGACACCCGAGATCGCGCACGCCGTCGCCGCGCACAAGGCGGCGTTTCAGGCGCATATCGCAGCCATTATCGAACACGATTTGGGAGGCCGCCCGCCCGCCCTTGCCGAGCAGATCCTGGTGCTCTTCGAGGGCGCGACCCACGCTGCGGTTTACCGCGGCGTCGATGCGGTCCGCGCGGCACGAGCCTGCGCGGAGCTCCTGATGGACGCGGCGCGGCCATGAGCCCGGCGCTGCGCATTGGAGCGGTGGGCTTTGGCCTGATCGCCGTCTGCTACGGCCTTGCCCGTTTCGCCTTTGGCCTGTTCCTGCCGCAGATCGATGCGGACTTGGGCCTGGGATCCTCAGTCGCCGGGATCGTTTCGGGTGGTTCCTTCGCCGGATATTGCGTGGCAATCCTGGTTTCGGCGGCCTTGACGCAGCGGTTCGGAGCGCGCGCCGTCGCCACTCTCGCGGCTCTGGTGGCGGGGATCGGCATGGCGGGCATCGCGCTGGCTCCGAACCCGATCCTGCTCGCGGTCTCGGTGCTGGTGGCCGGGGCAAGCACGGGTCTCGCGTCTCCGCCCATGGCTGCAGCCGTGGTGGCCGCTGTCCACAAGGACCGGCAGGACGCGACGAACACCACAATCAACGCCGGGACGAGCATGGGCGTGGCCGTGTCTGGCCCGATTGCCTTCGCTATGGCCGGACAATGGCGTCTGGCTTTCGGGGCCTTTGCGGTCCTTGCCTTCGCACTGGCCGTGGCGGCCGCCAGGCACCTGCCGCAAGCGCGCGGGCAGAGACGTGTGCCGGGCACGCTGCCAAGGTTCGACAGCGCCATGCTGCATCTGGTCGCAGCCACGTTTCTGACGGGCGCGGCGAGCACTGCCCTGTGGTCCTTTGGCAGTCAGCTTGTCGCGCAGCGGCTCGCCTGGGAAACTGCGGCCAGCGCGGCGCTGTGGAGCGCGATAGGCGCAGGCGGCATCGCCGGGGCCATGGCTGGCAAGCTGGTGGCCCGCTTCGGTCTCGAACATGTCCACACGACGTTCCTTGCCGTCATGGCCCTGTCCATCTTCGCTGTGGGCTCGGAGTGGGTGCCTGCCTCGGCCGCCCTTGCCGGTGGAAGCCTATTCGGCGGCGCCTACGTTACCCTGACAGGTGTCTACTTGATCTGGAGCGTGCGCCTGCTCCCGGATCGTCCCGCAACCGGCCTGACGATTGCCTTCCTGATGTTGGCCGTTGGCCAAACGGCCGGGGCTCCCCTATTTGGATGGCTTCTGGCCGAGCTGGGCAGCAACGCGGCCTCGGCCGTGTTTGCCGGGATCGCGATTGTAGCAGGCAGTTTCGGCAAGTTTCATCGACTGTTGCCGACTACTCGAAAGACGGAGGATGTTTCCTGCACCGTTGCCGGTCCGTAAGCGGACGGACAGCAATCGGGTGTCGAATCTGAACCGCTAAACGTCGTTTAAGGGTCGATCCTCGCATTTTATAATGCAGGCATTTATGCTGAGATCGCCAATCTAAAAGGGTTATCCTGATGCTTGACGGCCCCCGCCTCGCCGCGCTTTCCGGCACGGCCCCCACCGGACTGGTGATCCTGCTTCATGGATACGGGGCCAATGGCGAAGATCTGATCTCGCTGGCGCGCATGATCCAGCCCGCCTTGCCCGATGCGGCCTTTGTGGCGCCGAATGCCCCTTCGCAGATCCCTCACATGGCAGCCGCTTACCAGTGGTGGCCGATCGAGACCTTCTCGACGGCGGAACGTGCGGTCGGCGCGGCGGCTGCGGCGCCGGCTCTCGATGCTTTCCTTACTGCAGAACTCGAAGCGGCCGGGGTTCACCAGCGACCGCCTGCTACTCGTCGGGATCAGTCAGGGGACGATGATGGCACTCCACGTCGGGTTGCGCCGGAAAGAAACCGTCGTCGGGATCGTCGGGGTTTCGGGCACGCTGGTCGCACCGGATTTGCTGGAAGCGGATATCCGCGGCCGCCCTCCGGTCCTGCTGGTCCACGGTACGCAAGACGAGGTCGTGCCGTTCCGTTCCATGGGTTTGGCCGACGCCGCATTCACGGCCGCCGGCGTGCCTGTCGAGATGCACGTCTCGCCAGGGCTGGGCCACAGCGTCGGGCAGGATGGACTTGAGGCAGCTGCGGCATTCGCCCGGACCGTGATTGGTTGAATTCCGCGCGCCCACCCTCGGGCGGCGGCAGATTTCAGGTGCCCGCTACGACGTCCATCTCGTCGAGAACATCTCGCGACAACAGCAGGTTAGCGGCCGCCAGATTTTCGGTCAGATGCGCAAGGCTATAGGTGCCTGGGATCAGGAGCAAGTTGGGCGAACGCGCTAGCAGCCACGCCAGCGCAACCTGCAACGGGCTGGCTTCTAGCCGCGCTGCGATCCGGGAAAGCGCGTCCGACTGGATCGGGCTGAACCCGCCCAGCGGGAAGAACGGGACATAGGCGATCCCTTGGACGGTCAGGTCTTCCAACAACGCGTCGTCAGCACGGTGGACGAGATTGTACTGATTCTGGACGCAGACGACCGGAGCGATCTTCTGCGCCTCAGCCACTTGCAAAGGGGTGACGTTGCTGAGGCCAAGATGCCGGATCAGTCCTTGCTCGCGCAATTGCGCAAGCGTGGAGAACTGTGCTTCGAGCGATCCTTCGCTCGGCGCGTGGACATCGCTCATCAGCCTCAGGTTGACGACTTCGAGCTGATCCAGCCCCAGATTGCGCAGGTTGTCGTGCACCGCCTGCGTCAGTTCGGTTGGGCTTTGCGCCGGGAGCCACGCGGCATCGTCGCCACGTACCGCGCCCACCTTGGTCACGATGACCAGATCATCGGTATAGGGATGCAGCGCTTCGCGGATGATCTGGTTGGTGACGTGCGGTCCGTAGAAGTCGCTCGTGTCGATATGGTTGACCCCGGCCTCTACGGCAGCGCGCAGGACCGCAATGGCGGCGGCGCGATCGCGCGGTGGACCGAACACGCCAGGCCCTGCAAGCTGCATGGCGCCGTAGCCCATCCGGTTGACGATACGGTCGCCGAGTTGAAAGGTCTTTTCTGTGGCAAGGTTGGTCATGCGCAAATCTCCTGTGAAGGTGCGACGAGCCATATGGCCCTGTTGCCAGCGAGCGATAAGCCGTGCAGGCTGGTACAGGCTGTACGAGAATTTGCACAATGGCGACTGAACTCGACGATCTATCGGCTTTCGTGGCCGTGGCCCGCGCAGGTGGCTTTCGGGAGGCGGCACGGGTATCGGGCGTTTCCGCGTCCGGCCTCAGCGAAGCGCTTCGCCGGTTGGAGACACGGCTGGGCGCCCGCTTGCTGCACCGCACGACGCGCAGCGTCTCGGTCACCGAAGCGGGGGCCCGGCTGTTCGAGCGCCTCTCTCCCGCTCTTAACGAGATCGATGCCGCACTCGACGCCGTCCATGCCGAGACCGACCAGCCGGCCGGCACCCTGCGGCTCAACGTCACGGCGAATGTCGCCAGAACCGTCCTTCCCGGCATCCTGCCGAAATTCCTGAAAGCGCATCCCCACGTCCGGGTGGAAGTGACCGTGGAGGACAGCTTCGTCGATATTCTCGCGTCCGGGGCCGACGCGGGCATCCGCTACGAGGAACGGTTGGAGCAGGACATGATCGCGTTACCGATCGGACCACGGTCGCAGCGGATAATCACAGCGGCAGCTCCGGCCTATCTCGATGTCCATGGCCGCCCCACGCATCCCCGCGACCTTCTTCACCGCGCGTGCCTGCGTCTGCGCTTCTCCAGCGGCGCGCTGGCCATCTGGGAATTCGAGCGCGGCGACGAAGTGATCCGTATCGACCCGCCCGGCCCTCTCCTTATCCAGCCCGGTTCGGCTTGCGACCTGCTGGTCGAAGCCGCAATGGCGGGGCTCGGTGTTGTACGGCTCTTCGAGGACTGGCTTGCCCCGGCCATGCAGTCAGGGGCCCTGGAACGGATACTCGACGAATGGGACGAGCCGTTCTCGGGGCCGATGCTGTATTATTCCGGCCGCCGCCAGCTTCCGCCTCCACTCAGGGCCTTCATCGACTTCACCCGGTAGGAGCCAGTTACGCCGCAAACGCAGGGCTAACGATCGCCCGCGTGCCGCAAGATTTGCAATTAGGGCCTTCGCCCGCACGGATTTGAATGACCTCGACTGGTCGACAACCTATCCAAACCGGATAGGGTGGATGGCTCCCGCTCACGGCATCAAAGT
>NZ_JALHLF010000171.1 GCF_022832435.1 Novosphingobium organovorum | reverse complement strand
GCTGCGCCAGCTGGCGGCCGACCGGGGCGCGGCGCTGCGCATCAGCGGGGCCACCGCGGCCGCGCTGCCGACCATCGACCTGTTCGAGGTCAGCTTGCGCGGTGCGCGCGTGCTGCGGCTTGAAGGCGTGCTCAACGCGACCACCAATTTCCTGCTCAACGCGATGATGGCGCGGGGCTGCACATTCGCCGAGGCGCTGGGCGAAGCGCAGCGCGGCGGCTTTGCCGAGCGCGATCCCAGCCGCGACATCGAAGGCTGGGACACCGCCTGCAAGCTGCTGATCCTTGCCAATTTCGGGCTCGATGCGGGGCTTGAACTGGCCGATGTCGCGGTCTCGGGGATCGATGCGGTGACGCCCGAGCAAGTCGCCCGCTGGCAGGGGGAGGGGCGGGTGCCGCGCCTTGTCGGCCGGCTCGATCTCACCGGCGCGAAGCCCGCCGCTTCGGTTGCGGTGCAAACCTATCCGCTGGACGATGCCTTTGCGCATATTCCGGGCAAGACCAAGGCGCTGCGGGTCGAGACCGATTGCATGGGCGAAATCCTGACGATGGGCGGCGGGCCCGAGCCGATGGCTACCGCTTCGGCCGCGCTCAAGGATTTCGAACTGATCCTCGAACGCGGCTTGTAGTTACGTCGATCAGCTCTGCGCGAGCAGCTGCTGCGAAGCGGCGAAGTAGTCTTCGGACAGCTGGGTGGGCGAGGCGGTGCCCAGCAGGCGCCCGGCAATCGCCGCGCCGCCGTTCGAAAGCGCGTAGTTCGCCTCCTCTCCGGTCACCACGTCGACCCAGGCGGGGATCGGGCGGTGCTGGGCAAGGCACGAGCGCCACCAGCTGGCAATCGGTGCGGTGATCGCGCTGCGGTTGCCCTGCGCCCCCCACAGCGCGACGCGGATCGCATCGTAGCCAAAGCGCGGCGGCTTGTCGGGGGCGGGGGCGACCGCCTTTTCGCCACTGACCACGATCCAGTCGCTCGGTAGCTTGTGCGCGCCGAAACGGGCCAGGCGCAGCAGGTCCTCGCCATCCGAAATGACCGGGTTCCACGCCGCCATGCCGTCGATCCGGGCAAAATGGTCGAGCGCGGGCCACACGAAATAGGACGGGTTGAGCACGACCTTGTCGCTTTCGACGAAGCCTGCCACGCCGGGCAGCAGCAGCTGGCGGCCGAAGCGGCTCACCACGCAGTGCTGGCGGATCGCGGCGCGCACGGTTGCCGAGCGTTCGCCCCATTGCGGCTCGGCCCAGCGCTGCGCGGCGAGCGAGAGCGCCCAGGCGATCACGATGTCGCCGTCGGTCGCGTTGTTGGCGTCGGTCACCCCGCGCGTCTGCGGGTCCCAGCGCCAGGCGTAGAGCGCCATGTCGCTGCGCGCGAGATTGGCCTCGGTCCAGCTGGCGATGCGCGCGAACGTCGCGCGGTCGTCCGCCTGGAGCGCGAGCAAGAGGCCGTAGCTCTGCCCCTCGGAGTGGCTGATGTCGCCGTTGCCGGTGTCGACCACGCGCCCTTCGGGGGAGACGAAACGGTCGCGCCATTGGGTCCAGAAGCTTGCGGTGGTCATGGCCGTGGGGGAGGAGGACGGGAAGCGGGAGGACGCGCCATAAGTCATGGCCGCCTCGCTCTTTTCGCTGCGGTTGCACGCGGCCAGCGCCACCAGCATGCCGAGGGAAAACGTGCGCCGGTCGATCGATCGGGGTTCAGCGGCCATGGCGAAGCTCGAGCGTCTCTCCCTTCCATTCGGCGCGGGTCTTGAGCGCGGGGCCGCTGCCCAGCGCGCGGAACCAGCAGTCGTAGGCGCCTTCGAGCACGCCGAGCAGCATGGCGGACCAGTGGCCCTTGGGATCGGGTGCGATCCTGGTGGGCAGGTCGCGGTGGCGCACGATGATCCCGTCGCTCGCCAGCACCAGTTCGATCTCGCCCCAGTCGAGCGCGTGCCAGAATTCGTTGATCCGCATCGACAGCGCGGCGGCATCGTTCACACCGTCGAGCGGCTCGAGCGCGGCCATGCGCTTGCCGATCGCGACGAAGAAACCGTGCGCCTGCAATTCGGGCACTGCCTCGCACACTTCGTCCGCGGCGGAGAGCGCGAGCAGCGCAAGGCCGCCCAGCCCAAGATCGTCGGGGCGCTGGCGGGGGGTGGGGAATGCCTGCATCTTCATTTAGTTGGTACTCCCGAAGCTCTGGCGAACGCCGAGCAAGCCACGCAATTCGTTGTAAGTCCCAAAGGTGTTGTAGCTGGCCTCGCCGCCGATCCGGGTGGTCGGGCTCAGCTTGTAGTAAAGTTCGCCTCCTGCCGATAACGCGAAACCGGTCTTGCTGATCCCGTCGTAATAGGAACGCACGTCGCTGTCCTGGGCCTTCAGGCTGTCGAGCACGGCCTGGGCGTCGGGATCGGTGGGGTAGAGCAGGCTTTCGTCCTGGCTGTAGCTTTGCAGGCCCGGCGTGAAGGTGGCGCGCGTGATGAAGCGATCGTTCTCCATCGCGTAGGTGATCGGGAAGCCGATCGACAGGAAGCTCTGCGGGCTGAAGTAGCCGCCGTTGCCGAACGTGAAATAGTTCTGGCTCTTGTCGTAGCCCTGGTAGTTGACGTTCATGCCCACCGTCAGCGTGGCGTTGCGCCCCTTCCAGGCGCGCAAGTAGCCGCCCACGTTGGCCTCGAAGCCTTCGTTCTTCGCCACATTGGTGCCGTTGAAGCGGTAGTAGCGCGCATCGCCGTAGACGCCGCTGCCTTCGCGGTCGTAGGACAGCCCGCCGCCCGCGCCAAAGCGCATGACCTGGCCCCAGCGCTCACCCGTGACCGGATCGCGCGTGCCGGCATAGGAGACCACCGAATCGGTCACCGGCTTGCGTTCGGCAAAGGCGCTGACCCGCACGTTCTGCGAGATCTTGGGGGTCGCGGCGGCGCGGAAAGTCACCTTGGTCGTTCCCATGCCGACCGGCGTGGTGCCGACTTCGGCCTGCACCGCATCGCTTTCGTAGCCCGCCGAGAAGGCGACGCCCGAGGCGTGCTGGCTGTTGGCGTCGGCGAGATCGGATTCCTCTTCATCGACGATGGCCTGCGCTTCGATCGTGGCGTTGGTGCCAAAGCGCGCAAGGCCCGATCCGGTCGGGCGTCCGGCGTCGATCACGCTCGCCTCGGCCTTCGCGTAAACACGCCCGCCTAGCGCGCTGGTCGACAGCTTGGCCGAGCCCTTGATCTCGTTGAGCTGGCTGAGCCCGGTCTCGCCCGAACGGTTGCGAAAGCCGGTCTCGACATCGACGCGCGGTCCGGCATCCTGCGACATCGAAGCGATCTCGGACTGGATCTGGGCGAGCACCGGATCGCCGCCAGTGGCGACCATCGGCGTGCCCGAGGCCGGGGGCGATGCGCTGGCGGAGGTGTAGGGCAGCGCGCTCGTGCCCGGTCCGGCAACGCCCTGCATTCCGGCGCCCGCCCCGGCAAAGGCGGCGGGCGCGCCGTAGGACGCGGCGCTCTGCGGCGCAGGGGCGTTGGCGGGGTAGGCGCTGGCCTGCATCCCGTTGGCCTGAGCCGCATAGGTCTGGCCCGGATAGCCCTGCGCACCATAGCCGGTGTTCGCGGGGGCCGCATCGGGCAGCCGGGTGCCGCCGCCGAGCGCGAAGGGGTTGACCGCCTGCGGGGCGGGGGTGCTTGCCCGGTTGCGGAACGGGTTGGCCGCATCGCCGGGCAGGTTGGCGAAGGGATTGCCGCCAAGCGCGGCCACGCTGGTCGAATTGGTCTGGCGGGCGTAAAGCGCGCGCGCCTGTTTGAGGTAGGCGAGCGCGCGGCGCTCGTTGCCGCCCGCGCGTTCGACGTCGGCCAGCGCGATGTAGACCTGATAGTCCTGCGGGTAGGATTTGAGCAACTGGCTCGCGGCCTGCTGCGACAGGTCCTTGTCGCCCGCCATCTGCGCAGTCTGGGCAAGGCCGATCAGGCCATCCTTGTCGCCCGGCTTGCGGGCGAGGTAAAGCTGCCAGGTCTGCGCGGCGCGCGCGGCCATCTCGCCGTTCTGGTAGAGCCGGGCGAGCCCGGCGAGGATCGCGGCATTGTCCGGCGCGGCGCGGTAGGCGCTCTGCAGGATGTCGAAGGCTTCGGCAAAGCGTCCGGCGAGCCGCGCGCGGTCGGCCTGGCTGACCATGAGCGTGGCCTGCATCCGGCCATAGGCCTGCTGGCCTTCGGCGCTCGACCCGGCGAGCTGGCCCGCGCGCTGGAGCGCGGCCTGCGCCAGATCGTCGCGCCCGGTCTGGACGAGGACGCCGATCAGGCCTTCGTAGTCCGTGATGTTCGTGATGTCGCCGGTCATGGCGCGCTGGGCGAGCTGCGCGGCGCTGTCGGCATCGCCGAGGTCGACGAGCGCGCTGGCGATCGCGGCCTGCTTGCCCACCGGGATCGAACGCATCTGCGCCAGCTGGCGCAGCGCGGCGAGGGCCTGGGCGCTCTGCCCGGTCTTGGCCAGCGCGCGGGCGCGGGCGATTGCCGCATCGGTCTTCACCCCGATCGCGAAGGCGCGCATCGGTGCGGTGCGCTGGGTTTCCGGGATCATCGAGATCAGCCGCTCGGCTTCGCCAGCGCGGCCAAGGTCGGCATCGAGCAGGGCAGCGGCGTAGAGCGAATCCGCGCCGCCGTTGCTGACCAGCGCGTGGAGCAGCGATTCGGCTTCGGGCACGCGGCCGCGCTTGATCATGAATTCGGCGAATTCGTAGCGAATCCAGGGATCGCTCGGGTCGGCCATGAGCCCGGACTGGAATTCGCGGATGGCGCCAATATCGTCGCCGCGCGCCGCAGCGGCCAGCGCGCGGCCGCGCGCGGCGCGCATCTGGAGCCGCTTTTCATCGACGTTCTTGCCTTCCGAGGCCTGCCGGTAGAGATCGGCGGCATCGGCGTAGCGGCCCTGCTTTTCGTAGACTTGTGCCAGCAGTTCGAGCGCGGGCGCGGGCTCGGCGTAGCCTGAGCGGACCAGTTCCTCGGCCTTGGCCTGCGCCTGGGCGAGATCGCCGCTGGCAAGCAGGGCCTGGCCTTGCGCGATACCCGCGAAGTAGCGCGCCGAGGCGAGCCCTTCGGCCCACTGGCTGGCCTTGCCCAGTTGCGAGGCGCGGCCGAGCAGGTCGGCGGCCTCGGCGAACTGCTTTTGGCGCAGGCGCACGATGCCAAGGCCGCCCAGCGCGTCGGCGTCACGGCTGTTGACCGCGAGCGCCTTCTGGAACTGGATCGCCGCGCTGTCGAGCTGGTCGGCGTTGAGCGCATCGAAGCCGGCGACGCGCGCCTCACCGGCGCG
>NZ_JALHLF010000170.1 GCF_022832435.1 Novosphingobium organovorum | reverse complement strand
GGTCGCGGGGGAGGGCGCCGAGGACGCCTCCGGAGCCGCCGCGCAAGGGGCGGGGACCGGCGCTGTCGGAGGGAGCGCGGGCACCGGGGCAGGGGCCGAAGGTCATGGTCCGGGCGGTGGCGGGGCGGGCGCTTCGCCCACGGTCAAGGTCGCGGGCGACATCGATTCGGCGCGCGATTACCCGCGCGCCTCCCGCGATTTGCGGATCGGCCATGCGGTGGTGATCGACCTCTCCGTGGGGCCGGACGGGCGGGTGCACGCCTGCCGGGTCTCGCGCCCGAGCCCCGACCCGGACGCCGACCGGATCACCTGCGCGCTCGCCACGCAGCGCTTTCGCTTCCGCCCCGCGCGCGATGCCAGCGGGCGCGCCGTAGGCGCGCTCTACCGCTGGCAGCAGCGCTGGTTCGTGAATTAGGGCGCGTGGGCGCAGGGCGGGGATTGAACGCGCGCGCAGGGACTGGCAATCGCGGGGGAATTCGTTTGCGATGGGGAAAGGCAAGAGGGCACCTGCGATGATCGTTCAGACCATACAACTCGCGCTTACGCCGGTCTTCGTGCTGGTGGCCATCGGCAACATCCTCAATATCCTGTCGACCCGGCTGGGGCGCGTGGTGGACCGCGCGCGTATGCTCCAGACGCTGTTCAACCAGACCGAGGGCGGCGAGCATGACGGCATCGTGCGCGAGATCCGGCTGGTCGACCAGCGCATCAAGATCATCACCCGCGCGATTCGCCTGATGGTGCTTTCGGCGCTGGCGATCGGCTCGACGGTGGCGATCCTGTTCCTCCAGGGGCTGGTCGGGTTCGACCTGACGGTGCTTGCCGCGCTGGTGTTCATCGTCTCGATCGCGCTGCTGCTCGCCGCGCTGGTGCTGTTCCTTCAGGAGACGCAGGTCGCGGCCAAGGCGCTCGAGGTTCCGGCCGACTTTCTCGAACTGCACCGCGACATCTGATCGCCACGAAAAAGGGCCCGTGCGCGGCGGCGCACGAGCCCTCTGGTCCGGTGTCGCCCGGCGCGCTTACGCGGCGAGGTCGAGCGGGGCGATTTCGCCCGAAAGGTAAAGCTTCTTGGCCTTGGCGCGGCTGAGCTTGCCCGAGCTGGTGCGCGGCAGGCTCTTGGGCGGGACCAGTTCGACGACGCAGTTCATGCCGGTGATCGAACGCACCTTGTCGCGGATCAGATCGCGCAGCTCGATACGCTTGGCCGGGTCCGAGACGCGGCAGTGGACGAGCACCGCAGGCGCTTCCTCGCCGCCTTCGGTCTCGACCGAGAAAGCCGCGATGTCGCCGTGGTTGAAGCCGGGAAGCTGCTCCACCGCCCACTCGATGTCCTGGGGCCAGTGGTTCTTGCCGTTGATGATGATCATGTCCTTCGCGCGGCCCACGATGAACAGGTAACCATCGGCCATGTAGCCCATGTCCCCTGTATCGAGCCAGCCGTCGACGAGGCATTCGGCGGTCGATTCGGGGTCGCGGAAGTACGAATGCATGACGCTCGTGCCCTGGCACCAGACCTTGCCGATCTGGTGGTCGGTCAGCGCCTTGCCGCTTTCGCCGCGAATCTCGACCTTCATGTCGAGCACCGGTTTGCCGCAGTTGACGATCGCGCGGTAGCGGGCCGGGCGGTTGAGGTCGCGCGGCGAGCCCGACAGGCGCTCTTCTTCGACGAGCTCGACGCGGATGCCTTCGCCCGGCGGCATGATGGTGACCGCCAGCGTCGCTTCGGCGAGACCGTAGCTGGGCAGGAACGCGCTGGCCTTGAAGCCGGCGTCGGCAAAGGCATTGACGAAGCTCTGCATGACGTCGGGACGGATCATGTCCGCGCCGTTACCGGCAAGGCGCCAGCGCGCGAGGTCGAACCGTTCGCCGACGTTGGTCTGGCTGGAGATGCGGCGCGCGCAGATGTCGTAGCCGAAGGTCGGCGAGTACGAGATCGAGGTGCCCTCGTTGCGTGAGATAAGGTCAAGCCAGGCCAGCGGACGGCGGGCGAAATCCTCGGTCTTGAGGTAATCGGCCGAGACCTGGTTGGCGATCAGCGAGAGGAAGCAGCCGACCAGGCCCATGTCGTGGTACCACGGCAGCCAGGAGATGCAGCGATCGCCGTCGCGCACCTGCATGCCGTGGCTGTGCGCGGCGAGGTTCGACAGGAGCGAGCGGTGCGTCACCGCCACGCCGTGCGGGAAGCGGGTCGAGCCGCTCGAATACTGCAGGTAGCAGATATCATCGGGGCTGGGCGTGGGCAGCGCGACTTCGGGCGCGTCCTTGGCAGCGAAGTCCGCCCAGGTGGCGTGACCGCAGGCCTGCCGCTCGGCCGCGGCCGAAGTGAGGTGGGCGATTTCGTCGGGGCCGATCAGCAGCACCGGGTCCGCGCTCGACAGCTGGACGACGAGCTGCTCGATGTAGTTGTCCTTGCCGCCGAAGCTGGTGGGCAGGGGCAGCGGTACCGGCCAGGCGCCCGCGTAGATCGTGGCGCAGAACAACGCCGCGAAGTCGGGCCCGGTTTCGGCGATGAGCGCGACGCGCTCACCCGGCTTCACGCCGCGCGCGATGAGCGCGTAGGCGACCTTGAGCGAATCGCTGCGCAGTTCGCTGAAAGGATAGGCGCGCGTCAGTTTTCCGCGCGGATCGTGGAAATTGAAGCCGCGCTGGCCTTGGGCCGCATAATCAAGGGCCTCGCAGAAGGTGTCGAAGTCCGCGAAACGGCGCGCCAGCGCGTCGTCGTTCGGGGTGGCGACAAGCGCCTGATCCGACTTCGTCACCATGCTGATGGTGTCGCTCATTATATCGTAACCCGTTATCTGTTCTAACCAATTTGGCGGATTGAATGACGACCTAGGGTTCCGCTTGTGAACCGAATATGGCCGGCACCCCATCCCCCAAGGTCCCATAAGCACTCCCCATTCTGCGCCGAGTGTGGCACGAATAGGGCAAGATGTCCGACAAGCGTCGCAATCCCCGGCCGCTCAATAGGCCCCGACTCGAGGAAATGGCGCTCGCCTATGTCGCGCGTTTCGCGACAACGCAAGCCAAACTGCGCGATTATCTGCGGCGTAAACTGCGCGAACGCGGCTGGGAAGGCGAGGACGAGCCCCCGCTCGACGCGCTGGTCGAGCGCTATGCCGAACTGGGCTACGTCGACGATGAAGGCTGGGCGCGGATGAAGGCGGGCAGCCTGCTGCGGCGCGGCTATGGCGCGCGGCGGGTGAGCGAAGCGCTGGGCGCTGCGGGGGTGGACGAGGATGTGCGCGGCGCGATGGCGCCGGGCGAGGCGCAGGAACGCGAAAGCGCGCTGGCGCTGGCGCGGCGGCGGCGGCTCGGCCCTTTCGCGCGTGAGGAGGCTGACCGCGCGGTTCGCGAAAAGCATCTTGCCGCCATGCTGCGCGCCGGGCACCGGCTTGAGGTCGCCCGCCGGATCATCGAGGCCGAGGATGCGACGAGCGCGCAGGAATGGGTGGACGAGGCGTTCGATCGCGGCGAATCGCTCGACGGATAGGCGTGCAACGCAACGGTGCCCCGCCCGCGAGGCGGACAGGGCACCGATCAGCGACCGGGATGGTCGCGGGCTTCTCTTTCTGGCTGGCGCCTATACGGAGCGCGCCGTTTAGCGGCAGTGCGGGCGGCTCGACGAGCGATCGACCTCGCGACCGAGCAGGGCGCCCGCCGCCGCGCCGAGCACGGTGCCGGTGGTGCGATCGCCATGGGTGTCGACCGCGCGGCCCGCGAGGGCTCCGGCGACACCGCCGATCAGCAGGCCCGTGGTGCCGTCGGACTTGCGGCAGCGGTAGCGGCCATGATCGTCCTTCCAGTAGCGGATGCCGTTGTCGGTGCGGTGGTAGCGATGATGCTCGCGGGCCATGGCCGGGGTTGCGGTGGCGACCACGAGGCTGGGGGCGGCGACGGCGGCCATCGTGGCCGCGAGAATGAGGTTGCGCATGGGCGATCTCCTTGCATTGTTGCGATGTGTTGCAAGGGGAAACACGCTACTCGTTCATCTGATCCCCAACCTCAGATGAACGAGCCGAAAGAGCCCCTGGGCGCGACAGGGCGTTGCGGATCTGCGCTGAAGCGTCCGCGATTGCGCAACTTGCACGAAGGATGGCCGAAAGGGATCGCAATTGACGATGTAAAAGCGTGCCAACACGCTTGGCATCGCGTGCAAAGAGGGCTAACGCCCGGCGCATGGGAATCCTGTCCAAGATCTTCACCTGGTGGGACGGCGCCACCATCGGCACCTCTCTGTGGTCCTCGCGTAACGGCGAGCACGTCGGCACGGACGCGCAGGGTAACAAGTATTACCGCGCGAAGAAGGCCAAGACGACCGAGGGGTACGAGCGGCGCTGGGTCATCTACAGCGGTGCCAACGACGCCAGCCGCGTGCCTTCCGAATGGCACGGCTGGCTGCATCACTCCTATGATGGCGTTCCGGAAAGCCACCTGCCGCCGGCGCGGATCTGGGAAGCCGAATACACCCCCAACGCCACGGGCACCGTGGCCGCCTACCGTCCGCAGGGCGCGCTCGAGCGCGGCGGGCATCGCGCGGCGGCGACCGGTGACTACGAGGCATGGTCCCCGGAAGCCTGAGCCGCGCGTTCACGATGCGTGCGGCTCGTTCTGACCGGCGTCCCCTGGGCGCCTCGCTGATGGTTCTTGCGCTTCTCGCGGGGCTCGCGGGGTGCAAGGGCGAACCCAAGCCCGAAGCCGAGGACACCGGCATTCCCGACGCGATCGCCGGGATGCAGGCCGGCCCCGCGCAAGCGGCCAAGGGGCAGGAACTGGGCACGCCCAACAAGGATCGGGTGGCGACGCTCGGCATCCTCAACAAGCGCAACAACCTGACCCAGGACCTGACCATCAAACCCGGCGAATCGAAGCGCCTGGGCAATCTGGTGGTCAAGCTGGCGACCTGTGAGAAGACGCTGCCCTGGGAGCATCCCCAGGACGAGGGCGCCTTCGTTCAGGTCTTCGTCGAAAAGCGCGCGACGATCGATGCCAAGCTGGCCTGGCACAAGGTCTTCTCGGGCTGGCTGTTCAAGAATCGTCCGGCGCTCAACGTCGTTGAGGACCCGGTTTACGACGTCTGGGTCAAGAGCTGCGCGATGCGCTTTCCCGGCGAGGACGCGAGCCCGGCTTCGGCCGCCTCGGCGAGCACGGCGGCAAAGCCTGCATCGAGCGTGAGCGCTGCGCCCGCCGCCGAGACTTCGCCCGCGCCTGTGATTTCCGAAACACCCGCCGCCGACGCGACCGCCGACTGATCGGCGCTCGTGGCGCGCTGCGCGGCCGCCCGTG
>NZ_JALHLF010000017.1 GCF_022832435.1 Novosphingobium organovorum | reverse complement strand
GGGCCGGCGGTGCGACCGGCTTGCTTTCGCTCGCCACGGGCGCGCTCGCGGGCGTTTCGGCCGGAGCCTTGGCCTTCTTGGCGGGCGCGGGACGCACCGGCTTTTCGTTGGCCTTGACCGGGGAGGGGCGGGCCTTGAGGCCCAGGCGGTGGGCCTTGCCGATCACCGCGTTACGGCTGACGCCTCCGAGTTCGTCCGCGATCTGGCTGGCGGTGGCTCCGCCCTCCCACATCTTGGTCAGCTTCTCGATGCGCTCGTCAGTCCAGCTCATTCGTGTTCCGTTCCTCACAGGACGGCCGCGCGACCGTCCGAAAATCCTACGCTGGCGCTTGCCATGCCAAACGTCAGCCGATAGTCGCCGGACCATGGACGATCAAACGAATTCGACCGACCTTCTGCACGCAGACAGGCCTATCCAACCCCGTCAGTTTCCGGCGAAGGGCGAGCCGATCATTCACAACGTGAACTGGGTCGGGCTCGGAACGCTCTATATGAAGGAGGTGCGGCGCTTCTTCAAGGTCCAGACGCAGACGATCTGGGCACCCGCGATCACCACGATGCTGTTCCTGGTCATCTTTACGGTGGCGATGGGGCGCGGCGATCGCATGATCCTGGGGGTCAATTTCGCAACGTTCGTGGCGCCCGGCCTCATCGTCATGGGGATGATGCAGAACGCCTTTGCGAATTCGAGCTTCTCGTTCCTGGCGGGCAAGGTGCAGGGCACGATCATCGATTTCCTGATGCCCCCGCTCAGCGAAGCCGAACTGATGGCCGCGATGGTCGCAGCGGCGGTGACCCGTGCGCTGCTGGTCGGGCTCGCGCTCAGCCTCGCGATGCTGCTGTGGCCGGGGGTCAGCCTGTCGGTGGCGCACCCCTGGGCGGTGGTGTGGTTCGGGCTGGTGGGATCGGTCTTCCTCGCGCTGCTCGGCCTGCTGTCCTCGATCTGGGCGGAAAAGTTCGATCACAACGCGGCGGTGACCAACTTCGTGATCGCCCCGCTCTCGCTGCTGTCGGGGACGTTCTACGTCATCAGCAACCTGGCGCCGGCCTTCCAGGCAATCAGCCGGGTGAACCCGTTCTTCTACGTGATTTCGGGCTTCCGCTTCGGGTTCCTGGGGCAAAGCGACATCGGCGATACCAATCTGGCCGTGCTGCACAGCGCGCTGGGCATGACGCTGGTCGATGCCGTGCTGGCCGTGGTCGTCTATCTGGTGCTGCGCTCGGGCTGGAAGCTGAAGGGCTGAGCGCGGCAGGAGAGAACCAGGGGCGCTCGGCGCACCCGACACACGAAGCCCCGCCGGAGCGATCCGGCGGGGCTTCGTGTGTCGGGGAAGGTTCCGAGCGCGCGTCCTAGTGGGCGAGCCCGCGTCGCAACTGGTAGCGTCCGTTGCGATAGTCCTCGAAGATCTGCGAGAGCGAGGGGTGATCGACCGGTCCGGCCTCGCAGTCGGCCATCAGGTTCTGCTGGCTGACGTAGGCGACGTAGCTTGAATCGTCGGTTTCGGCGAGGAGGTGGTAGAAGGGCTGCTCGCGCTCGGGCCGGATTTCGAGCGGGATCGATTCGTACCATTCCTCGCTGTTGGCGAAGACGGGGTCGATGTCGAAAACCACACCGCGAAAATCGTGATCCTTGTGGCGCACGATGTCACCGATCGCGAACCGTGCTCGGGTGCGCAGCGGCGCCTCGATCACGCGTCCGGCCTGTGGCGAAAAAAAGGACGCTCTGTTCATGCCTGCAATATAGGCCTGTGCGGGGCTCGCGACAAGCAAGGTGGAAATTTGTTCCGCTTTTTGTGATTCAGGGGCTTGGCAAGCGTTGCAAGTTCCATTATCGGGCCGCTTCCAGACCTCGCGGGGCAACCCGCAAGACGGCACTTCTAGCGGAGAGGTGGCAGAGAGGTCGAATGCGCCGCACTCGAAATGCGGTGTACGGGCAACCGTACCGTGGGTTCGAATCCCACCCTCTCCGCCACTTACCT
Organism: Novosphingobium organovorum; assembly: GCF_022832435.1. Lineage (GTDB taxonomy): Bacteria > Pseudomonadota > Alphaproteobacteria > Sphingomonadales > Sphingomonadaceae > Novosphingobium > Novosphingobium organovorum. The sequence goes on along the minus strand of NZ_JALHLF010000017.1, from coordinate 54,096 downwards.
GATCAGCACTGTTCGTAATCGCCCGAAAAAGGGCAGATTTCCTTGGGTTTTCGCTTAATGATGCCCGAAGGTGTTCGGCGCTGACCGGGGGCAACCGCGACCTGTTTTTAGGGTCGGTTTTAGGGTCGCCCCCCGATCATGGCTGGTGGCGCTAGCGCTGTTAGTCGGTCGTCGCCCCCCGTGCGGTCAGGTATTCCGACCACAGCTCCATCAGCTTGCGGCGCTTGTCGAGAGCGTCACCCCGGCGATAAGCCCGCTCCACTTCACTGCCGACCTCATGGGCCAGTGCCATCTCCGCAATTTCACGCGGGACCTCAGTGCGTTCGCCGCACCAATCGCGGAACGAAGAGCGGAAGCCGTGGACGGTGACGTCAGCGACCTCCATCCTGCGCAGCAGCATCAACATAGCCATGTTGGAGAGCGGCTTGCTGTTGGACTGCCCGGGGAACAGGAAGGTCCTGTGTCCGACAAGGCTCTGGAGCATTTCGACGACCTGCGGCGTCAACGGCACACGATGTTCCTTCCCGGCCTTCATGCGCTCGGCCGGAATAGTCCAGATGCGCTGTTCAAGGTCGAACTCGCTCCACCGGGCATTAAGCACTTCGGAAGTGCGCGAAGCGGTGTGGATCAGCAATTCAAGGGCGCGGGCGGCAAGTCCATCCTGACCGTTCAGGTTGGAAAGGAACGAAGGGACCGCCGCGTAAGGCATCGCGGGCTGATGCCGCTTCGTGCCCTTCCGGTGCCTCCCGAGTACGTGCTCAAGGTTTCCGCGCCACGCAGCCGGGTTATGGCCAGAGCGCAACCCGAGAACGGTGGCGGCGCCGAGGATCTTTTCGATCCGACCTCGGACACGCTTCGCGGTTTCGCTCTTCTTGTGCCAGATCATAAGGTTGAGGCGGCGCCGGGTTTCTGGACGGCTCGTGTTAGCCAAGACCTGCGGATCGTTCTCCACAAGGATGGAGAGCGCACGCTGTTGGCCTATGTCGGTCATCACGACGACGCCTATCGCTGGGCCGAGCGCAAGCGTCTGGTCCAGCATGAGCGCACAGGCGCCATGCAGATCGTCGAAGTGGTTGAGCGCGTTGAAGAGCGTCTCGTTTACACCGAGAAGGTCGTTGATCATCAGCCAGAGCCGCTTCCGGTCACCAGGCCCTTCACCAGTCTGAGCGATGATCAACTGCTTGACGTCGGCGTCCCTCGCGACTGGCTGGAGCCTGTCCGTCAGGCAGAGGAGGCTAGTGTTGATGGCCTCTTCGCCAGCTTGCCCGGCGAGGCCGCGGAAGCGCTGCTGGACTTCCTGACCGGGGGGCGGCTGGAGGACCACATTGCGCTCAAGGCTCTGCCGGGCGCAGACCCATTCGCACATCCCGACGCGCAGCGGCGCTTCCGTGTGGTCGATAACCTGGAGGAACTACAGGCCGCGCTGGATCAGCCGTTCGAGAAGTGGGCCGTGTTCCTGCACCCAGCGCAGCGTGCTCTGGCTGAACGGGAATGGTCCGGGCCAGCTCGGGTCACGGGGTCGGCCGGGACCGGGAAAACGATCGTCGCCCTTCATCGGGCTGCGCACATCGCCCGTGAAGACGTTGGCGCCCAGGTGCTACTGACGACATTTTCCAAGCCCCTGGCTGCGGCCCTGGCTCGTAAACGTGACATCCTGACCGAAGCAGAACCGCAAGTTCGCGACCGGATTACCGTGCGCACTTTGGACCAGGCGGTGTTTGACCTTCACACCGCGCAATTCGGTCAGCCCAACGTGGCCAATCGTGCCTTGATCCGTTCTGCCATCGCAGATGCGAAGAAGGCTGGTCTGGGCGACGGGATGACCGCGGACTTCCTCACCGAAGAATGGGACGAGGTGATCGATGCCTGGAATGTGGAAACAGGCGAAGGCTACGCCGTTGTCCCCCGCATCGGGCGACGCACTCGGCTAGGCGTTCAGCAGCGGGACGCTGCGTGGGCCGTGTTCCAGTTCGTTCGTGAACGTCTGAAACAGCGCGGAGCCATGACCTGGGCGCAGATTTATGCGCGGATGGGCGCGTGGCTGGCTGCTGGCGGTAATCCGGACTTCACGCACGTCGTCGTCGATGAGGCGCAGGATCTTTCTGTCGCGCAGGTTCGGTTTCTGGGGCAGATTAGTCGAGTGCGAGCGGATGCCGCGTTTCTCGCAGGGGACATAGGGCAGCGGATTTTCCACCTGCCGTTCAGTTGGACGAAGCTCGGCCTCGACATTCGCGGTCGCAGTCACGCACTCAAGGTGAACTACCGAACCTCACACCAGATCCGCAGTCTCGCGGATAGGCTGCTGCCCCCGGCTATCGTGGACATGGACGGCGTGGAAGAAGGGCGCCGTGGCACGGTGTCGGTCTTCGATGGGCCGGTTCCGGAGATCGCATTGGTCGCGGACGATGAGGAAGAGCAGGAGTTGCTGAGCAAATTCCTTGCTTCATGCCAGGCCGACGGCATCGACCAAGCCGATATTGGCGTTCTTGTCAGGGGCGACCAGCAACTTGGGCGCGCTCGCGATGCCGTTCGTCAAGCAGGCTGCGATCCGCGCGCTGGTGACGGCGTCAGGATCGTTACCATGCACGACGCCAAGGGCCTGGAGTTTCGTGCAGTCGCAGTCATCGCCTGTGACGAGGACGTAGTTCCCGACCCTGCTCGTCTCGCAGCTGTCGGGGACGTCGCCGATTTGGAAGCGGCATACGAAACGGAACGCCATCTGCTTTACGTGGCATGTACGAGAGCGCGCGATCGCTTGCTTGTTGTTGGTATCGATCCTGGGAGTGAATTTCTCGACGACTTGAGAGGCTGAGCGCGTGTTAGGGTCGGTTTTAGGGTCGATATGCTATTAGGGGGCGAAAATCCCGGAAATCCTAGCATTTTGAAGTCCCTTTGGTCGGACACCCTCTCCGCCACAAGTCGCATAAGCGACTGTCATCCCTGAATATTCTTGGAAAGCGTCACCTCGCAGCACTCCGGTGCTACAAAGTGGTGCTGCAAAATGCGCTTGATGACGCACGTTCGAAGGTCGTCCGACGGCGGGTTTGAAGTCCGTATCGTCGTGCCCCCAGACCTGCGATCTACGGTTGGAAAAGCGAATCTGACGAAGCGTCTTGGCCGCCTCTCCATGCTGGAAGCGAACCGTCGTGCAGCACCCGTCATCTGCTATTTCCAGCGCGTCCTTGAACAGGCCAGAGCGGGCGGCGATGATGTTGGCTCACCTGCGCAGACCGCCTTGCCAATGTCGCGTGGACAGGCACGACCAATCCATTCTTCGACGCCCTTGATGGATCTGTTCGATGGATACGTCCGCGAGCGAAGGCCCGCGCCTTCGACCATCAAGAGATGGCGTCCTGTCATGGCCCATCTCGTGAGCTATCTTGGTCATGATAGGAGTGACCGTGTCAGTGCCGATGACATCATTGGTTTGAAGGAAGCCCTTGCCGGGCAGCGAGTGGGCGGCCGCACGATCAGAGAGGTCTACCTAGCATCCGCGAAGGTCGTATTCGCGTGGGCGGTTGAGAACCGTAAGTTGCTCGAAAATCCTGTCGCGGGAATCTCGGTGCGGGTGCCGAAGCGGCAGCGCGTTCGTGCACCGAGCTTCACGTCAGCCGAGTGGATTGATTTTGCCATTTGCATCCCCTGGCGCTGGGATGGGTCTGCAAATGTCAGAATCGAACCACTTAGAAAACTAGGGGCTATTCACATCATCAAAGCCTTGCCGACACACGCGGCCATGGGCATCAACAGGGCCTCCGGATTGGCTCTCAAGTCGATGAGCCTTTGGGTTCAGATCAGCCCGAAATAATGATTGGCGGCGCATTCATATGGCATTTTCGCGTGAGAAGGACACACTGCGCCATCGGGTATGGCTATTGGTGACAGGCCTGCTGACTGTCTCTGCGCTGGCAACGTCGGCTATGGCGCAAGCGCCAGCCGAAACCACTCTCGCCGCAACGCAGATGCCCAGCACACCTCGTCTTAACGATCCGGCCGTGGAAGCGCGCGCCAAGGCTCTGCTGGCCCAGCTCAGCCTTGCAGAGAAGCTGCGGCTGGTGATGGGCTACGTCGATGTTGATGAGCTGAAAAAGCTGCCCGTGGGCACGATACCAGACGATGTGCTGGCCGATGCGTTGCGTGAGGGCATTCGCGGCTCGGCGGGCTATGTTCCGGGGGTGGCGCGGCTGGGCATTGCGGCGCAGCAACAAACCGATGCCGCGATGGGCGTGCGGGTGAAAGGGGTCGAGCGAACCGCGCTGCCCTCTTCTCTTGCCATAGCGGCGAGCTTTGATCCCCGCGTGGCCTATCTTGGCGGCCAGATGATCGCCGACGAGGCGCGCGCCACCGGCTTCAATGTTCTCCTTGCTGGCGGTGCGAACCTCGCGCGCGAACCGCGCAATGGCCGCAATTTTGAATATGCCGGCGAGGACCCGTTGTTGGCCGCCACAATGGTTTCGGGGCAGATTAACGGCATCCAGAGCCGCCATATGATCTCCACCTTCAAGCATTATGCGCTCAACGATCAGGAAAGTCAGCGCACCACTCTCGATGCAAAGATTGACGACAAAGCCATGCGGCAGAGCGACTTGCTGGCCTTTGAACTGCTGATCGAGCGTTCGGATCCGGGCTCGGCGATGTGCGGTTACAACCTCGTCAACGGCGATTGGGCCTGCGAAAATGATCATTTGCTCACTGGGCTGCTGAAGGGGGATTTCGGCTTCAAAGGCTATGTCATGTCGGACTGGGGCGCTGTGCATTCGAGCCACAAGGCGGCGATGGCCGGGCTCGATCAGCAAACCGGCTATGATTGCTGCGGCGGCGATCATATCGACCATTTCGGCCGTGCCTTGCGCGCCGATCTTATGGCCGGAATAACGCCCATGGCGCGGTTGGATGATATGGTTCGGCGTATCCTGCGCGCGATGGTCGCCAAGGGTCTGCTTGATGACCAACCCAAAGTCGGTCCCATTGATTTCGCGGCCCATGCGCAAGTGGCGCTGCGCGCCGCTGAGGCTTCGATGGTGCTGCTGAAGAATGATGGCGATCTGCTGCCCTTGAACCATGCCGCCAGTATCGTGATCATCGGCGGCCATGCCGATGTCGGCGTGCTCTCGGGTGCAGGTTCTTCAGCGGTGTATCCAGTGGGGGGCAATGCCGCGCCGGGGGTCAAGACGCCGTGGGGCCGCGAAGCTATCTATATGCCTTCCTCGCCGCTGGCCTCGCTGCGCCAAATGCTGCCCAAGGCGCAAATCGATTATGATGCCGGCACCGATGCGACGGTGGCGGCCAAGGCGGCGGCCGCGCACGGCCTGGCCATCGTCTTCGTTAACCAGTGGAGTGCCGAAGAGCACGATCACGAACTGGCTCTCCCTGGCAATCAGGACGCGCTGATCACCGCCGTCGCCGCCGCCAACCCGCATACGGTGGTGGTGTTGGAGAACGGCGGGGCATTGTATATGCCGTGGCTGGGGCAGGTTCCGGCGGTTCTGGAAGCGTGGTATCCGGGCATTCGCGGAGGGCAGGCCATCGCGGAGGTGCTGACCGGCAAGATCAACCCCAGCGGCCGTCTGCCGATCAGCTTCCCCGCCGGCCCCGAACAACTGGCGCATGCCACGATCGCCGGCATGGGTGAGCCTGATAAGACGCCCGTCTCCGTTACTTATGACGAGGGTGCGACCATCGGCTATAAATGGTATGAGGAGAAAGGCTTGAAGCCGCTGTTCGCCTTTGGCCATGGCCTGTCCTATACCCGGTTCGAAATGGGAGAGGCTTCAGCGAAGCTGACAGAAGGCGCATTGCGCCTCTCCGCCGAATTTCGCAATGTCGGCGGGCGCGAGGGAGGGGTAACGCCGCAATTTTACGTCAAGGCTCCGGGCAACGCTGGCTGGGAGGCGCCTCGCCGGTTGGTGGGCTTTGAGCCTATCGCACTGACGGCAGGGGCATCGGGGCGGGCGCAGACTACTGTCGATAACAGGCTGCTCGCCACGTATGACCCGGTAACGCATAGTTGGAACATAGCTACCGGTGACTATGAAGTGTGGTGTGGCGAGGCTTCGGATAAGACACGGCTCATTGGCACCGTTCACTTGGCGGAGCGGCGCTGGCCAGCCTCCCAGGCAACACCGCAAGAAGGAACCTGACCAAAGCACTCCAGTACATGCGAACGCGGCAGTTTCTTGCGCAAAGCCGGCCGGCCAACGCCATCGGCGCCATGCAGTTGGAATACATTTTTCGCCAGATCGAGCCCGACCGTGATAATCTCCGACATGACCGCTCTCCTGTGTGGATCCTTCCAGACCCACCTTCGCACATCAATACTGTCGGGGGGCGGTCACATCATCAAAGCCTCTCGGACCGTATCGAATTCTTGGGGCGTCAGGACGCAGCCGCAGTACTGATGGGCTTTGCCACGCCTGGGTCGCCCATACGAGCGCCATTCCCGCATCGCCCTCGATCGTGTTGAGGTGCATGCCTGCCGGCATGGGCAGGCGCGAAGCGAGCGTGGCCGCGAGTGTGTGGCGCGGCTGTTCCGCGACGAGGGCAAGCGTCTTGGCGTCGATCAGAAGATCGATCGGCGCGCCGTCGCGAACGACCGAGACCCGCAGCAAGTCGTTTCCGGCTGGTTGGGGGCCTTTCACGAAGAGCCGGCTGTCGAGCGAACCATAGCCATGAAAGTCCCAGCGAAAGCCTTTCCAGTGCGTGACCTGGACGGTGACCCAGCCTTTCCGTTCGCGCCGCGCCACGAAGATTTGCGTGTCCCCCCGGGCATCGTACTTGTGATAAGTGATCATCACGCGCCCCTGATCGTCGAAGCCTACGACCGTGTTGTTGTTGATCATTCCGCCCCGCACGGAGACAGGGGCGACGATCTCCGCCGTCGACAGCGTGATGGCTGCGCGCAACGAGTTCATCCGCCGCTTCCTGCTTCACGTCTTGCCGCGCGGGTTCCATCGCATTGGTCATTATGGCCTGCTCGGCGGTTCATCCCGCAAGGCAAGCCTTGCGCGCGCGCGGCAATTGCTCGCGATCGCACCTGAACCGAGTATGGTCACCGACGAGGAGGCCGCTGCGGATCGGTTGCCACCATGCCTGTGCGGCGGCGGCGGCATGATCGTCATCGAGATCTTCGCGCGCTGGCACCCGCTACGGGCGCTGCCTGATGCGGCAATGCCCATCCGGGCAAGAGTCCCATGACCCGGCATGGATCAACCCGCTCACGGGTCGCGGCAAGCTCGCTTCGGCCGTCGGCTTGCCTTGCACTTATCGGCCAGAACCGAGCTCCCGAGCCGATTGGATCATGTGATCGAACGGTTAGCCCCCGCCCATCCGGCGGCGATATCAGCCCCGCGCGGCCCGGTTGATGGCGCCCGTCGCGCTATCCGTCACCCGTTCCGACGGGCCTAACAGCGAAACACCCATAGATCGATAATCCGTGCCCGCGGGTTTTTGCCTCGGAAACTTTCGTACGCTTCGCCGCGCCCGAAACTTTTCACGATTTCGGATTATCGGCTCTTGACGGCAGACAAGTCGGAGGCGGACATTCGCGGACGAGGCTTTCGCTTTTATTCGGCTGCGGTTCCCTCACCGGACGGCAGGGATCGTCAGCGCCATATCCGCAACGGCGCGGGCAATCGACACCAGCTTGCGCTGTGGCAACCGCCGTGCTGCGCCATTCAGACACAAGCCAGCGACCGTCTCGCCGTGAAGCCGCAAGGGTATCGCCACGCAGTTCAATCCGGACTGGTAGTTTCCAAGATCCAGAGCGAAGCCGCACTGGCGCACATGGTCCAGTTCTTCGGTCAGGCTTGATCGTTGGTCTGCGGTCACCAAGGATTGCGCGACACCGGGCATGAACGCGGCGAGCACCAGTCCGATTGCGGAACTGGATAAAGGCTCGCGGCGGCCCAGGCGACTATGAGCGGTCGGATTGTTCTGCAATTCGATACCGTCGAGATAATAGAGTTCATCGCCGCTTGGCACGATTAGATAGGTCGATTCCTCAAAGCGCGCGGCCATTTCCACCACCAGGGGCCGGAAATGCCGCCGCAATGCGTCGTCGTCGCCCACGATCCGAGCCAGGTTGAGGATGCGGCCACCCAGCCGGTAGTCCGAACCTGTCGCGGGGCGCCGCACATACCCCAGCGCGACCAGCGTCGCGAGGATGTTGTGCGCCGTCGATGGCTGCACTTCGGCTGCCTTCGCAATCGCACCGAGCGGCGCGGCGCCTTGCTCCTGTGCGAGGAATTCCAGCATCCGTATCGCGCGCTGGACCGACTGGATCGGCTTACTCATTGACGCCCCTTTTCGACCATCTCTTCAATTATGTTGAAGATATACGCTTAGTGGCAACTCATGGCGAGAATGCGGGAACGGCAGTGCGCGAGCCCACTTTATCGAGGCGTATGATTAAGAAAGGAAATCAGAAAATGCCTCATATCGTCATGGCGCAATGCACCGCGCTGCCAGGTTGTGAGGACGCGCTCCATAGCCGCATCACAGATTTGGCAAGCGCCGTTCGCATGGAGGCGGGCAACGAAGGGTTCGAGGTGTTTCAGCACCCCAAAACCGAACGCAGCTGGACGATGATTGAACGATATCGCGATCGGAAAGCCTTCGACACGCATCTCGGTCAGCCGCACACTAAGGCGTTCAATGATGCGCTGGAAAATCTGGTCGAGGGCGGCGCATCCTATGTGACCGAGCTTGTCTCTGCCTGCCGGTCGGACGACGCCGCGCCTGGCATTCGCGGGATCGACCATGTCGGGATGACCGTGCCCGACATCGATGTCGCATCGAAGTTTCTCGCTGACGCATTCGGCGCGCGCACGCTTTACGATGTACAGCCCGCTGATGCAGACCCGATGCAGGGTGACGAAGTGGAGCATCAGCTCGGCCTTCCCGCGGGCGCGCGGATCGAGCATATGCGGCTTATGAGGATTGGCGCATCGGCGAATATCGAGATGTTTCGCATTGCCAATGCCGAGCAAGCCGACCCCGCCGGGCTGGTCGATTACGGACTTCAACACATCGCGCTCTATGTCGACGACATCGACGCCGCTGCGCGGCGGCTGACGAATGCGGGCGGCGCCTTGCTATCCGATCCTCATCCGTTGTCAGGCGTCGAGGGGGGCGAATGCAATTCTGGCGTCTACGCACGGGCGCCATGGGGCGCTCTGATCGAACTCATCTCCAGCCCGGATGGGATCGACTACCCCGCCGACTGCCCGATGCCGCGCTGGAAGCCCCAACCCAATACATAATGTCGACCACCCTTTTTCAAGGAAGCAGACTGATGATCAAGATGACCATGTTTCTGAAACGCAGGGCAGGCCTGAGTCACGAGGACTTCGTGACCCACCATATCGAGGTTCATGGACCCAAGTTTCGCTCGATTCCGGAAGCGGGGGCGCATTGCCTGTGCTACATCCAGACGCACCCTGTCGAACTGGAAACCGATGCTGCAAAGAATGCCGATTTCGACGGCACCGCAGAACTCTGGTTCGACAGCGAGCAGGGCATGGAAGCTGTGCTGACGTCCGAGACCTACAAGAAGGTCGTCTTTCCGGACGAGAAAACCTTTCTCGACCACGACAACACGCTGATCTTGGTCGGCGAGCAGGTGAATATTATCGGGGATCATCGGGGTACGCATCCGGTGAGGCCCGCCTTGCCCGGTGAGTGAGCGACCGGTCTCAAGAGCGCTCGTATGAGCGAGCTTAGGTGCGCGGCATGGGGCAAATCACGGCGATGACGGGGCGGGAGCGGCGGCATTGGTGTCGGGACGAGGAGCGGTTCCAGATCCTGGCCGATGCCTTCGCGCTGGGCGCATGTGTCGCAGACGTGGCCCGGCGGCAGGACGTCTCGATCAGCCTGATCTGCGCCTGGCGGCGCAGTCTGCGGTGCGAACAAGCCGAAGGGACATCCCTTCCGATGGTGGGGGCAACGTTTGCCCAGGGGGGGGGGCATCGCCAAGGACGAGAAGTCAGATGGTCGTGGCCGGTGCTCGGTGATCACCGTCGAACTGAGTGAAGGCCGGCGCGTTCGCATTTCGGCCGGAGCGCCCGCCGCGTTGTTTAGCGTGACCTTGAAGGCGCTGCGGTGATTCCGCTGCGCGCGCGGGTGTGGATCGCCCGCGGGGGTTTGATAGCCGAGCGCCGAATGCGGTCGGTGGCGGTTGTAGTCCTCGACCCACGCGGCGATTTGCCTGCGGGCGTGATCCAGGTTCAGGAACAAGGTCTCGCCCGGCAGTTCGTCACGCATGCGCCCCTTGAAGCTCTCGACGAAACCGTTCTGCATGGGGCGGCCCGGTGCGATATAATGCCATTCCACATGGGCTTGGCCACACCACGACAGGACCGCGTTGCTGGTGAGCTCGGTGCCATTGTCGCTGACGATCAGCCCCGGCTTGCCCCGCCTCTCGATCAATGCTGCCAGTTCGCGCACGACACGGCGCCCGCAGATCGACGTGTCGGGTATTGCGGCCAGACACTCGCGCGTCACGTCATCGACGATGTTGAGCACACGGAAACGTCGCCCGGACACCATCTGGTCGTGCACGAAATCGAGGCTCCAGCGCTGGTTCGCCAGTTCGCGCAAACGCTCCCGCAGAGCGCCGTCATCGCTCCGCCTGGAACGGTAACGCACGCTCTTGCGATCGGCTCAAGGACACGGCACGCCCGCCGCTCGCTTATCCGATGGTGTTCCATCAGATGCGCGACAGCTTCCCGTCTTGCCGCGGGCGTTACCAGTTTTTTGACAGCAGATCCTTCAGCGCAGCGTTATCCAGCATGCTGTAGCTTCGCTGGCCTCCGGCTCGGCAAGGAGCCGCTTGAGCTTCGCATTCTCGTCTTCGAGAACCTTCAGGCGCTTGGCTTCCGACACCTCGAGCCCGCCGTACTTCGCCTTCCAGCTGTAGATCGTACCCTCAGAGATGCCGTGCCGATGCGCCAGGTCGGCCGTCTTGGCTCCAACCTCGGCCTCTCCTTCAGAACCCCGATGATCTGCTCTTCTGTAAAACGTGCTCTCTTCATCTCGTCCGACCTTCTCTCAGGCCAGACTCTAATCGTTCGTGGAGGAACTCTATGGGGTCACGTCAGATGCACCGCCTCGCTTCAGGGCAATTTGAAGCGAGGGACCTGCTCCCACTTTGTCTTGACGCCTGCTGCCGTTCGCAATCGACCGGCAGCAGCATTGGCCTACCTACCGATTTGACGGCTGGTCGGAGGCTTTGCGCACCGCCGGCCGAGGCAAGGTATCAGTGCCCGCCGGCCATCGCCAGCACAGTGGCGAGGTCAACGCTGATGCCGCGCACGCTTTCGTTGATTTCAACGTCGATCCATTCGTGCGGCGTATGTTCTCCCCCGCCGCGGCCTCCAGAACCGATGGCAATGGCCGGAATGCCCAGGCTCATGGGTACGTTGGCATCAGTCGAGTTGGCTGCGAACTGCGGCTTGTAGCCGAACGCTTGAGACGCAGCGTACGCTACAGCACCGAGGCCCTTGGTCTCGTCGGTCTGTCCTGCGGGCCGCATGCCGATGGTGTTGAAGGTCACGGTGATCTTGCCGAACTCGGTGGAGCGCAGGGCGTTCTCTTCATCGACGGCCTTTTGCGCAATGTCGCGCAAGGCCTTGTCCACGCGCGCGACCTCTTCCTCCGAGACCGAGCGCATGTCGACATCGAGGAAGACTTCGGGGGGAATCGTGTTCACGGATGTCCCGCCGCCGACGACGCTTGCCGAATAGGTGGTCTTGGGGACAGTTGGGACCGGGATTCGGTATAGCCCCTCGACCGTCTTGGCGAGCGCCACCAGCGGATTGACCGTGCCGAACTTGTCGTAGCTGTGTCCGCCCGGACCGGAAAACACGATATGGTAGCGGTGGGAGCCGACGCCGCGCGTGGTGATGGCGGTCGCGCCGTTTGAATCGACCGAGATGAAGGCGAAGGCCTCGCGCGCACGCGGGTTGTGCTCGAACAGGTAATGCATGCCGCGCAGGTCACCGGGCCCTTCCTCGCCCACGTTGCCGACGAACATGATATCACGCTTGGTGCGAAGTCCTGCGCTGTTCATCGCGCGTGCCATCGCCATCAGAACCGCAAGGCCGCGCGTATCGTCGCCGATGCCGGGCGCCAGCAACCGGGTTCCTTCGCGGCGCACCTTCAGGTCGGTCTTGGCCGGGAAAACGGTATCGAGATGGGCGGCGACAATAAGCGGGGGCAGCGATCTGTCTTCGCCGGGCCTTACACCGATCACGTTGCCGATGGCGTCCATGGCCACGTCAGCGAGACCTGATTGCTTCATCAGCTCGGCGTAAGCCTTGCCCCTTGCCTGCTCGCCGAAGGGGGGCGCCGGGATCTGCGTCAATTCGATGATTTGCTGGACCAGCCTGTCATGATCGCGCCGCAAGGCATCCTGCGCCGTTGCAAATCCGGGATCATTGAGGGCCGCCGCCAGTTCCGGCGGTAGGGCAGGGGCCGTCTCGGGATTGGCGATCGGTTGAGCTGCGGCAGAGGCCAGGATGAGAAGCGCAGTTGAAAAGGCCATATCCATACTCCCGTCGGCATGATGCCCTTCTTGCGGCGATGGCCGCGAAAGTAGCGGAAGGCGGACGATGCCGCCTTCCGCATGCTGGGTTTATCAGAAGTTGTACGTGAAGCCGGCACCGAAGGTACGCGGGGGAGCATACTGTTCACGATAGGTCCCGTACGTAGCGCTCGGGTACTGCGCGGAGGTGAGGATCAGTCGATCCTCGAGATTGCGCACGAACGCAGTCACCGTCCACTGAGCGCTGTCAGGCGAGAAGCTGAGCGTCAGGTCGGTACGGCTGTAGGCCTTCTGCTCGTCGAGCTCGAGGTTGTAGAACGTGAAGTACGACTTGGTTTCGATATGCGTCTGGACGCCAGGCGTCAGCTTGCCACCGAAGACGTTGAAGTCATGCTCGTAGCCCAGGTTGAACGTCCAATCCGGCGACTGCGGCGGCGTGAAGCCGTCGAGCACGTAGTTGCTGTCCTCGTCGAGGCGGCCCTGCGAGGTGGCAAGGCGAGCCAGCTGGCCGCTGACCGATGCCTTGAAGTCCACATAGCGGGCGTGGACGTAGCCAACGTAGACGTTGAACCGGTCAACATTGGTCGGCTGGTACAGCACATCCAGCTCGGCACCCTTGTAGCGCGACTTGCCGGCATTGCGAACGATCGTGCCCACCGTGCCATCGTCGAGGACGACGTTCTGCGAGACCTGCTGATCGGTGTAGTCGTAGTAGAAGGCCGACAGGTTGACCTGCAGGGTGTTGCCCAGGAAGCGGTTCTTCGTGCCGATTTCGAACGACTTGACCTTCTCGGGCTTGTATTCCGCGATATCGGTAAAGCCGCCCGCCTTGTAGCCGGTGTCGAACTTGGCGTAGACCATGTTGGTCGGCGTTGCCTGGTAATTGATCGCCGCGTGGTACGTGGGTTGGCTGCTCTTCGTGGAAGAAGCCTGAGCCGTCGTGGTGTACACGCAGGTGTCGGTCAGATCGCAGCGATCGGTCATGTAGGAACTGAACGGCACCGTGACCTTGTAGCCGTTGCGGTGCTTCTGGTCCTTCGAGTAGCGCATGCCGGCTTCGACGGTCAGGCCCGGCGTCAGTTCATAGGCAACCTGGCCGAACAGAGCCTTCGCGCGTGACAGGATGTCAGGATAGACATAGTCCTGGATGACGAACGGCGTGCCGTAGATGCCGTCGCTATCCGGATAGTCCTGGAACTGCGTGTTGAGGTCGTTCTTCTCCTGGAAGAAGAAGCCGCCGAACTGCCACTTGAGCGGACCGTCGCCGTTCGACGAGAGGCGCAGCTCGTGGTTCCACGAAGGCAGATCTTCGGTCTGGCCGAAGGTCAGGTTCTGGGCGGTGGTGCCGTAGGCGCCGCCGAGCAGGGTCCGGCGCGCAACCTTGAGGCGGCGATAGCCACCCTGGTAGGTAAGGTTGGCGAAGCCGAGGTCATAGTTGATTTCGGTGCGATAGTTCCAGCTGCGGGTCTTGAGGAAAGAGCCAGGAGCGATGGCATAGGTCTTGCCACTGCCCCTGCTGGGAGCCGAAAGATCGATATCACCGACCAGCAGGCCGTCCGGCACGTTGTCGGCGGTGTAGTACTCGAGCGGGATGTTGTTGGTCACCGGGCCGACACCGTTCTGCTCGGCGTATTCAGCCGTGGCGAGGATCGAGAGCCTGTCGGTCGGCGTGTACAGGACGTGCAGACGCACGGCGCGGCTGTGATCGTCGTCGCCGTCCTTCGAGGGCGCGTTGTTGCGGTAGCCGTTGTGGTCACGGGTCTGGAACGCGGCGCGCACCTGCAGGGTGTCCGTCACCGGAACGTTGATCATGCCCTTGGTGTTGTAGGTGTTGTAGTTGCCGATTTCGCCGCCCAGATACGCTGCGAATTCGTCCTTCGGCTTGGCCGAGATGATGTTGATGGCACCGCCGGTCGCGTTACGGCCAAGCAGAGTTCCCTGCGGACCGCGCAGAACCTCGACGCGCTCCAGATCGAACATGGAGGTGTTGAGGCCGAGGGCGCGCTGGAGATTGAAGCCATCGATGCTGATCGACACGGCGGGATCGCCGATTTCGCTGGTGTCACGGCTCGACACGCCGCGGATCGAGATGATCGTCGCAGGGCCTGCCGCGGCGAACGAAACGCCCGGTGCGATACGCGCGATCGAGGCAAGATCGCTCACGCTGTTCTTCTCGAGTACCTCAGGGCTGATCACCGTCATGGCGATCGGCGTCTTCTGCTCGGTGCTCGGGCGCTTTTCAGCGGTCACGACGATTTCGGAAATTCCCGAACTGCCAGCACCGGCTTCCGGCTGCGCGGACTGTGCGAAGGCGGGCGCGGCGCTGAGAGCTGCAACGATTGCAAGGGTCGATGGGACGGCGGCTTTGAACACGTTTCGCATAGCGAACACTCCCTGGTTAGGTATTTTATCTGCTCTTCTGGAGCGAAACGCACAGGAATCACGCCAATTTGTGGCAGTTCCCTAGCAATATTGTTTCATGATTAAAATTTCAAGCACGAAATATTCAGTTGTTTAAGATGCTGAAAAGCATGTGTTTTAAGGGATTTTTGGTCAATTTTTTTGGCGAGCAGGAGCCGTAAACTCGGGCCGTGACAGGGGGTGGGCTTGGGGGCGCCAAAATGGGTGTATGTGAAGGCGCTGCTGGCGACTGGACGGCCTGCCTCCTGCCACGATCCAGTCGGAAATCTGAATTCACTAACCAAAAATAGAATACTAAAAACTCGATGTCTGTTCTGCGAATTTGGCGGATTTCTGGCGATTTTCTCGGAGTTCTGCAAAAAATTCGACTTGAATATAGACATTTCCCTTACGAACGGTATTCTGTTTTCAGGCTGCATGAGCCCCGCTGCAAAAGCAGGCAGGGGGCGAATGCTGTCAGGCTGACGTGCGGCCGCGGGGTGGCTCTCTTCGATTTGGAGATATTCGCTCCATTCCACCGCTTGTACGCCGGGCCGGATGAGGAGTGCACACGATCGAAGCCGTTCCGAAGGGGGCGCAAGGGTCGATAGTATGGAAGGGCGCCAGACTTAGCCGGTGGGCGCCTTGTCAAGACGATATTCCAGCGGGTTTCGCACCGAATTGCCCGGATGCGCGTGCCCGTCAGCAAGGAGCCAAAAGCACATGTTTGGTAGTGCCCGTCCAAAGCGCCGTCTGGCGAACTCGGTAAGCATCCTGTCGATTCTCGCGCTGACCTGCGGCGCATTCGCCGCAGGTCCAGTCGCCGCCGCGCCGGACCAGGCGGCAGACGCCACCGCTCCGATGATCCATCGCACGACCGAAGACGGACGTTCGCGAGAGACCTTGCCGATCACTCCCAGCCCGTTCCGCGGGACGATGGGCGCGACGGTCAACCAGTCGCGTCCCGATTGGCCGGTGCCGGTTGCTGCGCCTGCGGGCGCGCCGAACGTGCTGCTGATCATGACCGATGACGTCGGTTTCGGTGCCACCTCGGCGTTCGGCGGCCTGATCCCGACCCCCAATCTGGACCGGCTCGCCAAGAACGGCGTGCGCTACAACAACTTTCATACGACGGGCATGTGCTCGCCGACCCGGGCTGCGCTCCTGACCGGCCGCAACAGCCATGCCGTGGGCAGCGGCGCCGTGACCGACGTTGCGTCAGGCTACCCGGGCTACAGTTCGATCATTCCGAAGAGCGCGGCGACGATCGGCAAGGTCCTTGAAGAAAACGGCTACAACACTGCCTTTTTTGGAAAGCATCACAATATCCCGTCGTGGGAATCGAACCTTTCCGGGCCCTTCGATCATTGGCCGACTGGCCTTGGTTTCGAATATTTCTATGGCTTCGTGATCGGCGACACTAACCAGTGGAACCCGCGCCTCTATCGCAACACCTTGTCCGTCAACCAGCCTGAGATGCCCAAGGGCGAGACGCTGGACCATGCCCTGGCGGACGATGCCATCCACTGGATCCATCAGCAGAAGGCCACGGGGCCCGACCGTCCGTTCCTGGTTTATTTCGCACCGGGCAGTGCGCACGCTCCGCACCAGGCGCCGCCGGAATGGATCGCAAAGTTCAAGGGCAAGTTCGATCAGGGCTGGGACGTCGCGCGCAAGCAGATCCTCGCCAATCAGAAGAAGCTGGGCATCGTGCCCGCCGACACGCGGCTGGCGGCCTGGCCGGCCGAAATCCCGGCCTGGTCTTCGCTCTCTGCGGACGAGAAGCGCGTCTATGCCCGCTACATGGAAGTGTTTGCGGCGATGATCGCCTATCAGGATGCGCAGATCGGCCGCATTCTCGACGAGATCGATCGCATGGGCCAGACCGACAACACGATGGTCGTCTATCTGGTTGGCGACAACGGGCCCAGCGGCGAAGGATCGCCGAGCGGAACGCTGAACCAGGTCCAGCACATGACGCACGAGTTCAAGCAGACCGCCGCGGAGATTGCCAAGGACCTCGATGCGATGGGAGGCCCCGACACCATCCAGCTCTATCCCGCCGGCTGGGGGCAGGCGATGGCTACGCCGTTCCCCTACATGAAGCAGATTTCCTCGCACCTGGGCGCCATCGACAACGGGATGGTGATCTCCTGGCCCAAGCACATCGAGGAAACCGGCACGATCCGGCATCAGTTTGCGCATGTGAGCGATATCTTCCCGACCATCCTCGATTCGATCGGGCTGCCGCAGCCCAAGTCGGTCGATGGCGTCGCGCAGCAGCGGATGGATGGCATCAGCCTCTATTACACCTTCCGCAATCCGGACGCTGCCGAACAGCACGATACCCAGTATTTCGAAATGTTCGGAAACCGGGCGATCTATCAGAACGGCTGGCTTGCCAACACGACGCCGCGCCGCATGCCATGGGAGATGGGCAACCCGGGCGGCAATCCGTTCACCGACTACAAGTGGGAACTCTACGATCTCTCGAAGGACTTCAGCCAGTCGCGCGATGTGGCGGCCAAGTATCCCGAAAAGCTGGCAGAGATGCAGGGCATCTGGATGCGGGAGGCAGAACGCAACAATGTCCTGCCTCTCGATGACAATCTTGCCAAGTCGCGCCTGAGCGCCTCGCACCGCCATTACCTGCCGGAAAGCAAGTCCTTCACATACTGGGGCGGCGACCTGACCGTGAGCGAGAACAAGGCTCCCAGCTTCCGGCGCCGTTCGTTCACGATCTCGGCGGATCTCGACGTGCGCAAGGATGGCGTCAGCGCGCCGATTATCGTGCGAGGCAGCCGTTTCGGGGGCTGGGCCTTCTATCTGCGCAACGGCGTGCCGGTGGTCCACCAAGCGTACACCCAGCGCCCGCAGGACCACGCAGAAGTCACCGCCGACACCGCCGTCAAGGCGGGCGCTGCTAATATCACGTTCGCCTTCACCGCCGATAAGGGCAAGGACGGCAATGGCGGCGGCACTTTGTGCTTCGAGATCAATGGCAACAAGGCCGGATGCGGTCACTTGCCCTATTCCGACGTCAAGGACGCCGGGCAGGGCGAAACCATGGACATCGGCATGGACACCGGGGCTGCGGTGACTAGCGACTATGCACCGTTCGGCCCTTGGGAGCTTGGTATCAACAAGGTCGTCGTCAGTCTTGCTGACGATGAAAGCGCCGAGAAGGACAAGGCACTGAACACAGGCACGAGCAACTGACCTCATCCGGCAAGGAGAGGGCCGAAGACATCTGGATCGCCCCCTCCTTGCCGTTATCGAGATGCCCGGGCGCGCGTAATAGCAGCGAGCCGGCGTGGATACCGATCCAGGCTGGACTGCGCGGTGGTAAGCGCAACGAAAAAGGCCGGGCCTCGCCATCAGCGAGATCCGGCCTTTTCCTGTCCTGCACCTGCAGGAAGCGCGTCAGCCTTTCGGTAGCGCTGTCGAAGCCCAGGACTTGTTGCAATAGCGCATCATTTCGCGCAGTGCCTCGACCGAAACGCCGCCGTCATATTCGTACTCGAGCGTCATCGGGATCGGGAGGCAGTTGGCGCTGATGTAGCGGACGACTTCGGCGATCGGCGATCACTTTGTCCACCATGTCGCCACTGGTCGGCAGTATGTCGCGGAAACTGTAGGTCTGGACGCCGTACGGCGCCTGGCCCGTGCAAATCTGCGCGAAGGCCTTGCCGCCATAGAGAAGCGCCATCGCCATCGTCGAGAGGAGTTCGCGTTGTGCAATCGTCACCGGTATCGGCTTTGTCGCACAAATCGGCCAGAGGGTAGCAGTTGGCCTTTGCATGCATTCAGCTACGCGACACGCTGAGTCCGAGGCGTTGCGAGCGTGGAGAAGCGGCCCGGGATGGCGGCGCGGATTTGCCTTTCGGCGACCTGGCGATCGAAGTCGCGTGCCATGATGCGTTCGCCCAGCAGCTTGAAGCAATGCATTTTGGTTTCGACCAGGCTGCGCTGGTGATAGCCGCTCCATCGTTTCCAGATTGCCCTGCCAAACCGCCGGCTTGAGCGAACGATTTCATTGCGGGCGGCAACGCCCGGCGTACTCTCGGGCCAGGCTTGCGCCCGGACCATTGCCCATCACCAACCGCCTTGATACCCGTGCTGTCTATCAGCGGGTGCAACGGCCCGGAACCGGGCTGACAGGGTATCTCGACACGCAAGGTCTTCTGCCTCCGGCTCAGCGTGCTGAAATCCGGCACCAGCCAATCAAGCCCGGCCATCTTAAGAAGACTGGCGACCATGCCGGTGGTCTGGCGCAAGGGCAGCTTGAACACGCCCTTTAGCGTCAAACAGGCCGGGATCGCGGCGTCCGAGAAGACGGGCTGGCGCCCGCGCTTGCCGGTTGGCGCGGACAGCCACTGCATCTCGGGATCAAACCAGACCTGAAGCGAACCTCTTTGCGCCAGCGCTGCGTTGCAGGACTTCCAATTCGTCGTGCGGTAGCGCGCGCGGAGTGGTCTGCTCATCGCCTCCCCTTACCGAACTGGATTCACGAACGGAATCCCGCCGCCATTGGCGCCACAAAGCCGTTTATGAGTTTGCGCTCTAGTGGTTCGATTCTGACATTTCGTACCCTATCGGATAGGGCGTGCTCAATGTCAGAATCTCTTCGAACCACTAGCATTCATTTGATTCTAGTGGATTTTACGATTTTGACACTTGCAGGCCCATACCAGCCGCAAGGGGATGCAAATGGCAAAATCAATCCACTAGATTTCGGGTTTCGAGCACAGTTCGCGCAGGCCGGCCATCAGCCAGCCGAGGGTTTTGTCCTTGGCCATGCGCTTGTGGACGTGAAGTTGAACTTCGAGTTCGGGCAGGTCGAGGCCGAGCGGCAGGAGGCTGAATTCCGCGTTGCGGTTGATCTGATGAGCCAGACTTTCGGGAAAGATCGTGGCCAGATCGGAATCGCGCACGAGTTGGGGGGCGGCGAGCAGGTGATGGATGCTCAGCACGTAATTGCGCCGGAGGTTCAGCCGGGCGAGGGGAGCGTCGAGTACCGCGTGGCTGGGGGCCGTCGCACCCACGTCGATTTGGCGTAGTTGCGCGAATTGCTGTGGGGTGAGGGTGCGTCCGGCCATGGCATGATCGGCGCGTACCAGGCAGATCAGTCTGTCATGGAACAGCGTTTGGCTGATGCACTCCCCTTCGAGTTCCGGAATATGCCCGATGGCAAGGTCGATCTCGCCCAACTTCATGCGGCGAGCGATACGACCCGCGCGCAAGGGGACACTTTCGATCGTGACGCCCGGAGCGGACTTGCGCAACCAGGACAGCAGGCGCGGGAGGAAATAGACTTCCGAAACGTCGGACATCGCGATGCTGAAGCGCCGGTTGGATGTCGAGGGATCGAATCGGCGGGTTTGCTCCACCGCACTGTGAATCAGAGCGTAGGCGTTGCTGAAGGGCTCGTGCAGCTGCGAGGCCTTGTGGGTAGGGGCCATTCCCTGCGGGCCGCGGACGAAAAGAGGATCGTCAAACCGTTCGCGAAGCCGCTTCAGCGCGTGGCTCAATGCAGGCTGTGTCAGGCCAAGCTGTTGAGAAGCAAGGGTAAGGCTTCCCGTGTCCCATATCGCCAGGAAGGCCCGAACAAGGTTCGTGTCGAACGTCTGATTATAAGAATTGTTCATGATAAAGATAATAACAATAGATTTGATCTATGTCATTGTGTGAATACGATCGGCTGCAGGTTTTCAAGACAAGGATGGAATCGTGACCGCAGACGTTATGACCAAAGCCGCCGAAGCGACGGACGCATTCGCCACGCTTATCGAGACCATCCGAAATCGCCGCGAGGAATTCGACAGGCTTGCGCACGTTCCGCGCGACGTCGTCGAACAGATGAAGGCGGCGGGCATTTTCCGTGCGGCCACTCCCAAAATGTTCGGTGGCGACGCGATGCCACCGGCAGACTTCCTGCGCATGATCGATCTGATCGCGCGCGAAGACGGCTCAGCGGCCTGGGTGGCGGCCTTCGGGTCGGCCAATACCTATGTTGCGGCGCTGCCGGTCGAAACGCAGGCCAAGATCTACGCGAGCGGCCCGGACCAGGTCTTCGCCGGGGGGCTCTATCCTCTCAAGCCTGCTACCGAGATCGAAGACGGATACGTCGTTTCGGGCCGTTGGCGCTTCGCCAGCGGTTGCAAGGGGGCGGACTGGATTGGCGTGGGTATCACCATTCCCGGTACGGCCGGAACCGACGTGCGCATGGCCGTCGCACCGGCCGCGGATGTAGAGATCATCGACAACTGGGAAGTGTTCGGCCTTCAGGGGACCGGCAGTCACGACACCAGTGTCACCGAAAAGTTCTACCCGCGCGAATGGACTTGTCCGCGTGGCGGCAAGAGCGACGTCGACGAACCTCTTTACCGTTACCCTCCGATGGTGTTCCAGGCGCAAGTGCACGCGGTGTGCAATATCGGCATGGCTCGCGCCGCGCTGGATCTCGTGCGCGACATGGCGGCGGCGTCCAAGATGATGCCGGGGCAGGCAACCCTGGGCGATCGCGCGTATTTTCGAACCGCCCTGGCGCTGGGTGAAGCGCGCTGGCAATCGCTGTCAGGCTTTTTCTACGAAACCGCCGAGGAGGCCTGGGACATGGTGGTCAAGACGGGCGAGGTGAGCGACCATCAACGCAACCTGATGCGCCTTGCCGCATCCTATGCAGCGAAGACTGGCGCCGAGATCGTGCAGGATTGCTTCCGGGCCGCAGGCATGTCGGTCATCGCCAAGACGCACCGCCTGCAGCAAATCCTGCGCGACGCGATGGTGGTCATGCAGCACGCTTCGCTCAACGATTCAACGATCGAGGAAGTGGGCGGCTTCCTCGCGGGTGCTTCCAAGGGCCTCTGAAAAGGCGGACGGTATGTTCACTCTGTTCCTTCAGTTCCACAACACCGACCCGGCTGCACGGATCGCGGCGGTGGACCTCGAGCGTGTCCGGCGTCTTGCCGGATCGGTCGAACGGGCGCGCAAGGTGCTTGTCATGACGCCCGCTCAAGCCCGCGACCGTTACAATTCGCAAGATCCCGTGCCGGTATTGGGAATTCAGGCCTATTTCGACACGATCGAGGATGCCGAAAGCGCCTTGACCGCACATGCACCTCTGGCGGGCATTACAGCCGAAACGCTGCCTAGCCTGGCCGGGGCCGTCGCCAGCCAGCAGGTGATGGTCGCACGCGGCTATGCGGTGCCCGAGGGTGCGGAACCCGAGCGGGACTTCTCCTGTGCCTACATGGTTCATTATCCCGGCCATGCGCAGGATCTCAACGCCTGGCTTGGGTATTATATCGCCCATCATCCGGTGATCATGGCGCGTTTCCCGGGGATCATCGGGATCGAGATCTGCACCCGTACGGACTGGGTCGACACTGCGCCCTGGCCTCGCGCTGAGCATATGCAGCGCAACAAAGTGGTGTTCGCCTCTTCCGAGGCGCTTGAAGCGGCGCTCAATTCGCCCGTTCGCGACGAGATGCGCGCCGACTTTCATGATTTCCCCCCCTTCGAAGGGGGAGCCATCCATGTGCCGATGCTGTGTGAGCGGGTGGTTGGCTGAACCGGGCTGCCTGCCCGTTCTTGAAAGGCAGGGCAGGGAGTGACGGTGGCAAAAGGCGTCCCAACGGAAAAGGCCGGATTGCGGAACGCGCAGTCCGGCCTTTTCTTGTGTCTGCCGGGATAGTGGGGGGACGGACGCGGGTTGGTGGCGTTTGCGAAAAGGCCGGTCAGGGCCTTTTCGCAAACCAGCCCTTACAGGGTGTGAAGAGGCGCCTGTGCCCAGGCTTCATGGCAGTATTGCAGCATTTCGCGCAGCGCCTTGACCGAGGATCCACCATCGTATTCGTATTCGAGCATCATCGGGATCGGCAGGCAATTCGAACGGATGTAGCGCAAGACGTCCGCGATGGGCGTGTCGCCCTGACCGAAAGGTTCGTTGGGGCCCAGGTTCTTCTTGCGATCCTTGAAGTGCACGCTGACGATCTTGCTCTTGTGCTTTTCGAGAAAGGCGAGCGTGTCGAAACCGGCGGCGGCAAAGTGCCCGATGTCGAAATTCAGGCGGTACCAGGGCGACATCGCAAGGCCCTCATCGAAACTTTCGGGCGTGGCGAACTGGTTTGCATCGTGCAGATTGGAGTGGCCGTGCAGGCCAAGGTAGATACCGTGCCTGGCGGCGAACGGGACGGTCCGCTTGGCCATCGTGAGCGTGGTCGAGGCCGTCATCAAATCGGTTCCGAGTGCCTTGGCGACCATGAAGCCCTTATCGACTTCGGCGTCGGTACAATCATCCTTGAGGCCGAAGTTGAAGGCCTGAACGGTAATCCCGGCCGAGCGGAAGCGGTGACCGATCTCGACAAACTGGGCGAGGGGCGTTTCCATGCGCCATTTGCGAATGTCCTCACGATTGCGCAGCTCGGCTTCGGGCTTGGGCCCTTCCGGGGGGCGCCCGTAAAGCGAGGCTTGGGTGATCTTGCCCGTCTTGACCGCCCAGGGGGCACTGCTGCTCAGCGCCGGAGGTTCGATGGTCGGTTCGAACAGCTCGATCATGTCGACGCCGATTTCGCGGCAACCGACGATCATCTTGTCGATCATGTCGCCTTCGGTCGGCAGCATGTCGCGAAAGCTGTAGGTCTGAACGCCAAATTGGGCCTGAGCCGAACAGGGGCGGCCGAAAGCCTTGCTGGCGTAGAGCGCTGGAACGGCCATAGCCATGCCGGAAAGCAGGTCGCGTCGTGCAATCGTCATCGTAATTCCCTTTTGGACTGGGTGTCGCGTCCTGGACAAATTATATGTTTTAAGTTTGAAGTAAAGTCTTGCCGATGGTATCCCGCAAGCGAGGCAGGACGAAGCGAGCAAAAGCCCTGCGTTTGAAATTCATCCCCCCATCCACTTTCTGAACAGAGGCAATGATGTTGGTACCTCCGATCGATCGTCGTGCATCCAAGCTATTAGAAATCCGGGCACGCGAGAGTGCGCCAACGACTTTGTTGCGCATGGCGGGGCAGGATTATTCAGCCGCCGATCTCATCGAACGCGCTTCGCGCCTTGCCCATTCCATGCGCGAACAGGGTGTGGGGCCGGGCGATCGGGTCGCCATTTTGTGCGGCAATCGGATCGAGATGATGGATCTCATTCTGGCGTGCTCATGGCTGAATGCGGTGGCCGTCCCGATCAACCTGGCGTCGCGCGGGGCGCAGTTGCAGCATATCCTGGGCAACTGCGGCGCACGCTTGCTGGCCATCGAAAGCGCTCTGGCTTCCATCCTCGACTTCATCGATGCCGGGGCCGTGGCCATTGAGCAGGTCTGGCTGATCGGTGCGGAGGGCGAGGATGGCCTGGTCGAGACGGTGGGGCCATGGCCGGCCGCTGCGCTTCCCGAAGGTGCGGGGCGCGTCGATCCGGTGGAATGCGCGTCCAGCGACACCGGAGCGATCATCTACACCTCGGGTACGACCGGGCCATCCAAAGGCGTATGCTGCCCGCACGCGCAGTTCTACTGGTGGGGTGTGAATTCGGCTGAAATCCTGGAAATCACGCAGTGCGACGTCCTGCTCACAACGTTGCCGCTGTTTCACGTCAACGCGCTGGGCGCGTTCTACCAGGCGCTGGTCAGCGGCGGAATGATCGTCGTTCTGGAGCGCTTCTCGGCACGCGGTTTCGTGCCCAGTCTGCGCGAGCATGGCGCGACGGTGACGTATGTTCTGGGGGCGATGGTGCCGATCCTGCTGTCGACCGCCGCCAAGGACGACGATGCCGATCATCCGACCACGCGAGCCCTGGCTCCAGGGGTTCCGGCGGATTCGATGAAGGCATTCACCGAGCGTTTCGGGATCGGCCTGATCGACGGATACGGTTCCACCGAGACCAACTTTGTAATCGGCGAGACGCTTGCGCATCAAAAGCCTGGCGCCATGGGCCGCGTGCGTCCCGGTTATCATGCCATGGTCGCCGATGCGCAGGACGACCCGGTGCCCACCGGTGAGCCCGGCGAACTCTTGCTGCGCAGCGACATCGCCTTTTCCACCGCGACAGGCTATTTCGAAATGCCGGAGGCGACGAGCGAAAGCCGCCGTAATCTCTGGTTCCATACCGGGGACAGGGTCTATCAGGACGCGCAGGGCTATTTCTACTTCATGGACCGCATCAAGGATGCGATCCGTCGCCGGGGCGAAAACATTTCCTCGTACGAAGTCGAGCAAGTCCTGCACGGCCATCCGGCAATTGCCGTGGCGGCCGTCTATGCCGTGGCCTCCGAACTGGCCGAAGACGAGGTCATGACGGCGATCGTGCTGCATGAAGGGGCGCGTGTCTCTCCCGAGGAAATCCTCGATTTTTGCCAGCCGCGCATGACCTACTTCTCGGTTCCGCGTTTCGTGCGTTTCTGTTCGAAACTGCCGTCGACTGAAAACGGCAAGGTGCAAAAGTTCAAGTTGCGCGAACAGGGCGTGACCCAAGACACCTGGGACCGGGAAAAGGTCGGATACGAGGTGCGCCGCGATGTGCCGCGCAAGCATACCGCGTGACCCGGCCACACGCCTATGACGGTGTCGCCGTCGTCTGCCCGACAACCGTCACGTATGAAAAGACCTCGACACGCAGCGCGCACTGGTTTTTGGCGCGCGCGTTGGCCCAGCTCATCGCTGCTGCGGGAATCGCAAAGGAGGAGATTGACGGACTGGCGAGTGCCTCGTTCACGCTCGCTCCCGACTCGACGATCGCTCTGACCGAGCATTTCGGCATGGCGCCGCGCTGGATCGAATGGCTGCCCTTTGGCGGCGTCAGCGGGGTCATGGCGCTGCGCCGGGCTGCGCGCGCGGTGCAGATGGGTGATGCCAATATCGTGGCGTGCATCGCGGGCGACACGGCGAATCCTGAGACGTTCGCAGGGCTGGTCAACAACTTCAGTTCGTTCTCGAGCCAGGCGATCATCCCTTACGCGTCCGCTGGGCCGAACGGTTGCTTTTCGCTGATTACCCAGCACTACATGCAAAGCTTCGGCGTCACGCGTGAGGACTTTGGCCGCATCGCGCTCGCTCAGCGGGCCAACGCCGCGACCAACCCCAACGCTTTGCTCGGCGGGAAATCGCTGACCATGGAGGACTACCTTGCAGCGCGGCCGGTGGCCGGCCCTTTGCACCTGTTCGATTGCGTGATGCCCTGTGCCGGCGCGGAAGGCTTTCTGGTCATGGAGGTACGACGGGCGCGCGCGTTGGGCCTGCCGTACGCAACGATCCGCGGTGCGATCGAACGGCACAACGCCTATCGCGAAGACCCGATAGCGGTGCGCAGTGGCTGGGCGATGGATCGCGATGCGCTCTACGCTCAGTCCGGTCTTGACTGTAGCGCCATCGATTGCGTTCAGACCTATGACGATTATCCTGTGATCACCATGATGCAGCTGGAAGACCTCGGCTTTTGCGCCAAGGGCGAAGCTGCGGACTTCGTTCGCCGTCATGACCTGACCATTCAGGGCGACTTTCCCGTCAACACCAGTGGTGGACAGCTGGGGTGCGGGCAGGCCGGCTGCTCGGGCGGGTTCCTGACAGTCGTGGAAACGCTGCGCCAAGTCACGGGCCAGCCGCTCGGCGGGCAGGTTCGTGATGCGCGGATCGGTCTGGCGAGCGGCTACGGCATGGTGACGTACGACCGGTGCCTGGGAACGGGTGCGGTCATCCTGGAGGGGGCGCGATGACAATTTCGATACAGCGCTGCCAGAGCTGCGGCACTTTCAACTATCCGGCTCATGCCGTCTGCGGAAACTGCCTTTCCGATGCTCTGGCCGATTGCGCGATCGAGGGGCGGGGAGTGCTGCTGGCGCTCAGCACGGTCCATCATTCGCTGGACCCCGAGTGGCGCGCACATCTTCCTGTGCAACTGGCAACGGTTGATCTGGATTGCGGCGTGCAGGTGATCTGCTTTGCCGAGCCGGGCCTCCAGACACCGGCACGGGTGTGCCTTGCGCCTTCGCAGGATCGGCCGGGTGTGTGGATCGCCAGAGCGCAGGACGCCTGAGCCGCAAACATCTTGAGGATGAAAAGAAAAAGGGGCGCCCCGCAAGGAGCGCCCCTTTTTTTGTGCTTGAGACACCGCGTCAGGCGTTCAGATGCCCTCGCTCGTGAGACGGTCGACCGCGTGGGCTGCCGCTCGCGCGGTGAAGGCCATGTACGTCAGCGAGGGGTTTTGGCAGGCGCTCGAACTCATCGCGGCACCATCGGTCACGAAAAGGTTCGCAACGTCATGCATCCGGTTGAAGCCATCGACAACCGAGACGCCGGGGTCCGCGCCCATGCGTGCACCACCCATTTCGTGCACCGCGCCGCCACCTGAACCGGGGTCGACACTTTCGTTGGTGATCGTGGCGTTGAGCGGGGCAATCATCTTCTTGGCTTCCTCGAGTGCGTGCCGCAGCAACTTGTGCTCGTTTTCGCCATAGGAAAAATCAATGCGGGTCAGCGGCATGCCGTAGCGATCGCGCGTCGTGGTCGACAGGGTAATGCGGTTGTCCGCGCGCGGCAGGCATTCGGCGAAGGCCCCAAGCAACAAGGACCAGTGGCCCAGCTTTGCGGTCTTGTTGACCAGGTTCTGGCCCAGGCCCTGGAGCCCGAGGTTGTCGGGCCAGCCACGGCGGGTCGCTCCGCCCTGGAAGGAATAGCCGCGCAGAAATTCGGGATGGCGGCTCTGTTCGTCTACGTTTATCCAGCGTGGAATGATGATTGAGCTGGGCCGATTGCCGAAGTAGACATGGTCGTCGAAGCCCGCGATGTTCGCCGAGAGCGAAAGGCTGAGCGCATGGTCCATGAAATAGCGACCGAGTGTCCCACTGGAATTGCCAAGGCCTTCGGGCATGGCCGGACTAGCCGACCTTAGCAGGATGCTGACCGAGTTGACCGAACCCGCGCACAAAAAGACGATCCGGCCGGAATAGGTGGCCTTGTCCTTGGTCTTGGCATCGATCACGCGCACGCCGGTGACTTTGCGGCTGGCAGCGTCGTAGTCCAGGCCTTCGACGATGCTGTCGGTCTTGATGGTCAGGCGGCCGGTTGCCTGTGCGGCGGGCAGAGTCGATGCCTGGGTGCTGAAGTACCCACCGTAGGAGCAGCCGCGTGCGCAAATGTTGCGGTTCTGGCATGGACCGCGATCACCGACCATTTCGGTGATGTTGGAGCTGCGCCCCATGATGACCCGACGCTCGGGGTAACGCTGTTCGACCGCATGCTTGAGAGCGGTCTCGACAGCGTTCAGCGGACGCGCGGGCAGGAATTTTCCGTCGGGCAATTGCGGCAAGCCTTCGCAAGAGCCCGAGACACCGATGAAACCTTCGACATGGTCGTACCAAGGCTTCATGTCGGCATAGCGCACTGGCCAGTCGACGCCATGGCCATCGCGGGCATTGGCGCCGAAATCGAGATCGCCCCAACGATAGCACTGGCGCCCCCAGGTCAGCGAGCGTCCGCCCATCTGGTAACCCCGGCGCCACTGAAAATCCTTGCCTTCGGGCGTTTCGTAGGGGTTGAGGCGATCGTTGACGAAATGGGTCTTGGTCCACTCGGTGAAGTGCATGCCCTTGCTCTGCACGGCATAGTCGGTGGCAAATTCGTCCGGGTCGCCATAACCGCGATAGGGCAATTCCCAAGGCGGCGTCATTTCGGTGGTATAGCCGCTCTGGTGCTCGATCATCGGGCCGCGCTCGATCATGAGGACGCGCAGGCCACGTTCGGTCAGTTCCTTGGCAGCCCATCCACCCGTGATACCGGAACCGATGACAATCGCGTCGAAATCATTGCTCATGAGGACACCAGTGGTTTGCGGATGCTCACGGCTGACCAGTCGTTGGACATCGGCTTGAAATCGGGAGTGACGGGAATGTCGGGATCGTAGCGCCCCGGCACGAGATCATAGAGAAGCGTGTCCTCCATCCCGGGGCTGGAGGTGAAGTAGGCGATGACGATCATGGCCTTGATGGAATACCAGGGGTGCGCGATCGGCGAGGCGTCCGTGAACGTTTGATGGTCGACCGCTTCGAGGCTCGCCTTGCGGCGATCTGGGGAAAGCTCAAGGAAGTCGCCACCCGACATTTCATCGAGTTGACCGGCAAGAGCATCGAGGTGGGCAAAGGTCACGCCGCGCATCTTGCGGTCAATGGAACGGAACACGAAGCTGCGATCCTCAAGCACTTGTGCGGGCTGCGCATCGGGAAGAACCAGCTTGATCAGCGCTTCCAGCATGTGGCTGCGACGCTCGTAGCTCATTTCCGGATGATGCGCACACCCGGCGAGCGCGCCGAGCGGGAGGGCCAGTGCGCCAAGCGACGAGACGTGCAGGGCGAGGCGCAAGGCGTCGCGTCGACTGGACCCGGTCGATGACGGAAAAGGGGATTGTTTCATGGGGATCCTCGTTACCTTGGCGACACCTTGGCGGTATATACAGGCACGTTACGTGGGGCGCGCGCGCCACGGCACGTCCAGACTGTCATCCTTTTACCCCATGGCGGGGCGGGACAAGAAGGATCGACGCACCGGCGAGCAGGGCGGCCAGGGCGAAGAACAGGAAGTTCCAGGCGGTTGGCAGATGGTATTGGGCGATCATCGCCCCCATCATCGGACCGCACACGGCGCCGAAACGCGAAAAGCTGATGCAGGTCCCGACCGCCGTTGCGCGCAACCGGGCCGAGAAATACGCCGCAAGGTAGCTCGTTACGAGCACGGCGGCAGACACGCTGCCAATCCCGGCCAGGCCGACAATCGCGTACGTGACCGGGAGCGGCCAGGGAAACGCGAGGAGCACGATCATCACGGCGCCCATGGTGAAGGAGGCGATGATCGTCAATCTGCGTCCGACCCGGTCGGCGATGGCACCGAGAAGGACGCCGCCTACCGCGGAAGCCAGGGCGAACACGCCCAGGAACAGGATGCTTGGACCAAGATCGTAGCCCGCCGCGCGCATGATTTCGGGAAGCCAGGTATTGAGCCCGTAGACGAGAATCATGTCCATGAACGTCGCCAGCCAGAAGCCGGTCGTGGCGAGGGCATTGCCCCGGGCAAAGAGCGCACGCAGTCCCGCCTTGGGCTCGGCTCCCGTGTCGGGGGCAGTCTCGGGTTCGGGCATGGGTACGCCCAGTTTGGCGCTGAGCGCCTGCGCCGTGCCATGACGGCCTGCCGATTGCAGAAAGTTCAGTGATTCGGGCAGCAGCCAGGCAAAGATCGGAACCAGCAACAGCGGTAGTGCGCCAATGGCAAAGACCATGCGCCAGCCAAAGTCCAGAACGATGAAATAGGACATCACGGCAGACCCGAAGATGCCCAGGGAATAGCCCGAGAACATGATCGCAAAGGCCTTGTTCGCCTGGCCCCTCGGCGCGAATTCGGTCGTCAGCGAGGACGATGCCGGGACGATGCCCCCGATCCCCACACCGGCGATGAAACGCCAGAACGCGAATTCGAGCGGGCTCGCGGCGAAGGCGGCAAGGCCGGTAGCCGCCGAAAATACGGTGAGACAGATCAGAAAAGCGGGCTTGCGGCCGAAACGGTCCCCGAACATACCCAATAGGTATCCACCGAAGAAAGCCCCGGCCAGCGCTGCGCTGGCCATCGCTCCGGCCATGGTCGGTGTGAGCGACCAGGGCTTGTACACGAGCATGCGAGGCAGCACGGCCCCCAGTGATCCCAGGTCGTAGCCTTCGCAGACCAAGGCAAACCAGCAGATGGCCGTGACCATGCGCGAAGTGCGCAGTCCCTTGGGCGTCACGGGCGTATAAGGCGCTGGCTGTGCGGCGGTGGGCGCCAGGGGAGCGGTCATGAGCAGCACCTTGCATTCGAATGGGCCGAGAGCGGAGCAACCCGCACCCTTGCCGCCGGACCGGGCCGGGGCGAGGGTGCGGGCCGGCGGGCAATAGGGGAGGAGATTCTATTGCCCGCAGATGTGCAGGATGGCGTCGTGACTTGCGGGCATCGCGTCGCGTGGACGCTATGCCGGGTCGGTCGGCATTGGGTAGTGGCGTGCATGAACTTCTTCCCCGCATGGTGGGTCCGGCTTGTCTCGAGGCGCCTTTGATTACAGTGGTATTGATTTAAGCCTAAACAATCAAGGTGAAATGTAGGTTGGCATTTCATCGTACTTTTTTCCGATCTGCCCGAAGGTTAGTGCGCATATGCTGCACTTGGAGCATTCCGTCGTCGACCCCTATGTGCGGGTCCGCCGGCGCGCTCAGAGCGATGGCCTGTGCCGTTCGAATCGGAGTTCTTTTTGTCGGAACAGAACGGTCGAGCCAGGCAAGACAGTTGCATATGCATGTTAATTGCTGCAGGCTTAAAACGAATCGCCGAGCCGTCACCCCCTGTGTGTCGAGGCTTTGTGAAATCGGTTTTCGGGAAGGATGGTATGACGTCGGTTCGCTTTGCGATGGTCGGAGGGGGAGGCGGTGCGTTCATCGGTCCCATTCACCGGATGGCTGCGGCTCTTTCTGGCAACTGCGAACTCGTGGCCGGTGCGTTCAGTCGCGACGCGCACAATTCGCAAGCGACCGGTGTGCAATTGGGCCTTGATCCGCACCGCTGTCATGCCGGGTGGGAAACCCTTTTGTCCGACGAGGCGGCGCGACCCGAGGGGCAGCGTGCCCAGTTCGTCGCGATCGTCGCCCCTAACGCCGTGCACGCACCGGCGGCCATCGCCGCGATGGAAGCGGGCTTCGATGTCTTGCTGGAAAAGCCGCTCGCGGACGGTCTGTCTGCGGCGCGCGCGATTGCGCAGGCGGCCCAACGCACAGGCCGGCTTGTCGGCGTGACCCATCCTTACATCGCCTATCCGATGGCCCTGCAAGCGCGGGCCATGGTGGCGAAAGGGGAATTGGGCGCGGTTCGCCGGGTCGCGGTAAGCTACATTCAGGGCTGGCTTGGCGCGTCCGAGGACGAGGGCGGAAAGCAGGCCGCGTGGCGCCTCGATCCCGCCCAGGCCGGTCCAGCCGGCGCGTTCGGTGACATCGGCTCGCACGCTTTCAATCTCGTTGAAACGTTGACAGGCGAAACGATCGTGCGTTTGAGCGCCGATTTGCGCGCGACTCTGGAAGGGCGCCGTCTTGATGATGACGGTGCGGCCCTTTTTGCCCTTTCCGGAGGAGGGAAGGGCACGTTGATTGCCAGCCAGGTCTGTGCCGGTGAGGCCAACGGTCTGTCGATTGCGATCTGGGGCGAAAAGGCCTCGTTGCACTGGGCGCAGCAAGAGCCCAACGCGCTGCGTCTCCTTTCGCGCGGAAAGCCGGAGCAGGTCTGGCGCGCGGGGTCGGATCAGGCATGGCTTGAAGAGGCCGTGCGCACCGGTTGTCGTACGCCGGGGGGGCATCCTGAGGGCTTCATCGAAGCCTTCGCGAACATCTACCGCGATTTTTCCGATACCGTGGCCGGACGGACCGTTGCGATGCCAGCCTTCGCGCCCATCGAGGCTGGGCTTCGCTGCATGGCCTTTGTCGATGCGGCTATCGCGAGCAGTTCGGCGGATGGTCGCTGGCATTGGGTCGCGGTGCACAACGGATAGCTGCGGTCCCGCCTTTGGTAAGGCGATGGATGCGCTGCGAGGGATCGCCCGCAGCGCGGGAGAGGACAACGATCATGACTTTTTCGATGCGGCTGCGCCTGTCGCTGATGATGTTCCTGCAATTCTTCGTATGGGGTGCCTGGTGGGTGCCTTTTGGCAGCTACCTTGCGAAAATCGGCCTGGATACGTGGATAGGAACCATGTTCTCGGCGCAAGGCCTTGCTGCGATCCTCTCGCCCCTGTTCGTGGGGGCAATCGCCGATCGCTATCTTTCGGCGCACATCCTGACCGGGATCCTGCAATTGCTGGGCGCGGCAGCGCTCACCGGCCTTTCGCTCGCGGGAGCCAACCCGGCTATTGTGTTCCTGTTCACGCTGGGAACGCTGATGGCCTACATGCCCACGTTGGCGTTGGTGAACACGATCGCCTTTGGCGCGATGGAGAACACCGAGCGGGAGTTTCCTGCCATTCGTGTGCTGGGCACGTTGGGGTGGATCGTTGCCGGGTTGCTGGTTGGCTGGCTCCACGCGGAACAATCCACCTGGCCGATCCGCCTGGCTGCCGGGGCTTCGGTCGTCTATGGCCTGTACTGCTTTACCCTGCCTGCGACGCCACCGGGAGCTGGGGATGCCCCCAAGACGCTATGGGCACTTCTCGGGATTGACGCCATTCGTTCGGGAGACCGATCGTTCTGGACGCTGGTAGCGTGCTCCTTGTTGCTGATGGTGCCGCTGAGCTTCTATTATGCCTATGCCAACGCCTTTCTGGTCGCCGTAGGCGTTCAGGGGGCTGCGGGTGTGCAGACCATTGGACAGGTGTCGGAGGTTGGCTTTCTGCTGTTGCTGCCGGTGTTCCTGCGCTGGTTCGGTATGAAGGCGGTTCTCCTGGTCGGAATGCTGGCCTGGACGGCCCGCTATATCCTGTTCGCCTATGGTTTCGATGCGCAAGGGCCCGACTACCCGATGCTGCTGGCTGGCTTGGCGCTGCACGGTGTGTGTTACGATTTCTTCCTGGTCGCAGGTCAGATCTGGGTCGATCAGCGTTTCCCGGTCGAATCGCGCGCGCGCGCGCAATCGTTCCTGGCCCTCGTAACCTGGGGAGTGGGGTCGATTGTCGGTAGCCTGCTCGCCAACGCTGTGTTCAACGCGAACGCCGCCGCCGCGCACGGGATGCACGACTGGACCCGCTTCTGGACAGTTCCTGCGCTCCTCGCGGCCATCGTCGCACTCCTGTTCGCCCTTTTGTTCCAGAACCGAACGGCGACACACGCATCGGAGAAAAGGTCATGAAGACCATCAAGGGACCGGCCCTCTTCCTCGCCCAGTTTGCGGGTGACGAGGCCCCGTTCGACAGCCTGGAAAGTATCGCGCAATGGGCTGCCTCACTCGGCTACAAGGGCATCCAAATTCCCAGCAACGACACGCGCCTGTTCGATCTGGAAACGGCAGCGGAAAGCCAGACCTATTGCGACGAAATCACCGGGATGCTCGCCGATAAGGGGGTCGCGATTACCGAGCTTTCGACCCATCTGCAGGGACAGCTGGTTGCCGTCCACCCGGCTTATGACGCACAGTTCGACGGCTTTGCCGCACCGCACGTGCGTGGCAATCCCAAGGCCCGCCAGGAATGGGCCGTTGCCCAGATGAAGCTTGCCGCGCGGGCTTCGCGGCGCCTTGGGCTGCGGACACACGCCAGCTTTTCCGGGGCGCTGGCCTGGCCGTATTTCTACCCGTGGCCCCAGCGCCCGGCTGGCCTTGTCGAGGATGCGTTCGATGAACTCGCGCGCCGCTGGAAGCCGATCCTCGACGTGTTCGACGAGAATGGCGTCGATATCGGATACGAAATTCATCCAGGCGAAGACCTCCACGATGGGATCACCTTCGAGATGTTCCTGGACCGCGTCGGGCACCACCCGCGCGCGAACATACTCTACGATCCCAGCCATTACGTCCTGCAGCAGCTCGACTACCTGGCCTTTCTCGATATCTATCACGAGCGCATCAAATGCTTTCACGTGAAAGACGCCGAGTTTCGGCCATCGGGCAAGGTGGGCGTATACGGTGGCTATCAGAACTGGATCGACCGTCCGGGGCGTTTCCGCAGCCTTGGGGATGGGCAAGTCGATTTCAGGCAGATATTCGCAAAGTTGGCACAGTACGATTTTGACGGCTGGGCAGTGCTGGAATGGGAGTGCGCCTTGAAACATCCCGAGCAGGGAGCTGCGCAGGGCGCGCCGTTCATCGCCGAGCATATCATCCGTGTCACGGACAAGGCCTTCGACGACTTTGCCGATAGCGGTTCAGACCGGGCGCTCAACGCCCGGCTGATGGGGATTGGCGGCGATTGACTTTGATTGTTTGATCCCATCGCGCACGAGGTGACCATTTGGAATGGAGATAAAAAAGGGACCAGGCTGTCGTGTCAGTCTGGTCCCTTTTTTGTATCAGCCACTGTCTACCGGGACAGCGCGTTTGGCGGGTTCGCCCGAGTTTAGTCTTGCGCCGATGCCTGTTCGGCTTGCTCCTGATCCGCTTGCCATTGCGCGAAGACGGGACGGGTCATTTGAAAAAGATCGGTAGCGCGCGTGTACCAGCCAGCGCCGTGCATACGCGCGACCAGTCCCATCGGCAGGGCGTCGACATGGAGGTTGTCCGGGTTCACGAAGCGATCGCCAATGTGGAAGCGCAGTATTTGACCAAGCACAATCGTCGAATGAGTGGTCTCGACCGTTTCGAACGTCCGGCACTCCATCGAGACCGGAGCGGAGGCAATGCGGGGGGGGGCCACGGCACTTGAAGGCGCGGTTTCCAGTCCGGCAGCGGCAAGCTCATCGAAACCGGGAGGGCTGTCGATGCAGGTAAAGTTCATCGCCTCAGCGTTTTCCTCATTCACGAGGTTCACGACGAATTCACCGGTGCGCCGGATGTTGGCAGGCGTGTCCTTGAAGTCCATGTCTGGCTTGCGCATCATCCCCAGGGCCAGCAGCGGGGGTTCCGCGCTCATGACGTTGAAGAAGCTGTAGGGCGCCGTATTCACCGAGCCGTCCTCGTTCAGGGTGGTGACCCAGGCGATCGGCCGCGGACAGACGCTCGATCCCATGAGCTTGTAGCGGTCGGGCGGGCTCAGCTGGCTAAAATCGAATTCCATGTATGCTTACTCCTCGCCCTGACGGTTTACCGCGCGTTGCGGTGCCACGTTGACGGACAGATTGAAGACGTCGGGACGGGCATAGTGGCCCACGACGTCGAAATCGTACTTGCCGCGCACGACCTGCTGGCGGTCGATATCGGCGTACAGGATGGTTTCGCCGGAATAGTCGGGGCCGGCCAGGACCTGACCCAGCGGGTCGACGATCATCGACCCGCCGCGCATGAGGACCGTTTCGGGATCATCGCCCAGTGCGCAATCGTAATCGGCCGGGTAGGCACCACGAGTGATGTGTTGGCATGAGGACAGGACGAAGCAGCGCCCTTCGAGCGCGATATGCTGCATGGTGGAAGCCCAGCCGTCGCGATCGTCCGCCGTCGGCGCACAGTAAAGCGCAATGCCCTGATCGTACATCGCCATGCGCAGCATGGGCATGTAGTTTTCCCAGCAGATGACGGCGCCGATCTTGCCGAGGGGCGTGTCGATGACGGGCAGGGTCGACCCATCTCCGAAGCCCCAGATGAGCCGTTCCGCACCTGTCGGCATGAGTTTGCGGTGTTTGGCGATGAGGCCCTTCTCGCCATCGAAGAACAGCGCCGTGCAATAGACCGTGCCTCCGTCCCGTTCGATGACGCCGATGACGAGGAAGACGCCGGTCTGCGCGGTGGCTTCCGCCAGGATATCGACTTCCGGACCGTCCAAGTCGATCGCAGCCGCATGGTAGGCGCGAAAATCGTCGCGACCTTGCGGCTTTCGCATTCCGACCGGCGTTCCGAACGAAGCGCCCTTGGGATAGCCGCCCAGGAACGCTTCGGGGAAGACGAGCAGGCTGGCGCCGGCAGCGGCGGCTTCGCGCACCAGATCGGCGGCTTTACGGGCCGCCGCCAGAGAATCGGCGGGAATGGAAGCCGCCTGGATTACAGCGGCTTTGAAGGATTGGGACATGAAACTCCTTCCGGTCAGAATCGTGGAAAATCCGCGACAACGCCGACCTTAATAGTTGCATTTGACACTTTTTTCAAATTGTTTTAGGCCTGTAATAACTCATCAGGAGGCATACATGACAGACACGTCGTTTGATCAGTACCGCGAGGATATCCTGGGCCGCGCGAACGTGGCCGACACTCCCGAACTCATTGCGTATTACAAGCGCCTCAAGGAGCTTGGAACGGGCGCGCTGTGGACCGTCGCAAACAAGATCGAACCGTGGGAGCCGGTCTCGACGTCGGTGCCCTGGATCTGGCGTTACAAGGATCTGCGCAACGATGTCATGAAGGCTCTCGAGTTGGTTACGCCGGAAAAGGCGGGGCGGCGCGTGGTCTTTCTCGAAAATCCAGGCCGCGCCGATGTCGTGGCGGCCTGTGGTTGGCTCTATTCGGGCCTGCAGGTGATGGGGCCGGGCGAAGTGGCCTCCAGCCACCGCCATTCGGCTTCGGCGCTGCGCTTCATCATGGAGGGGCAGGGCGCGTTCACCAACGTCGATGGGCACAAGATGACGTTGGGTGCGAATGACTTCGTGCTTACGCCCAATGGCGCCTGGCACGAACATGGCGTCGCCGAGGACGGGACCCCCTGTATCTGGCAGGATGGTCTCGATATTCCTCTGATGAATGCGCTCGACGCCAACTTCTACGAAGTGCACCCCGATCTGGCGCAGGCCGTTTCCTTTCCGATAGACGATTCAACTGCGACCTGGGCCGGAACCGGCCTGCGTCCGGCGGGGCATGTCTGGACCAAGGCCTATTCGCCGCTGCTCAAGTACGAGTGGGCGCCGACCTACGAGGCGCTTAGCAAGTTTGCCCGTGTGACCGACGGTTCGCCATACGATGGCGTGCTGATGGAATACGTGAACCCCCATACGGGCGGACCCGTTATGCAGACCATAGGTGCCTCGATGCAGCTGCTGCGACCGGGCGAGAAAACCAAGGCGCACCGTCAGACGGGCTCGTTCGTCTACCAGTGCGCCAAGGGCAAGGGCTACTCGATCATCAACGGGCAGCGTTTCGACTGGCAGGAACGCGACATCTTCGTTGTTCCGTCCTGGATGTACCACGAGCACGCCAACGCATCCGACAACGAGGATGCCTGTCTCTTCACGTTCAACGATCTTCCCGTCATGCGCGCGCTTGGCCTCTACCGAGAGGAAGCTTTGGCGGAAAACAACGGGCACCAACCCGTTCTCACCTGGTCATAAAGGAAAGCAAATATGCGTCTTGTTACTTATCGTGCGACCGTTGAAGCCGAGGCCCGCCTGGGCGCTCTCGTGGACGATCTGGTCCTTGACCTGGCCCGTTTCGGCGCGGTGAAGGGCGTTCCCTTCCCCGCCACTATGCTGGAGTTCATCGACCTTGGTCCGCAGGCGGTGACCATTGCCACCAAGCTGATCGCCGAGTGCGAGGGCCTGTTCCCGCTCGGGACGACGATCCCGGCCACCAACGTCAAGCTGCTGGCGCCGATCCCTACTCCGCGTAAGAACATCTTCGGTATCGGTCTCAACTACACCGAGCACGTTGCAGAAAGTGCCAAGTCGCTCGACACCTCGCCCGAACTGCCGCGCCAGCCGGTGATCTTTTCCAAGCCGCCGACGACGGTCATCGCGCCGGGTGAACCCGTACGCCACGACGCGAACATCACCCAGCAACTCGACTGGGAGGTCGAACTCGCGGCCGTCATCGGGCGCACGGCCAAAGGCGTGGCGCGTGAGGGAGCCCTTTCCTACGTCTTCGGCTACACCGTCTGTATCGACATGAGCGCGCGTGATTGCCGTCGGTCGGGCCAGTGGATCTACTCCAAGGGGCAGGACACGTACGCGCCGATGGGGCCGTGCATTGTCACGGCTGATGAGATCCCCGATCCTCAGACGCTCGACCTGAGCCTGACGGTCAATGGCGTGACCAAGCAGTCGAGCAACACCGCCTTCATGCTCTTCAAGGTGGACGAACTGGTGTCCGACATCAGCCAGGGCATTACGCTGCAGCCTGGCGACATCATCGCGACCGGCACTCCGGCCGGCGTGGGCGCGGGCATGGATCCGCAGGAATGGCTCTGGCCCGGCGATACCATCGTTGCGACGGTGGAAGGCATCGGCACGTTGACGCACCCGATCGTCAAGGCCTGAACGCACGCGTTCCGGATGATCTGAGGGGGGGGGAGCCGCACCGGCTTCCCCCCTTTTTTGCCGTGACGGGCGGTACGGGCTCCGACCGGTTGCGCCAACGAAACCGGCCCACCCGTCGCAAGACGGGCGGGCCGAAATCGGAAACACGGTGCAAGTGAGCCGGCTGGCGGCGATCACTGCTAGTGGTTCGATTCTGACATTTGATACCCTATCGGATAGGGCGCGCTCAAATGTCAAAATCAATCCACTAGACGAGTGTCTCCGCGATGGCTTCGCGCACGGCTGCAGGCCATTGGACTGGCCGCTGGGTATCAAGGTCCATGCACACCAGCACGACCGATGCCTTCAGGCGGTCGCGTCCGGCCCCGGTGAACAAGGCGTCGAACGCGCAGCTGGTACGCCCCAGCGAACGGGGCAGTATGTGAATTTCGAGCGTATCGCCCAATTCGCTCGGTGACAGGAACTCGGTTTCCAATTTGACCGTCGGGACACCGATGCGGTTCTTGAGGTGCATCGTCGCAAAATTGAGCCCGAGATCCTTCGCAAACCAATCTTCCACGGCGCCATTGAGCATCTCGAAATAGCGCGGATAGAAGACGATCCCCGCAGGATCGACATCCGCGAAGCGGACCGTGGTGGTCGTCGTGAAAGGCATCTTAGGGTTTTCCCTAGCTGAGAGTCGATTTGAGCTGGATGAGCAGATCGAGAAGCTGGCGTTGCTGTTCGGGGGGGAAGCCCTTGAGAGCTTCGCGTACCCAGCCGTGATGGGCCGTTGCCAGTTCCTGAAAGCGAGCGTTGCCAGCTTCCGTCATCGAGACGATTGCCGAGCGTGCATCTTCCGGATCGGGCTTTGACACAACGAGCCCCTGGTCCTGCAACTGCCGTACGATCGAGGTGACGTTGCCGTTGGAGACAAGCAGAGCGCGGGATAAGGCACCCATGCGCATTCCTTCTGGCTCACGGGCAAGGCTTGCCATCACGTCGAAGCGTGGCAGCGTTGTCTGAAATTGGTCCTCGAAGTTGCGACGCAACCGTTTCTCGATGACCTTGGCGCAGCCCAGAAGCCGGACCCAAACACGCAGGTCCAATGCTCCTGGGCGTGAGCGCGATGATTTTTTTGTCATTTCGGCGAAACTCCACCTTTCGGGCCCGTCCTTAGCTCGTTCCTCGAGAAAGTATATGCCCGAAATAAATTCGGCGGAGTCTCGCATGTCAAGCGTGACCGAGTTCGGATGCCGGTCGGTTGGCCCGCAGCGCCTGCTGTTGCCCCAGGCGATAGGCGAACGGAACGTCTCCTGTGTCGAGCCCTGCGTGTACGGCCGCGCGCTGCGTCCAGATCGGGTCAAACAGATGCGGCCTTCCCAGTGCCACCAGATCCGCGCGTCCCGCGGTAAGGATCGAATTGACCTGGTCGGGGTCGGTGACGTTGCCAACCGCAATCGTCGGAATCTTGGCTTCGTTGCGCAACTGGTCTGCGAACGGTGTCTGGAACATCCGGCCGTAAACCGGACGGGCCCGGTCGGGGGCGGTCTCTCCGGCAGACACATCGACGATGTCGACACCGTGTTCGCGCAGCAGGGCCGCGATCTGGACGGCCTCGTCA
The DNA here is from genome assembly GCF_022832435.1 of Novosphingobium organovorum. GTDB lineage: Bacteria > Pseudomonadota > Alphaproteobacteria > Sphingomonadales > Sphingomonadaceae > Novosphingobium > Novosphingobium organovorum. The sequence goes on along the minus strand of NZ_JALHLF010000017.1, from coordinate 13,749 downwards.
GGGGTCATGCCATCGTCACCCAGCCAGTCCGTCGCGGAGATGCGCACGGCAAGCGGCTTTTGCGGCGCCAACGCAGAGCGCACGGCGTCGATGACGCGCAGCGGGAAACGCATCCGGTTTTCAAGGCTTCCGCCGAATGCGTCCGTTCGAGCGTTCATGGCGCGAGTGATGAAGCTCGACAGAAGATTGCCGTGACCAGCTTGAATTTCGATCATGTCGAAGCCAGCCTTGTCGGCAAGCCGGGTCGTTTCGACGAATTGCTCGACGATCAGGTCCATGCCGGCCGCATCGAGTTCGGCTGGAACGAGGCCACCGGCGCGCCACGGTTTGGCGCTTGCGGAAACCAGCGGCCAGGGCTCGGCCAGAGGTGTGTCATAGGGCGTGCGCTCGTCGGGCGTTTGGCAGCCGCCACGCGCGCCGGCATGGCCGATCTGAGCGCAGGTCCGGGCTTGCGAATGGGCGTGCGCAAATTCGTTGAACGCCGCCCAGCGGTCCGCCTGACCCAGGTGCCACAAGCCGGGGCAGCCGATCGTGCTGCGGCCATCGGCGCTCACGGCGAGCATCTCGGTGATCACCAGTCCCGCCCCGCCCAGGGCGCGTGCACCATAGTGGACGGAGTGGAACTCAGTCGCGTACCCATCGTCCTCGGCTTGATAGGTGAGCATGGCCGGTATCACGACGCGGTTGGCCAGTTTCATCTCGCGCAGCTGATAGGGCGTAAACATTGGCTGGACCGGCTTGTCGCGGTTCTTGTTGCCTTCCCAGAACCATCGTTCGAGGCTTTCCAGCCAGCCGCGGTCGCGCAGGCGCAGGTTTTCGTGGCTGACGCGCTGGCTGCGAGTCATCAGGGAGTAGGCGAACTGAGGGAGATCGAAGTCCAGATAGCGGTCGAGGGTTTCGAACCATTCGGTCGAGTTGCGGGCGCTGTTCTGGATCTTGAGAACCTCGGTATGGCGTTCGGCCTGGTATTCCGCGAGGGCTGCAGCGAGCGCCTCACGGTCCGCCGCGCCCGAGCGATCGAGCACTTCGGCCAGCTTGATGGCATCCTCAAGCGCGAGCTTGGTCCCCGAACCGATCGAGAAGTGCGCGGTGTGGGCCGCATCGCCGAGCAGCACGACATTGTCGAAAGACCACTGACGGCACAAAATGCGCCGGAAGTTGATCCAGGCGGCCGATCCGCGCAGGTGTGTGGCGTTGGAGATGAGGTGGTGGCCATCGAGGTGACGCGCGAAGATCTTTTCGCACAGCGCGATGGAATCGCTCTGTTCCATCGTATCGAAGCCCAGGCCTTCCCAGGTCTCGGGTGAACATTCGACGATGAACGTGGAGTGTGTTTCGTCGAAGCGATAGGCGTGCGCCCAGATCCAGCCAGCCTCGGTCTTCTCGAAGATGAAGGCGAAGGCGTCGAACATCTTGGTGGTGCCCAGCCAACTGAACTTGTTGCGCTTGACCTGGATGTCGACGTCGAACTTGTCGAGGTTCGCGGTGCGGATCTGGCTGTTGATACCGTCGGCAGCCACGATCATGTCGAAATCGGCAAAGCGGGTGAGGTCGGCGTCGAATTCGCTTTCGAAATGCATCACGACGCCAAGTTCGGCTGCGCGCGCCTGAAGGATCTGCAGCAATTCCTTGCGGCCAATGCCGATGAAGCCATGACCGGTCGAGACGATCGAGGCCTCGCCGCGGACGACCTCGATGTCATCCCAGTGAACGAAGCGATCGACGATCGTCTTGGTGCTGACAGGGTCGTTGGCCTCGAGATTGACGAGGGTCTGATCCGAGAACACGACCCCCCACCCGAACGTGTCGCCGGAGCGGTTGCGTTCAAACACGTGGACGTCATGTTCGGGATTACGCAGCTTCATCGAGATTGCGAAATAGATTCCGGCGGGTCCGCCGCCAAGGCAGGCAATACGCATAAACAGCTCCTCGTATTGCTTTAGGCCTAAAGCATAATAATTGCATTTACAACTGTTATCCTGCCCGCTGCCAAATTCATTGGTCGCGGCGCGCTGTACCCTATTCGAGGTTGTCGTGTAGACGCTCGAGAATCTGGAGCATCGTTGAAAATTCCGCGGCGCTGAAGCCCTTGATGATCTTGTCGTAGAGCGGGGCGGTTACGATCCGGGCGTCGGCCAGCTTCGCCTTGCCATGATCGGTCAGCAGCACTTCCTTGACCCGGCCATCCGCTTCGCTGGGGTTGGTTTCGATCAGTCCGGCCTTGGTCATGCGCTCGATGATTCGCATCATCGTCGACATGTTGATGACCGCTGATTTCGCGACCTGTCCAATGGAGAGGGGCTGCGCTTCTCCAAGGATCATGAGGACGCGCCAGGCGGGGATGTCGATTCCTATCCGCCGCAATTCCGACTCGATCACAACATTGTACCGGCTCGCCGCCCGGTTGAGCAGGTAGAACGGGTAAGCATCGAGGCGAAAATTTTCGGAGCTGGGGTTCCCAAGCGGGCGCAAATCCTCGGTCATGCAACCGCTATTAGGCGCAAATTCCACGCAATCAAGATTTTAGTTGCATATGCAACTTTTTTGAATAGGCTCTGGAGCAAATGTCCATCCAAAAGGAGACACCATGACCAGCGCAGACACTCTCGCAAGCCTTGCCCGGCAGCTCGTTTCCGGTTCCGTCCGGGTGGTCGACATCACCCAGGAACTCTCGGAAGACACGCCGTTGCTGGTCCTGCCCGAACCCTTCGGTCAGACCGCCGCGTTCTCCCGCGAGGAAATATCGCGCTATGACGAACGCGGTGTGGCCTGGCACTGGTACAATTTCACGGTGGGCGAGCACTCGGGGACGCACTTCGATGCGCCGATCCATTGGGTGAGCGGTAAGGACCTGCCCGACAACACGGTCGACAAGGTGCCTGCGCAAAACCTCGTCGCGCCGGCCGTGGTTCTCGATTTTTCCGCCCAAGCGGCCGAAAATCCCGATTTTCTGCTCAAGGCGGAGCACGTTGTGGCGTGGGAAGCGGAGCATGGTGCGATCCCGGCCGGGTCCTGGGTGCTGTTCCGCACCGACTGGTCGAAGCGTGATGCAGAGGCGTACACCAACCGCCAGGAGGACGGCGCCCATACGCCGGGGCCGGATGCCTGCGCGATCCGCTATCTGATCGAAGAGCGCGATGTGCTGGGCTTCGGGGTCGAGACCATTGGTACCGATGCCGGCCAGGCGCATCTGCTCGAACCGATGTACCCGGCGCACCACCTGCTTCACGGCGCGGGCAAATACGGCCTTCAGTGTTTGCAGAACCTGGATCAGTTGCCCGCGACCGGGGCCATCGTCATCGCGCCGCCGCTCAAGATCCGTGACGGTTCGGGCAGTCCGCTGCGTGCCCTTGCGCTCGTGGCCGGGTGATTCCCAATGGCTGAACGTTCTTTCGCACACGAGGTCAAGAAGCTGACGGCCGGGGAGGGCGAGGTCTTCACCGGCGAGGGCATTCTGGCCGTCACCAAGGCCCTGCTCCAGTCGGGCGTCGCCTACGTCGGCGGCTATCAAGGCTCGCCGATCAGCCATCTGATGGACGTCTTTGCGGATGCCAGCGAAATGCTTGAGGAGTTGGGCGTCCATTTCGAAGCCAGCGCCTCGGAGGCGACCGCTGCGGCGATGCTGGCCGCATCGGTCAACTATCCTTTGCGCGGTGCGGTGGCGTGGAAATCCGTGGTGGGTACCAACGTGGCCTCGGACGCGTTGTCCAACGTGGCTTCGGGCGGCGTGACCGGTGGTGCTCTCATCATCGTGGGTGAGGACTATGGCGAGGGTTCCTCGATCATGCAGGAGCGTACCCACGCGTTCGCCATGAAGTCGCAAATGTGGCTGGTCGATCCACGCCCCAACCTGCCCTCGATCGTCGAGGCCGTCGAACAGTCGTTCCGCCTGTCCGAGGCTTCGAACACGCCGGTCATGCTTCAATTGCGCATCCGTTCCTGCCATATGTCGGGCTCGTTCGTCGCGAAGGACAACGTGCGTCCGGCGCTGACCGTGGGGGAAGCGGCCGCCGCTCCGCAGCGCGAGACAGACCGAATCGTCCTGCCCCCCGCCAACTTCAAGCATGAAATCGAGAAGATCGAGAAGCGCTGGCCCGCCGGTGTCGCCTATGTCCGCGACCACAAGCTGAACGAATGGTTCGGCCCCAAGCAGGTCGAGAGCGGCATTGGCGTGATCGTTCAGGGCGGCATGTACAACAACCTCAACCGCGCACTGGAAGCGGCGGGCCTGGCCGATGCTTATGGGGCGTGCGATCTGCCGGTCTATTGCCTCAACGTCACCTACCCGCTGGTGCCCGAGGAAGTGTCCGAATTCTGCAAGGACAAGAAGGCTGTCCTGATTGTGGAAGAGGGCCAGCCCGAGTTCATCGAGCACGAGCTTAACACCTTGATCCAGCGCGCGGGTCTCGCCACGCGCATCGTGGGCAAGGACATCCTGCCGCGTACGGGCGATTACACCGCGCAAGTGCTTCGCGAAGGCCTTGCCAAGTTCCTGGGGCAGTTTGCCCCGCACCTGGGACGCGAGGTCGTGCCGATCGTCCCGCTGGAAAAGGATGTCGCTGGTGAAATCCCGGCGCGCCCGGCGGGTCTGTGCACCGGCTGTCCCGAACGTCCGGTCTTCACCGCCATGAAACTGGTGGAACGCGAACTGGGCCCCACGCACGTTTCGGCCGACATCGGCTGTCATCTGTTTTCGATCCTGCCCCCGTTCAATCTTGGCAATACGACGATGGGTTATGGCCTTGGCGCGGCTGGTGCCTCGGCGTTCAAACCCAAGGCCGAGGAGGGCAAGCGCGCCATCGCCGTCATGGGCGACGGCGGCTTCTGGCACAACGGTCTGACTTCGGGGATTGGCAACGCCGTCTTCAACAAGGATGACACGCTGACTGTCATCATCGACAACGGCTATTCGGCGGCCACCGGCGGACAGGACATCCTCTCCTCGCGCGCTGACAACAAGCGGCGGGTGACGCGAAATCCGATCTCGAAGGCGGTTCAGGGCGTTGGCGGCAAGTGGGTGCGCGAAATTTCGCGAACCTACAACATCCCGCTCATGCGCGACACCATCCGCGAAGCCATGACGACCAGGGAAAAGGGGCCCAAGGTGATCGTCGCGCAGTCCGAATGCATGCTCAACCGGCAGCGCCGAGAGAAGAAGCAGAAAGCCGCGATGCTCAAGGCGGGCAAGCGTGTGGTGCGCGAACGGTTCGGTGTTGACGCCGATACCTGCACGGGTGATCACAGCTGCGTTCGGTTGTCTGGGTGCCCTTCGCTGACGATCAAGTCCAACCCCGACCCATTGCGCCAGGACCCTGTCGCGCATGTCGAAAATTCGTGCGTGGGCTGCGGCGTGTGCGGCGAAGTCAGTCATGCCGCCGTGCTGTGCCCCAGCTTCTTTCGGGCCACGATCGTCGCCAACCCGACGCGTCTTGAGCGCTTCAAGGCCAAGCTCAGCAAAGCGGTCATCGCTCGCTTTCAAGCCGCCGGCGAACAGCGCCGTCTGGCGCGTGCATTCTGAGCCTTCTGCGGAGAACAGTGGTCATGTCCGAAAACAGAAATCGCATCACGATCGCCATCCTCGCACTTGGCGGGCAGGGTGGTGGTGTCCTCGCCGACTGGATTCAGGAAGTCGGTCGCCAGGAAGGCTGGCTGGCGCAAGGAACGTCGATCGCGGGCGTTGCCCAGCGTACCGGGTCGACCGTGTACTATGTCGAACTGGCCCGACCCGATGCCTCGGGTCGCCTTCCGGTGATGGCGCAAATGCCGATGCCGGGCGATGTGGACATCGTACTGGCATCCGAACTCATGGAAACCGGGCGCGCGTTGCTGCGCGGCTTCTCGACCGCTGAGCGCACGACGCTTATCGGCTCGACCCATCGCATTTACGCCATTGGCGAAAAGATGGCGATGGGCGACGGCCGCGGCAACGGCGACAAGATCATCGCCGCCGCGCATGAGCGTTCGCGCAGGTTCATCGGCTTTGACATGGAAGCGGCCACAGATCGGTCGGGCAGTGTCATCAGTTCGATCATGTTCGGCGCGCTGGCGGGGAGCGGTGCGCTGCCGTTCCCGACCGAAACGTTCCGCTCGGTTATAGAAAAGAGCGGTATTGCCGTCACGAGCAACTTTCGCGGTTTCGCCGAAGGGTTCGATGCCGCACAAAAGCCGGTCGCCAAGCCGGTCGAGATTGCGCACGCGGTGCCGGTCGCGACCACGGAAAAGGGACGGGAACTGGAGGCGCGGGTCCGGGCGGAGCTGCCAGCGGCCGCGCAGGAAAATGCCCTGCATGGCGTCGCGCGGCTGATGGATTACCAGAGTGGAGACTATGCTGCTCTCTATATCGATCGTCTCGTCTCGCTGGCGCGCATGGATGCGCAGCCTTTCGATCTGACTGCGGAGGCCGCGCGCCACGTGGCCTTGTGGATGAGCTATGAGGATACGGTTCGTGTTGCCGATCTCAAGACCCGTGCGGCGCGCGTCGAACGCGTCCGCGACGAGGTCAAGGCGCAAGACGATCAGGTCCTTTCGGTGACCGAATTCATGCACCCGAGGATGCAGGAAATCTGCGAGATGCTGCCTGCAGGGCTTGCCCGCAAGCTGCTTCGAAGCGGGGTCGCCAAGGCGTTCTTTGCGCGCTTCTTCAACACCGGTCGCCACGTTGAAACCACCAGCCTGCGCTGGTTTCTCATGCTGCGCATGGTGGCTCGGATGCAGGCGTTGCGCCCGCGTTCGTTGCGCTACCTCGAAGAGCAGGAGCGGATCGAGGGCTGGCTGTCTCTCGTGCACGAGGCTGTTGGCAACGGGGATCGTGCCTTGGCTCTTGAGCTGGTCCGCTGCCAGCGCCTCATCAAGGGTTACGGTGACACGTTCGAACGGGGTCTGCGCAATTATTCCGCGATTATCGCGCTGCACACGTCCCGTCGCCAGACAGCGGCTGAAGTCCGCAATCTGCGCGATCTGGCGTTGTCAGACGAAACATGCAACGCACTGGACAAGGCCATTGCCGCAGCCGGCTGATGCATCCCGGGTCGCCCGGCTTGTTCTTTCGACGAGCGGCCTTTCGATGCACGAGAGCGGTTTTCGATCGGATTGCGTCAGATCGAGCGCTCCAGCCTTTTGTTTTAACGCATTTTCTGAACCGTCAGGTGATTCCACATGACTGGAAAATCTAATATAATCAAATGAATGCTAGTGGTTCGAAGCGATTCTGACATTTGAGCGCGCCCTATCCGATAGGGTATCAAATGTCAGAATCGAACCACTAGGGGCCGCACCCTCTACGACGTTTTTCTCATCGCACCTGGTCGGGGGCACTCGCCTAGTTCCTGTGGTTCAGCCGGGTTATTGTTGCGCGAACTCGGCGCGGCTTCGGGTTTGAAAGCGTGTTCGCTCGTCCGACCATAATGCGATGGATGGAAGGCGGGTCGAACGACGGGAAGCATCCTCCCTCCGTCGTTCGGCCCGTTTTTCTGTGCCTGCAAGGCGGCCCAGAGCTGTACGGCCATTCCAGATCATCGGTGGCGCGTGCCAACCAGGCTTGTTCCCAGACATCCGGAAAGAGGCAGGGGGGCTAGTGGATTGATTTTGACATTTGCATCCCCTGGCGGCTGGGATGGGTCTGCAAATGTCAAAATCGTAAAATCCACTAGAATCAAATGAATGCTAGTGGTTCGAAGAGATTCTGACATTTGAGCACGCCCTATCCGATAGGGTACCAAATGTCAGAATCGAACCACTAGCGCGTACATGCTCTGGCGCAGGGCTCGCTCCTACATCAACATCGTCGGGGCGTGGCGGTTGTGCAAAGAAAATCCGCGACCGGATCCAGGGACTTGTGTCCTCTGGACCGATCGCGGACGAATTGCCTCCTGCGGCAAGAGGGTTTGAGCGCGTGTTCGCCTCAGGCGAAGATACGCCCAGGACTTAGAATATTGCGTGGGTCCAGAGCGTTCTTGATGGCCTTCATCGTGGCGATCTCGTTGACTGAGCGCGATTTCCCCAGGACATTGCGCTTCTTCAGGCCGATCCCGTGTTCGGCCGAAACCGAACCGTTGAGGTCGCTCACCACCGAATAGACGAAGTCCTCAACGGCCTTGATCGCGGCATCGTCGCCGTCGGGGATGTTGGCGATCAGGTGAATGTTGCCGTCACCTAGGTGCCCGTAGACAAGCGCGAGGGCGCCGGGAAAGCGCTTATCAATGCCCTTGGTGATCGTATCGGCTGCCGTGGCGAGGTCGCGAACCGCAAAGCTGATATCGAAGGCGATCAGGCGCGGCATCAGGATCGGGAATTCCGCCGGTGCATCGCGCACGTCCCAGAAATCGAGCGCATCGCGTTCGGACTGGGCAATGGCGGCATCCTCGAGAATGCCGTCCTCGAACATCTGGCCCAGAAAGGCTTCGAACTGCTCGCTTTGGATGTCCGCATTGCTGCCTTCGCTTTCCAACAGAACGTAGAAGGCATGGTCCTCTTGCAGGGGGCGGCGCAATTGATCGAAATGGCCGATGACGAAATCATGATAACTGGGCCACATCACTTCGAAGGCGGAAACGCCGCCGGGCAGTTCCGCCTGAGCCCGGCGCAGAAGCGTCGTGACGGCCGTGAAGTCGCCAAGTCCGCACCAGGCCGTCGAAATGGCCTTGGGACGGGGGATCATGCGCAGGACCACGCGGGTGATGATGCCCAGCGTACCTTCGCTCCCGATCAGCAGGTTCTTGAGGTCATAACCCGAATTGTTCTTGATCATCTTGTGCAGGCCAGTGATGATCCGACCGTCTGCGAGAACAGCCTCGATGCCCAGCACCTGATCGCGCGCCATGCCGTACTTGATGACGCGATTGCCACCGGCATTGGTGGCCAGGACCCCTCCGATCGCAGCACTGCCGCGTGCGCCAAGGTCAAGGGGAAAGTAGTAGCCTGCCTCTGCGGCCGCTTCCTGGATGGATTGCAGAACGCAGCCGGCCTGAACGGTCATGGTCGCCGAAACGGCGTCGATTTCCTCGATTTCGCGCATGCGCTCCAGGGTGATGGCAATTTCGCCATCCTGGGCGCTGGCGGCACCGGCCAGGCCGGTCAAACCACCTTGAATGGCGACGGGTTGGCCAGCTTCGTGGCAGATCGCCATGATCTGGGACAGTTCCTGCGTCGTGCGTGGGCGAGCAAGGGCAGGCACCGTGCCACTGGGCACCTGGCTCCAGTCGGCGAACCGGCGGTCTGCGATGGCTGAACCGGTCAGGATGACGTCTGGACCGAGCTGCGCGACGAGGCGTTCAATGGTGTGCGGGTTCGTGCGGGCGGGCGGTGTCGCAGCAAGAGGGCTGTCAGTCATCGGATGTGGGCCTTTGGAGAATGAAAAGGATGATGGCAACCAGCAGCATGCCGGAAGCGAATATGTACATCGGCAGGGCAAACGAGCCGGTGGCGGTCTTCACCCAGCCCACCATGTAGGGGGAGAGGAAGCCAGGAATGTTGCCAAGGGCAGAGATCAGGGCGATCGCCGCCGCTGCGGCCATCCCGGAGAACATGGCGGTGGGCAGGTTCCAGAAAAGGGGCAGCGATCCCATCGTTCCGGCCATGGCCAGCGAGCAGAACAGCATGGCCATGGGGAGGCTGGAAAGCGCCGACGGGCTTGCCGCCCAGCCCAACGCGGCGAGCAGGGCGAGCGCAATGAGCAGCGGCGTGGTCTGTTCGCGCCGCTTCACGAACGTAGCCAGGCCCAGCATCGTGACCGCACCGGCGATCCACGGGATGGTGCTCAGAATGCCGATTAGCAGTGGGCGCTGGACACCGGCATTCTCGATGATCGTCGGCAACCAGAACACGAACCCGAAGAAGGATGTTCCGTAGCAGCCGTAAACCAGGCTGAGCAGCAGGACACGGCCGTTCAAGAGCACCGATTTCAGAGGGGCGTGTCCACGCGTGCTGGCCTCGCTGGCGACGAGTGTCTTGATGCGTTCGCGTTCCCGGGTGGTCAGCCAGCGGGCCTCATCCGGCCCGTTGTCCAGATGGGCGATGGCGATGACGCCCAGGACGATCGCAGGAGTGCCCTCAATGATGAACAGCCATTGCCAGCCGCGAAGGCCGGCAAAGCCGTTCAGCGTTTCCAGAATGAGGCCTGAGACCGGGCCGACGACGACGCCCGCCAGTGCGATCGCGCTCATGAACATGGCCGTCATGCGTGTGCGCCGCTCAGCCGGGAACCACAAGGTCAGGTAGTAGATGACTCCAGGGAAGAAGCCAGCTTCGGCAATGCCGATCAGAAAACGCAAGCTGTAGAAGCTGGTCGGGGAGTGTACGAACAGCATCGCTACCGAGAGCAACCCCCAGGAGATCATGATGCGGCCAAGCCAGCGTGGTGCGCCGAACCGGCGCAAGGCGATATTGCTCGGCACTTCGAAAAGGACGTAGCCGATGAAGAACATGCCCGCCCCAAGGCCATAGACGATATCGCTGAAACCCAGGTCGTTGAGCATCGTCAGCTTCGCAAAGCCGACGTTCATCTTGTCCACTTGCGCGATCAGGTAGCTGATGAAAAGAAACGGAATGAGCCTGCGTGCGACCTTGTTGAAGAGCGCTTGATCCGACACGGGATTGGCGCTCTGCGAGAAGAGCGCGATGCCTTCGTTCGTCTGGGTGGCGCTGGTCACAGTGGCAATTCCCTTGTGCTGGTGCCGCAGACGGCCCTGATCTGTTTGATGTGGCTGCGAAAACCCGGCTCTGTTCTGGTTGTGGACGACCGCAGGCGGGTAATGATGTGCCGAATCTCGCAGTTTGCTTCAGGGCTAAACTGAATACGAAATTTGACCGTGGTCAAGGAAAATTGCGCAATGATGAGACGTTTTGAAAGTTTTCCGCCGATTTATGGCGAAAATTTGTATTCTGTATGGACGATTTATCGCAAATCAGTATTCTGTTTGTTCACCTCCCTCCAGAGAAGGATCGTAAGGCATGGGTGATCGACGCGACGAGGGCCCGGAAGGGTCTGCGGTCTACCTCGAAATTCTGCGCCGGTTGCAGCAGGGGGAAATTTCGGCCGACGATCGCTTGGTCGATACGGCAATTGCGGCGGAGCAGGGCGTTTCACGCATGCCTGTGCGCGAGGCCTTGTTGCGGCTTGTCCATGAGGGCTATCTGGTCGGATCGACGCGGGGGTTCGTCCTCCCGCATTTCAGCGATCAGGATGTCGCGGATATCTTCGAACTGCGCAGTCTGCTCGAACCGCGTGCGGCAGCCAGTGCGGCCTATCACCTGACGATGACCGATATTGCTGATCTGGAAGCGGGCTATCGCCTGACGTGCGAGGCGGTCGAGAGTGGCAGCGGACGCGAATTGATGCGCGCCAACAGCGACTTTCGCAAGGTCTGGCTTCGAGCGGTGCCCAACCGCAAAATGGCGACCACGATTACGCGCTTTGCTGATCATGTGCAGATCGTACGCCGCACGACCTTGCACGATACGAGCACGCAGCAGGTGGTGCTCAAGCTTCTGGGGGAGCAACTCGATGCTTTCCGGCGGCGCGATTCCCTGGCGGTCTTCGATACCATGGGGCGCTTTCTGGACACCGCACGGCTGCGCTATTTCGCGGTGCTCGAAACGGCTCGCCTGCCGCAAGGCGCAGACCTTTCCTTGCGAAGCTAGTGGATTGATTTTGCCATTTGCATCCCCTGGCGGCTGGGATGGGTCTGCAAATGCCAAAATCGTAAAATCCACTAGAATCAAATAAATGCTAGTGGTTCGAAGCGATTCGGACATTTGAGCGCGCCCTATCCGATAGGGTGTCAAATGTCCGAATCGAACCGCTAGCTTCCCAGTCTCTCCCCGTCATTAAAAGGATTTGTTACCATGAGTGAGGTCGACCTGGCGGTGCCCGAAACCGGAACGGACATACGCGCGAAACTGACCGCCGGAGGGCTTGTCGTCTCCTGGTTTACTATGGGTTCGATCCCCCTCGTCGAGGGAGGGCATAGTGCACTGTTCGATGCCGGGGTGCTCGATCTGCAACATGGCCTGTGGGATCGCATGGGGGCTCATTTGGCAGTCGGCGCCATCGGGACGGAGCGCTCTATTGTGCGCGTCGCTGCCAATACGCCACAGGCTATCGGCGAGGCGCTCGACACGGGGGCCGCTGGTGTCTTGGTGCCGCTCGTCGAATCCGCAGAACAAGCGCGCGCGGGTGTCGCTGCCGCGACGTTTCCACCTGTCGGAAATCGGTCGGGCGGCGGCGTACGCCCCCTAAGTGAAGGCTTTGACCGCTATCTTAAGCGCAGCATGGCCCCGCTGATCGGGGTCATGATCGAAACGGGTGCCGGTATCGAAAACGCGGCCCAGATCGCGGCGGTTGAAGGCGTGGATTTCGTGTTCATCGGTACGGGCGATCTGGCTCTGTCGCTCGACTGCGGCCCAGGCGAGGGCACGGCGCACGAGGATGCTTGCACGGCAATCCTGGATGCATGCCGGTCCATCGGAAAGCCGTGTGGGATCTTTACCGGAAACGCCCAGGCCGCGGCAAGGCGATTGGAACAAGGCTACGCCTTTGTCGTAGGGGCCAATGACATTGACATCGTCATGCGTGGGTTCGCCGAGGCGGGGCAGGTGGCGCGTAGCCATGGCTTGGGAGCCTGACCAAGGCAGATGCAGGAGGAAAGGGGGGAGCTTGCCCATATTGCTTGATGGCCTCTCCCGCCGAACGCAGCACAATATCACTGGCTTCAAGGCTCTTCGCATTAGTATGCTTGATGGCCTAGTTCATGATAATGAATTTCCTAAATGATCGGGGCTCTGTAATTTAACTGCGGTAAGGCATTCCTCTTAACACGCGCCATAGAGCGCGAAGGGGAGCCTGCTGGCAGGCGGTCCGCAGAGAAATGCTGTGGGCCAGTCATTTTAAAAAGCAGATCAACGGGAAAGCAGAACGGCATGGATAAGCTTCTTTTTCGCGCGGCTATGGCCCAACTCGGTGCTGCTGTGACGATTGTAACCACGGATGGCCCGGCAGGGCGCTTTGGAAGCACGGCATCGGCGGTCTGCAGCGTCTCGGATGACCCTGGTTCGGTACTGGTCTGCATCAATCGCAATTCCCGGCTGAACACGGCGATCATCGAAAACAAAGTTCTCGCCATCAACGTTCTGGGGGGCGATCAAGAAGACTTGTCGGGGACCTTCGCAACGCCAGGGCTAGGGTCACAGGAACGTTTTGCAAAGGGGGAATGGCGCGCGTTCGACAACGGCACGCCGTTGTTGAGCGATGCGCTCGTCTCGTTATCCTGTAGTCTCCACCATATCCAGGAGGTGGGGTCCCACGGGGTCTTCATTGGTCACGTCGAGGAGGTGCATATGCGGGAACAGGGGGAAGGTCTGATCTATTTCGGTCGGCAGTATCACAGGATCGGACCTGTCGCTGGTTGAGTTAAGCATGACTGGTCTTGTGTTTAGCCGACGTTCTGGATCGAGAGCAGGTTTCGGCAAACGCAGCCGCAGTGCTGATGGGCTCTGCCGCGCCTGGAAGCGGCGCGGTCCTCAGCGTGTTCGGGAGTCGGGCGATGGCAGGTCGGCCTACTGTGTCGGTTTGAGTGGTTCCACCAGATAGAGCGTGGTGGCGGGCGTGATGGTCGTGGCCGGCACGTCCTGGTGCGGCGGCTGGGTCGCCCAGACGAGCGCCATTCCCGCATCGCTCTCGATCGTGTTGAGGTGCATGCCTGCCGGCACGGGCAGGCGCGAAGCGAGCGTGGCCGCGAGTGTGTGGCGCGGCTG
>NZ_JALHLF010000169.1 GCF_022832435.1 Novosphingobium organovorum | reverse complement strand
GGCGCGGGCGTAGATCGGCGAGCGCGCGCGCCAGCGCGCCCAGGGTCTGGGGCAGCAAGGTTTCGAAGCGCAACCGCAGATGCTTGGCGAGCCCCGCCGAGGCCCCGCCCGTCCCGAACGCGACGAGCACCGGCGAGCGATCGAGGATCGAGGGCACGGTGAAATCGCATAGCGCCGGGCGATCGGTCACGTTGACCAGCATTCCCGCCGCGCGCGCGCGCGCGGCATCGGCCTCGGCGCGGGCTGCATCGTCATGCGCGACGAAGGCCAGCCGCGCGCCGCGCGCCGCGCCTTGGTCAAGATCGGTGCAGACCTCGGCCCCGGCACGCTCGACCAGCCGACGCTTGGCAAGCGCCGCCTCGCCATCGCCCAGGACGATCACGCAGCGGCCCGAAACCGCGTGGAAAAGCGGAAGACTTTCGATCATCCGCGCAGCCTACCAAGGCTTGGCCACGCGCTCAATCGCCCGTGACCAGCCCCGTAAACCCTTCAGACCAGCCAGTCGGGCACTTGCTCGGCGGCGAGGATCGTCGCGGGCTCGATGCGGTTGGCAACCAGCGCCCACTTGTCCCCATCGACCATGACCTCGGGCACCAGCGCGCGCGAGTTGTAGGTGTTGGCCATCGTCGCGCCATAAGCGCCCGCGGTGCCGAACACGGCCAGATCGCCCGCCTTGACCACGTCGATCTCGCGGTTCTTGGCAAAAGTATCCGAACTTTCGCAGATCGGACCGACGACGTTCGCGACCATCGTCTCGCCGGTCGGCCTGACCGCCGCGAAATCGTGCCAGGCGTCGTACATCGCCGGACGCGCAAGGTCATTCATCGCCGCATCGACCACCACCCAGGGCGCGCTCGTGCCCTGCTTGACGCGAATTACCTCAGTCACCAGCACGCCCGCGTTGCCCGAGATGACCCGGCCCGGCTCGAACATGATCGTCGCGTTCCAGCCTTGCGTGACTTCGGCCACCATCGCGCCGTACTCGGCCGGCGTGGGCAGCTGTTCGCCCGGCTTGTAGGGAACGCCAAGGCCACCGCCCAGGTCCATGTGGGTCACCGCATAGCCCTCGACGCGCAGCGCGTTCATCAGCGCGCCCATCTTGAGAAAGGCCTGGCGCGAAGGTTCCAGATCGCTGATCTGGCTGCCGATGTGCACCGCCAGCCCGCGCATGGCGAGGCCCGGCAGCGCCGAAAGCCGCGCGTAGATCCCCGCCGCGCGGTCATAGGCGACGCCGAACTTGTTCTCCGCCTTGCCGGTCGAGATCTTGGCGTGGGTGCGCGCGTCGACGTCGGGATTGACGCGCAAGGCACACGTCGCGGTCTTGCCGAGCGAAGCGGCGATCGCGGCGAGTTCCTCGCCCTCTTCCTCGCTTTCGAGGTTGAACTGGCCGATCCCCGCCCTGACCGCGGCGGTCAGCTCGTCGCGGGTCTTGCCAACGCCCGAGAACACGATGTCCGCCGCCGGCATCCCGGCCGCGAGCGCGCGGTTCATCTCGCCTTCGGACACCACGTCGGCACCATAGCCTTGCTTGGCCAGCAGGCGCAGCACGGCCAGGTTGGGGTTGGACTTGACCGCAAAGGCGATGTGGACCTTGGGCAGCGCGGCAAAGGCCTCGCGAAAGACGCGCGCGTGGCGTTCGAACGTGGCGCGCGAATAGACGTAGACCGGGGTGCCGACTTCGCGGGCGATGGCGCCCAGCGCGACCTGTTCGGCGTGGAGTTCGCCGTCGATCAGTTCAAAATGGTTCATGGTATTCCTGTCGGAAAAGGATCATTCGGGAGGCGGCAGGTCGAACGGATCGTCCTCGCGCTCTTCAGAGCGGGTGCGCAGTTCGACACTGCGTTTGGGAATGGCGAGCGTGGGCGTCTCGAGCAGCTCGCTCGGCGCCGGTTTCTGCGCCCGCCCATACGGTGCAGGCGGCAGCGACTGGCCGGTGTTCACCGCCAGTTCGGCCTGCTGGCCGCACCCTGCGAGCGCGACCAGGGCCAGAAGGGCAACCACCTTGCGCATCGTACCAACTCCATCCCCCCGATCCGGCCGCAGCGCGCGATCCGGGGTCATGCCATGCCGAGCGCGGCGCGGGCCTGGGCCACGCGCGCGCGCACCTGATCGGGCGCGGTGCCCCCGTGCGACGTGCGCGCGGCCACCGATGCCTCGACCGAGAGCGCGGTGAATACACGCGCATCGATACGGCTGTCGATCTCTTTGAGGTCCTCAAGCGGCAATTGGTCGAGCGCGATGCCGCGCGTCTCGGCCAGCTTGACCGCCGCGCCGGTGATGTGGTGCGCCTCGCGGAAGGGAATGTCGGCGCAGCGCACCAGCCAGTCGGCCAGATCGGTCGCGGTGGCAAAGCCCATTTCGGCGGCCTGGCGCATGCGGTCAGTGCGGAAGGTGGTCTCCGCGACCATCCCGGTCATCGCCGCGATCGACAGCGCGAGCAGGCCGTGCGCCTCGAACACCGGCGGCTTGTCGTCCTGCATGTCCTTCGAATAGGCCAGCGGCAGGCCCTTCATGGTCATCATCAGCCCGGTCAGGCAGCCCGCGATGCGGCCCGCGTGGCCGCGCACCAGCTCGGCCGCGTCGGGGTTCTTCTTCTGCGGCATGATCGAGCTGCCGGTCGAGAGCGAATCAGGCAGGCGAACGAAGCCGAAGGGCTGGCTCGCCCAGATGATGAACTCTTCGGCGAGACGCGAGAGGTGCAGCGCGCACTGCGTCGCGGCCATCAGGTAATCGAGCGCGAAGTCACGGTCCGACACGGTGTCGAGGCTGTTGTCGGTGGGCGCATCGAAGCCGAGCGCCGAGGCGGTCATCGCACGGTCGATCGGGAAGCCCGTCCCCGCCAGCGCCGCCGAACCGAGCGGCGAGCGGTTCATCCGCGCGCGGTTGTCGGCGAGGCGCGAACGGTCGCGCGCGGTCATCTCGTAATAGGCCATGAGGTGGTGGCCCAGCGTGACCGGCTGCGCGGTCTGGAGGTGGGTGAAGCCGGGCATGATGGTCTCGGCGTGTTCGCCCGCGCGGGTCACCAGCGCCTTTTGCAGCGCGTCGAGCCCGGCATCGACCTCGTCGATCGCGCCGCGCACCCACAGCTTGAAATCGGTCGCCACCTGATCGTTGCGGCTGCGCGCGGTGTGCAGGCGCCCGGCGACCGGGCCGATCAGTTCGGCGAGGCGCGACTCGGTGGTCATGTGGATGTCCTCGAGGTCCCAGTTCTCGGGCACCCCGTTCGCCTCGTACTCGGCCGCGACCGCATCGAGCCCTTCGGAAATGGTCCTGGCATCGGCTGCGGTGACGATACCCTGCGCGCCCAGCATCGCGACGTGCGCCTTGCTCGCCGCGACGTCCTGACGCCACAGCGCCTTGTCGAAGGGAATCGAGGCGTTTATCTCGCGCATGATCGCCGACGGTCCTTCCGCAAACCGTCCGCCCCACATCTGGTTGGAGCCCCCGCCCGTGCTGTTGTCCAAATCGCTCAAGTCGCTCGTCCTGTATTCGCTTGCCGGGTCCTGCGCCCTGCTGGTCGCGGGCTGCGATAAGCAAAGCTCCGATAAGGCGCAACCACAGGCTTCACCAACGCCCGCGATCGGCGAACCGATCGCCGCGCCCGCGCCCGCCGAAGCCGGCAGCGTCGACCGTTCGCACAAGGGCGAGCCCATGCCCACGATCAGCCTCGTCGACCCGACCGGCGAGAGCCTCGACCTCACCTCGCTCAAGGGCAAGCCGGTGCTGGTCAACCTGTGGGCGACCTGGTGCGCGCCCTGCGTGAAGGAACTGCCCACGCTCAACGCGCTGACCGATCAGGAAGACAAGCTGGGCATCACCGTCCTGCCGGTTTCGGAGAATTCGGCCGACGTTGCGGGCAAGGTCGTCGAGATCCTGCGCCGCCGCAAGCTCGACAACATCCAGCCCTGGATCGACGAGCAGGGCGACATGGGCTTCCAGTACGGCGGCAACCTGCCGGTTTCGGTGCTGTTCGACAGTGAGGGCAAGGAAGTGTGGCGCTACACCGGCGCCAACGACTGGACCAGCCCCGCAGCGCTCAAGCTGATCGCCGAGGCGAAGTAACTGCCCCTGCGCCCCTCCCGCCTGCGGACGCAGGCGGGAGGGGCGATCAGCCCGATCGGCGGCCGCGAAAAATAGACGCCCGAAATCAGGCGGCGCGCGCGCGTTCGCGATGGTAGAAGGAGGCCATGCTCTTCGATCTACCCGACAGCGAAACGCTCTACGCCGCGCTTCTCGCGCGCAATCCCGATTACGACGGGCAGGCCTTCGTCTGCGTGGCGACGACGGGGGTGTTCTGCCGCCTGACCTGCCCGGCGCGCAAGCCGCTGGCGCAAAACTGCACCTTTCGCGCCACCATCGGCGAATGCATCGAGGCGGGCTTTCGTCCCTGCAAGCGCTGCCACCCGCTCGAGGCGGCGGCCAAGGCCGAGCCGGTGATCGACACCCTGCTCACCGCGCTCGACAGGGCGCCCGCGCACCGCTGGAGCGAGGAGGACGTGACCGCAATGGGGCTCGACGCCTCGACCGTGCGGCGCGCCTTCAAGCGGCATTTCGGGATGACCTTCCTCGAACTGGCGCGCCAGCGGCGGCTGCGCGAAGGGTTCACCACGCTGGCCTCGGGCGGCGCGGTGATCGAGGCCCAGCTCGAGGCGCGCTTCGAATCGCCCAGCGCCTTTCGCGCCGCCTTTGCCCGGCTGCTCGGCTGCGCACCGGGTGAACTGAAAGCCAACAGCGGGCTGATGCGCGCCAACTGGATCCCCACGCCCTTGGGCGACATGATCGCGGTGGCCAGCGCGCACCACCTCCACCTGCTCGAATTCGTCGATCGCAAGGGCCTGCCCGCCGAGCTGAAAAAGCTTCAGGCGGGCGCCAACGAGCGGATCGGGATCGGCCCGCTCGGCCCCACCGAACAGGCCAGCCACGAACTGGGCGACTATTTCGCGGCGCGCTCGGGCCGGTTCGAAACTCCGCTGGCGATGGCCGGAACGCCGTTCACCCGGCAGGTGTGGGAAGCGCTGCGCACGATCCCGCCGGGCGAGACGCGCAGCTATGGCGACCTCGCGCGGCAGATCGGCCGGCCGAGCGCGGTGCGCGCGGTGGCCCGCGCCAACGGGGCCAACCAGATCGCGCTGATGATCCCGTGCCACCGCGTGATCGGCGCCGACGGTTCGCTCACCGGCTATGCGGGCGGGCTGTGGCGCAAGCAGCGGCTGATCGAGATCGAACGCGCGCTGCGCGGCCAGGACGGCGCCGCGCGTTCCGCCGCCTGAGCCAGGGTTCCGCCGTCTG
>NZ_JALHLF010000168.1 GCF_022832435.1 Novosphingobium organovorum | reverse complement strand
CGTCCCGAACCCGCCGCGCGCAAGCCCGAGGCGACGACCGCCGCCGCCGCTGGCAAGAAGCCCGATGCGGCCAAGAAGGGCGCCGCTCCCGCACGCGGGGCCGAGCGCAAGAACGATCGCCGTCAGTCGGGCAAGCTGACCGTGAACCGCGCGCTGAACGACGATGAAGGCGCCCGCGCGCGTTCGCTCGCCGCGCTCAAGCGCGCCCGCGAGAAGGAGCGCCGTGCGCAGTTCTCGGGCCGTTCGCAGCCGCGCGAAAAGCAGGTTCGCGACGTCGTCGTGCCCGAGGCGATCACCGTTCAGGAGCTTGCCAACCGCATGGCCGAGAAGGGCGCCGACCTGGTGAAGGCGCTGTTCAACATGGGCATGATGGTCACCGTCAACCAGACGATCGACCAGGACACCGCCGAGCTGCTGGTCGAGGAATTCGGCCACAACATCGAGCGTGTTTCGGCCAGCGACGTGGACATCAACGCCGAAGCCGACGTCGATGCACCCGAGACGCTGAAGCCACGCGCGCCGGTCGTGACCATCATGGGCCACGTCGACCACGGCAAGACCTCGCTGCTCGATGCGCTGCGCGGCACCGACGTGGTGCGCGGCGAAGCCGGTGGCATCACCCAGCACATGGGCGCCTACCAGATCAAGACCAAGGGCGGCGAGAAGATCACCTTCCTCGACACGCCGGGTCACGCCGCCTTCACCCAGATGCGCATGCGCGGTGCCAACGTCACCGACATCGTCATCCTGGTGGTGGCCGCCGACGACGGCATCATGCCGCAGACGATCGAGGCCATCAACCACACCAAGGCTGCGGGCGTTCCCATGATCGTGGCGATCAACAAGTGCGACAAGCACGAGGCCAACCCGCAGAAGGTGCGCGAGCGTCTGCTCGAACACGAAATCGTCGTCGAGGCGATGTCGGGTGAGGTGCAGGACGTCGAGGTTTCGGCCAAGACCGGCAAGGGTCTCGACGAGCTGATCGAGAAGATCCTGCTCCAGGCCGAATTCATGGAGCTCAAGGCCAACCCCGACCGCGAGGCCGAGGCGACCGTGATCGAAGCCAAGCTCGACAAGGGCAAGGGCCCGGTCGCAACCGTGCTGGTCCGCCGCGGGACGCTCAAGCGCGGCGACATCTTCGTCGTCGGCACCGAGAGCGGCCGCGTGCGCGCCATGAACGACGACAAGGGCAAGCAGGTCAAGGAAGCGGGCCCCTCGATGCCGATCGAGGTGCTGGGCCTGGGCGGCGTGCCGATGGCCGGGGACACGCTGACCGTGGTCGAGAGCGAACAGCGCGCCCGCGAGGTTTCCTCGTGGCGTCAGGAGCAGGCGACCGCCAAGCGCACCGCCAGCGCTCCGACTTCGCTCGACACGATGTTCTCCGCGCTCAAGGCCAAGCAGGATGTCATCGAGTATCCGGTGGTCATCAAGGCCGACGTGCAGGGCTCGGTCGAGGCGATCGCCGCCGCGCTCCACAACCTCTCGAACGACGAGATCAAGGTGCGCGTGCTGCACTCGGGCGTGGGCGCCATCACCGAGACCGACGTGACCCTGGCTTCGGCCTCGGGCGCGCCGATCATCGGCTTCAACGTCCGTCCGAACGCCAAGGCGCGCGAGCAGATCGAGAAGTCGAAGACCGCGATGATGTACTACGACGTGATCTACGAACTGACCGAGGAAGTCGCCAAGCAGATGGCCGGCATCTGGGGTCCGGAACGGATCGAAACCGTCGTCGGGCGTGCGCAGGTCAAGCAGGTCTTCCCGGCCGGCAAGAAGGACAAGGCGGCCGGTCTGCTGGTCGAGGAAGGCGTCATCCGCAAGGGGCTCCACGCGCGTCTTACCCGCAACGACGTCATCGTTTCGGCAACGACCATCGCCTCGCTGCGCCGCTTCAAGGACGACGTCGACGAAGTGCGCACCGGTCTGGAGTGCGGTGTGGTCCTGGCCGACACCAACGACATCCGGGCGGGCGACCAGCTCGAAGTCTTCGAGGTCAGCCACCGCGAGCGTACGCTGGGCTAAGCCCTGGCGCGGCGCTGCGGCGCCGCCCACGCGCGAGCAACGAAATCGGGGCAGGCATCCACAAGGGTGCCTGCCCCTTTTCGTATTTGCTGTTATGGCTTGGAGCCAATGCCGGTCGGACTTGCCGCGCCCTGCCGGGCGGGCGGAGCCCGCCGCCGAGCCCGGAGTTCGATTCGATGCCCCGCTACTGCGCCTTCTTTTCCTCGCTCAACGTGGGCGGAAACCGCCTGACGATGGAAGACTTGCGCCGCGCGCTGCGGCGCGAGGAGATCGACAACGTCGAGACGGTGATCGCCAGTGGCAACGTGCTGTTCGATTACGATGAACGCCCGAGCGAGGGCCTCGAGGAGCTGTTCGCCTACATCATGGCCGAGCGTTTCGACATCGACAGCTTCGTCGCCATTCGCAGCAAGGAGGAAGTGCGCGCCGCGCTCGAGGACAATCCCTTCGTGGGTTTCGGCGAGGACGCCAAGGTCCATACCCAGTTTCTCGCCAGCCAGCCGCCGCAGGCGAATTTCGACGCGCTGCTGGCCGCCTACAAGGGGCGTGGCGATGAGAAGCTGGCGCTGGGCGAGCGTTGCCTGTTCATCGACTTCGTTCATGGGGTGGCGGGCAGCCGTTTGACGCCGGGCTTCATCGAGCGGCGTCTGGGCTGCCGGGGGACGGCGCGCAACGCGCGGTCGCTCGGGCGGATTCTGGCCAAGATGTAGAAATTTGGGGGATGACGGTCAGGCGAATCGCCCCTCTTGCAAAAGGAAAGGGCGACGGGCTCCGCCAAGCCCGCCGCCCTTTACCCGGTGGCGAAAAGGGTGCCGCNTAGAAATTTGGGGGATGACGGTCAGGCGAATCGCCCCTCTTGCAAAAGGAAAGGGCGACGGGCTCCGCCAAGCCCGCCGCCCTTTACCCGGTGGCGAAAAGGGTGCCGCGTCTAGAGCATTTTCCAGTCAGGTGGAATCACCTGACGGTTCAGAAAATGCGTCAAAACAAAAGTCTAGAGCATTTTCCAGTCAGGTGGAATCACCTGACGGTTCAGAAAATGCGTCAAAACAAAAGTCTAGAGCGGTAGATCTGATGCAATCTGATCGAAAACCGCTCTAGCCGCGGCGGATCAGAACAGACCCGGATAGACGGCGTAGACCTTCAGGCTCGAGGTGCCGATCAGCAGCACATTGCTGCCCGAACGCACGTAGCGGTAGCCACGCTTGGGCGCGGGCAGCTTCTTGAAGCTCTTGTAGTTCACGACCTGGTAGTTGCGCGCGCGGCTCTTGTCGAACTTCTCGCCCTTCTTGAAGCTCTTGTAGCCCTTGCTCGCGCTGTGCGAGGAAGCCTTCTTGTCGTCGTGGTGCGAGGCCTGCTGGCTGTGGCCGGGCTGCTGATGCGACTGGGCCATCGCGGGCGCGGCCGCCATCGGTAGCGTGAGCGCTGCGGCCAGCAGTGTGGCGGTAAACTTGTTCATAAAATCACTCCTAAATGTGAACCTCACACCCCCATAACGCCTCGGCGTGGCAAAGGTGGCGTAATCATTTGTTGCAAATTGTCGTGGCAGGCCCAAATGGAACGCAACTATGGCACGTCAGCAAACTACCCCTGAGCAGCACTCGGTCCGCCTTCTCAAGGTGGGCGAACAGGTGCGCCACGTCATTTCCGAAATCCTCACCCGCCAGCAGGTCCACGACGACACGCTGAGCGGGCACTCGGTCTCGGTGACCGAAGTGCGCATGACGCCCGACTTGCGGCAGGCCACCGTCTACGTGAAGCCCCTCCTGGGTGAGGACGAGGAGGTGGTGCTCAAGGCGCTGCGCACCAACACGGCCTATTTCCAGAAGGAAGTGGCCCAGCGCCTCAAGCTCAAGTTCGCCGCGAAGATCCGTTTCCGCACCGACGAGACGTTCGACGAGGCGAGCCGGATCGACGCGCTGCTCAACGATCCGCGCGTGCGCCGCGACCTTGACCAGGATGCGGCGGAACAGCCCGACACCGAGCCATCCGACGAAGACTGATCGGCGCTGCTGGCGCGGGGCCGTCTGACCGATCCGGGCCTGCTGGTCCGAGCCTGCCGGTCCGAGCCTGCACGCCGGTTCCGCACGCCCGATCAATCGGTGATGAAGACCACGCGCGCGGCGTGCCAGTTACCGGCGGCCGCATCGGCGGGCGTGATGCGCCACTGGCAGCGGCCTTCCTCGGGCCACCACCATTCGACCATGTCGTCCCAGGCCAGCTCGAGCAGGACCAGCTCGTCGCTGTCGTGTGCGCGCTGGAACAGGCGATGTTCGGCTTCGGCGGGCAGGCGGTATTCGCTGTTGATCCGCTCGAGCAGCGGCGCGGGGATCGCCGCGAGCGCTTCGTCGGGGCCCGAGATCATCGCGCGCAGCGAGATCGTCGCGACTTCGGCAAGCGAGGCGGGGACCGCGTCACCGGCCAGTTCGCCGTAGCGTTCATGCGTTTCGGGCAGGAGATCGCGCACGATTTCCAGTTCGTCCGAGGTCAGCTGCGTCCAGGGCGCGCGGCCTTCGAGGAAGCTGTCGAGCGCGGCGAGCATTTCGGGCAGCGAGCGGCGCTGCTCCTCGATCCGCGCGAGTTCCTCGGTCAGCGCCTCGATGTCCTCGCGCGCGTCATCGCGCTCGTAGGGATCGGAATCGGGGTCGTTCTCGATCCGGCTGAGCGCCTCGCGCATGTCGCGAAGGCGTGCGCGGTGCGTGTTGATGGGGCCCTCGGCGCCATCGGCCCCGTCGAGCGCGTCGCGCAGGCGATCGGCGAAGTGGTGGACCGAGTGCCACCACAGCGTCTCGACCGGCTCGCCCACGCCCACGGCGTAGAACGGATGGTCGCGCTCGGCCAGGCCATGCCCGGTCGCCGCGTCGGACAGCGCGACCGGCCAGAACGGAAACAGCCAGCGGGTAAGCCGGGTGGTGCGCTGCGGGAACAAGGCCCCCCCTTCGTTGAAGGCGGGCGGCAGGTCCTGCGGCGGATCGGTGAAGTCGTGGTGGCCCGCCGCGACCGGGACCACCGCGCCATCGCCCAGGAAGAAGGCCAGCGAACCGGTGCCGGGAAGCGAGGCGGTGGGGGCGATCGCGGCAACGTCGGCCAGATCGATCTGTGCGAGGAAGGGCAGCGGGGTGCCGTGTTCGTCGCTGGGCCAGGGCGCGGCGCCGAGCCGGGGCAGGCCACCGAACCAGCTGCTGTCCTCGAACCAGTCACGCCCCATCGTGCGCGCCTTGCGCACGAGGCGCAGCGTGCGCGCCTCGAACGGCGCCGGGGCGGGGGCGGGTTCGGCTTCGGGCTCGGGGAAGGCCGGGGCCGGG
>NZ_JALHLF010000167.1 GCF_022832435.1 Novosphingobium organovorum | reverse complement strand
TTGGCACTTTGATGCCGTGAGCGGGAGCCATCCACCCTATCCGGTATCGCATAGCGAAAGATTTCGCTGCAGTGGTTCTTCACCCTGTGGGCCATTGCCACAGCGCCCTGGTCCTCGATCCGGCGGATCGCCTCGAGGATTTCACGCGGACGGATGTGCGCGATGTTGCATTTGCCAATGACGGGGAGGATGTCGCTTTCGAGCCGCCCGGTGACGAGATCGGCATAACGCGGCGTCCAGGCGAGGGAACGTGTTTCCAGCCACTCGCGAGCGACATGTTCGAAGGTGTTCGTCACGTCGCCGCGCGCCTTGATCCTGGCTTCCCGCTGCTCGTGGCGGCGCTCTTCCGATGGATCGAGGCCCAACTCCAGCAGCTTCTTCATCTCGTCGCGCCAGGCACGGGCGGCCAGAAGCGAAACCTTGGGATAGGGACCGGCCGAGATCGTCTTCTGCTTGTCGCCGAAACGGTAGGCCAGGTACCCGATTTTTGAGCCGGTGGGATTGACCGCGATGTAGAGCCCGGCCGCATCGGAGCGCTTGTAGGTCTTGTCCCTTGGCTTGAAGGCCTTGATCGCAATGTTGGTGAGCATTGTTGGCAACTCCCCCCGAAGTCACAGGTTCGAATCCTGAGACGCGTTCCGGTGTTGGAAATGGGTGATTTCGTACCAACAAATTGACCAACCAGGGGCCGAGCTGCAAGGCCCCCTCCCGGGACGTAGAGGGACGCGAAGGCCTAGTTAAATGGCGGAATTCCGCCATTTTAAAGAGCCGCTCCTGGACGGCTTGAGAGGTGGTGAGAATCGAGAATGGCTGGGGCGGCAGGATTCGAACCTGCGAATGCCGGTACCAAAAACCGGTGCCTTACCACTTGGCGACGCCCCAGCATGTTCGCGAAGGGGCCTGTCCGTTCAGAGCGGCCCTAGCGATGGGACTGCGCGCTTAGCCGCTTATCCCGGCGCTGAAAAGGCCCTTTTCGCTTTTGTCTGGCGATAAGGCGGATAGCGCCGGGAAAGGAGGGTCAGGCGGGCATCACGGCGTCGATGTCCGCCGCGCTGTGGCGTTCCTTGACTTTGCCCGGCGCATCGCGGTTAACGCGGATGCCGCGCTGGACGGGTACGCGCTCGCCCAGTTCGAGGCCCCAGCGCATGAGGTTCTTGTAGGACGTGACGTCAAGGAAGGTCTGCGCATCGTTGTAGGCATCGCCGCGTACGAAGCCGCCGAACCAGCCATAGGCCGCGATGTCCGCGATGGTGTAGTCCTCACCCGCCAGATAGCGCGATTGCGCAAGCCGGCGGTCGGCCACGTCCATGATTCGCTTGGTTTCCATGGCGTAGCGGTTGATCGGGTATTCGAACTTTTCGGGCGCGTAGGCGTAGAAGTGGCCGAAGCCCCCGCCGATCACCGGTGCGGTCGACATCTGCCACATCAGCCAGGACAGGCATTCGCTGCGCGCGGGGCCGGACCGGGGCAGGAACATCCCGAACTTTTCGGCGAGGTGGAGCAGGATCGCACCCGATTCGAACACCCGCATCGGCGTTTCGCCCGAACAATCGAGCAGGGCGGGAATCTTGGAGTTCGGATTGATCGAAACGAAGCCCGAGGTGAACTGGTCGCCCTGGCCGATGTTGATGAGCCAGGCGTCGTATTCGGCCTCGCGCACCCCGGCGGCGAGCAGTTCCTCGAACAGGATGGTCACCTTCTGCCCGTTGGGGGTGCCGAGCGAATAGAGCTGGAAGGGATGCTCGCCGCGCGGCAACGCGCGCTCCTCGCGGGGGCCGGCGGTGGGGCGGTTGATGCTGGCCCACTGGCCGCCGTTCTCGGTGTCCCAGGTCCAGACCTTGGGGGGCGTGTAGGTGCTTTGGGCCATGGTGCGGGCGTCCTTTGAGGGTTCAGGGGAGGAGGAAGAGGGGGAGGCGGATCAGGCGCCGAGCGCGAAGTCGAGCGCGGCGCAGACCGCGGCGACCTGTGCGGCGTTGCATTCCTCGGGCGTAGCGCTCGGGCTGTCGGGATAGACTTCGGTGGTGGTGGTGAAGCGCGCGCCGGTAAGCCCCGCGCAGAGCCCGGCGGAGGCGAGCGGGTAGGCGATCACGCCGCGCTGGAGCACCGGCGAACCGATGATCTGCCCCTGCGCGTCGGCGGGCGCGATGTGGGTGACCCGTTCGACCGCGGCGATGATCGCGGCCTGGAAGGCGGGTTGCAGGTTCTTCGTATCGTCGACGAGGTAGAAGCCGTCGGGAATGGTGTCGGGTTCGTACGCCTTGCCGTCGCGCGCGGCGAGCGCGGGGCGGAACTCGTCCTCGTCGCTGTCGGTGGTCTCGTGCAGGTCGATGTGGAGCAGGAACGGAGCGCCATGCCCGGCGACGAGGGCGAGCAGCGCACGGCATTCGCCAGCCGGGCTGTCTTCGCGAAAATTGCGGTTGGGGTCGATGGCGTCGTAGTTCCAGCGGTTGATCCTCTCGAACCCCCAGGGGCTGACGCAAGGGGCAATGAGGAGGTTGACCCGCCCGGCATAGTCGGCTGCGCGGGTCTCGAGGAATTCGAGCGCCCCCATCACGCCGCTGGTCTCGTAGCCGTGAACGCCGCCGGTCACCAGCGCGCTGGGCAGCGCGGGATCGACGGGGCCGTTGGCGAGCGCGTAGAGCGGGTAATGCTCTCCCGCATAGTCGAGCGCGCCATAGGGGATGAGCGTGAAGTGGTCGGCCAGCGCCTTGATGCGCGGTTCGACCAGCGTGTCGTAGCGGCGCTGGCGCATCTGGCGCGCGCGCCACTGGGCAACTTCGGCCTCGCCCCAGGGCTGTCCGGGAGTGCCGACGGGGTAGGGGGCGGGGCTGGTCATGGGGGCGTCTCTTGTCTTGTGTGATGGTCGCGCGATCGCGCCACCCACTTGGCGTCTGGACGCCAATAGACAAGGGGCCGTGGGCTGCGTTCATGAAAAAACCCGGCAGGCCGCAAGGGCTTGCCGGGTCTTTCGTCGCGCCAGGGCTTGCGCGCTCAGGCGATCTTGCGGACCCAGCCGTGGGTATCCTCGGCCTTGCCGCGCTGGATCGCGACGAGGCGGTCCTTGACCTTCTGCGTGATCTGGCCCGGACCGCCGCTGCCGATGGTGAATTCGCCATGCGCGCCAGCCACCGTGCCGACCGGGGTGACGACCGCCGCGGTGCCACAGGCAAACGTCTCGACGAGCTTGCCGCTCGCCGCATCCGCGCGCCACTGATCGAGGCTGTAGCGCCCCTCGGTGACGCTGAGGCCCTCTTCGCGCAGCAGCGTGATGAGGCTGTTGCGGGTGATGCCCGGAAGGATCGTGCCGGTCAGCGCCGGGGTCAGGATCGTGCCGTCCTCGAAGATGTAGAACAGGTTCATGCCGCCCAGTTCCTCGATCCACTTGTGTTCGGCAGCGTCGAGGAAGACGACCTGGTCGTGCCCGCGTGCGATCGCTTCGCCCTGGGGGACGAGACTGGCGGCGTAGTTGCCGCCGCACTTGGCCGCGCCCGTACCGCCGGGCGCCGCGCGGGTGTATTCGGAGACCCAGATCGAGACAGCCGGTGCGCCCGACTTGAAGTAGTTGCCCGCCGGGCTGGCGATCAGGATGAACTTGTAGGTCTTGGCCGGACGCACGCCGAGGAACGCTTCGGTCGCGATCATGAAGGGGCGCAGGTACAGCGAGGCACCATCGGCTTCGGGGATCCAGGCCTTGTCGAGGGCGACGAGCTTTTCGATCGATTCGATGAACACCGATTCGGGCAGCGCGGGCATCGCCAGGCGCTCGGCCGAGGCGTTGAAGCGCTGGGCGTTGGCGTCGGGGCGGAACAGCGAGACCGAACCGTCGGCCTGCTTGTAGGCCTTGAGGCCCTCGAAGATTTCCTGGGCGTAGTGCAGCACCGCAGCGGCCGGATCGAGCGCGATCGGCTGGCGCGGGCCGATGACCGCATCGTGCCAGCCGCGACCCTCGGTCCAGTCGATCGTCACCATGTGATCGGTGAAGTTCGTGCCGAAGCCCGGATTGGCCAGAATCGCCGTGCGCGTCTCATCGCTCACGAGGGCCGGGTGGGGCAGGGTGGTGAAGGTCAGCTCGGCTGCGGCGGGGCTCGCCATGAAAATGTCCGTCCTCTGTTAGGGGTGTGCGACTGCGTTGGCGGCGCTGTTGTACGAAAATTACGCCTGGCGCAACTGGAAAGAAATTTTGATACGTTGAGATTCCGGTTTAGCACGCCGGTGCGGGGAGGCAAGGGGGCTGCTGAACGCCCGCATTTGCGCCAGCTTAGGAGCAAAGAGCGGCGTTCACGCTTGCGTCGTGTGCATTGCGGGTTGCAGCCTTGTGCAGAGCTGGACGCTGTCCGACCGGCGGCGGTTCGTCGTCGGCGCCGTTTGTCAGGACGGCAGAAGCGGGCTGGTTCGGCGCGCCGGGCTGGCCAACGGCGCAACGCCATCAACTGAGAAAGGCCGCACCGGGCGAACCGATGCGACCTTTCACATGGTCAGCGGCCGGAAGTGCCGCCTGCGAGAGCCTTTATCGCTTCACCATTAGCGATAATGCCTCGCGACGGAAATTGCCGACCTCCATGCTGAACCATGAGACATCGGATCACCTCCTTTCGCGCTGTTGAGCCATAGGGTTCGCCACCCGAGGGCAGCTGAGACTTCGGTGAGCACCGGGCGCGTTTCCCAGGTTCCGTCGTCCTGAGACAAAATGTGTCTCATTCGGCATCGCACCACAAGACTTGAATTCAAGTTTTTTGGCGTCATTATATCGGCTTCGCGCATGTTTTCCCCAACTAAACTGCGGCGCAAAAGCGTGGTTTTCGGGGAGGTTGGTCTTGTGCCCAAGCGCATCCGACAGGGTTGGTGACTTGGTCTTGACTGTCGCCTCCAAGGTGCTGTCCTTGGCGGAGCCCAGTAGCGCGGCGCGCGATTTGGGCTGCATACGCCCCGCAGTGCGTGCGGCGACTTGCTGCGGGGCCTTTGCTATCCCGTTAGCGGCAGTCCTCGATCACGCGCGAGACTTCGGTCCAGCTCGGCAGATAGAGCGTCGGCTGTCCCGTCAGTGTGACGGCAAAGCGGCCGCGGCTGAAGGCCATCTGGTCGAGCAGCGGGGAGCCTGCGGGCAGCGTGACCACGTAGCCTTGCGCATCGGCGAAGGCGGACAGCGCCTGCGCGCCGTCGCTGGTGGTGATGGCCAGGCTTGCGCGGCCGGTCGCGCCCGGTGCGCTGCGCCGCAGGGTGATCGTGCGCGTGCGGGCATCGCATTGCAGCGAGAAGAGGTCGCCGCCCGAAGCCGCGCCGAACCGGGCGAAGGATCCGTCCGCGCCCGCGCTCAGGCGCCAGGTGCCCGGCGTGGC
>NZ_JALHLF010000166.1 GCF_022832435.1 Novosphingobium organovorum | reverse complement strand
GGGCGAGCGAGGACCCGCCGGTCCTCGCCGCGCCCGAACCGCGCGGCGTGGCGCCGGGCAAGGACGGCGATGGCGCCGCCGCGCTCCCCGAACTGGTGGTGATGGTCCAGTGCGAATCCTTTGCCGATCCGGTAGAGCTGTTCGGCGAGCCAGGCCCTGCCCTGCCCGGTCTTGCGGCCGCGCGGGCGCGCGCCTGGCAGTGGGGCGATCTCCAGGTCAGCGGCTTTGGCGCCTACACCATGCGCACCGAATTCGCCGCGCTGTTCGGGCGCGAGGAAGAGGCGCTGGGCTTTCGCCGCTACGACCCGTTCCTCAGCGCGCTGGGCGAGGCCAGCTACGCCTTGCCCCACCGGCTGGGCACCGAGGCGTGGGAGAGCCAGTTCGTTCACCCGCACGACATGCGTTTCTACGGCCGCGACCGGCTGTTGCCCGCGGCGGGCTTTGCCGAACTGGTGGGGGAGACGCATTTCGCGCCGCCTGCGCCGGGCGAGGGGCGCTATGTCGGCGATGCGGCGATCGCTTCCGAATTGCTGGCGCGCGCGCAGCGCGCGCAGCGGCCCACGCTGCTCTACGCGGTCACGATCGAGAACCATGGTCCCTGGGCCGCGGGCAAGGACAGCGGCGTGCCCGCTCTGGTCGCCAATTACCGGCGGCTGGTCGGACGGGGCGATGCGATGCTGGCGCGGCTCGACGCCGGGCTCGCTGCGCTGCGCCGTCCCGCGCTGCTGGTCTTTTTCGGCGATCATCGGCCGAGCATTCCGGGCGCGTGCGTGCCGGGCGGGGCGCGGCACACCCCCTATGTCATGGTGCGTTACAATGGCGCGGGCGAACCGGTGCACGCGCCGTTTGCGGCGCGGCACGATCGCACGCCCGCCGCGCTCCACCACGCCGTGCTCGATACGATGCTGGGGCGAACTCCGGCGGGGGTGGCCTGACCGGCCTGGTTCCGGATCAGGCTCTCAGCCAGGCGGGGCCAGCGCGCGCAGCAGGCGGTCGCGCCAGGGGCGTGGCAGGGCGCGGTCGAACAGGCGCAGCAGGGCAAAGGCGCGCGGGGTGACGAGATGCGCCTGGCGCCGGGATGCGGCGTGGGCGATGCGCCGGGCGGCCTCCTCGGGGGTGAGGACCATTGGCTTGCCGCCTGGAATGCGCCGGCCCGCAGGGGTGTCGATAAACCCCGGCGAGGCCAGCGTCACCGCCACGCCAAGCGGCCTTGCGGCGATCCGCAGCGCGTCGGCAAAGCGCGCGAGCCCGGCCTTGCTGGCGGCGTAGGCGGTGGCGAAAGGCAGCGCGTGAAACGCCGCGGCCGAGCCGATCAGGACGATCCGCCCGCCGCCCCGCGCGCCCATGCGCCGCGCCAGCACGGTGGCCATCGCGGCGGGGGCTTCGAGGTTGATGCGGATCAGCCGCGCGACGATCATGGGGTCCTCGCTGGTCGCGCCGGGGGAACGGGTATCGCCTTGTCCGGCGACGAGATAGGCCAGATCGAACCGGGCGGCGGCATCCTCGTGCTCGAGCGCGGCGATCGCGCGTGCGGTATCGTCGAGCGGCAGGGCGCGCACGCACGCCTCGGCCCCGGCGGCACGGCACGCCTCGGCCAGCGCGTCGAGGCGCTCCGGGTTGCGCCCCCACAGCCATAGTGCAACGCCGGGGCGCGCGTGGTGAAGCGCCAGAGCCCGGCCCAGCCCGCCCGAGGCGCCTGAAATATAGATTCGATGCACAGCGTCCATGGTCATCTCGGTCAAAGCGATTCGCACTTTGGTATTGTCACAGCGTTTCAATGAAATAATTCGGAGTTTACCGCATGTCTCTTGACACCGGCGAACAGGTTCTGTCCATCCTAGCCCGAATGAAGGATCCGGTTTCCCGTAAGCAGCGCGTTCGTCTTTTTCAGAGCGAATGGCTGGAAAAGCTGACCATGGTTTCGCCGCGCGCGTTCGCTGTGATCTGGGCCGTCCTGCTGCCGCTGATCGCGCTGGCGGGGTGGGGCTCGGTTGGTCCGGTGGCGGGCGCGCTGGCCACGATCGGCGGCCTGCTGTTCTGGTTCGTGTTCGAATACGCCATGCATCGCTATCTGTTTCACTGGCAGGCCCGCTGGGCGCCGGTGCGCTGGGTGGTGTTCCTGATCCATGGCAACCACCATGAAGACCCCAACGATCCGATGCGCAACCTGATGCCCCCGGTGCTGAGCGTGCCGATCGCGCTGGCGGTCTGGGCGGCGTTCTACGCGTTGTGCGGCCCTGCTGGGACGTGGGCGTTCCTGGGCTTCATGATCGGCTACGTACTGTACGATCTGATCCACTTCGCGTGCCACCAGTGGCCGATGAAGGGGGCGTTTGGCCAGGCGCTCAAGCGCCACCACATGCGCCACCACTATGTCGACCCGGAGAAGAATTTCGCGATCACCGCGATCGGGCTCGACCGGGTTTTTGGCAGCGCGGTGACTTCGGTGCGCGGCTGAGGCGGCGGTGCCTTGGCCGGGTGCGTTGGCGCCTTGGCCGAGGGGGCTTCGGGTTTGCGCGTGCCCCGGCATGGCGCACGAGAAAAGGCCCGCCTGCGCGAAGATCGGCGCAGGCGGGCCTTTTCTCGTGCCGGGTCTGGAAACCCGGTCCACTCGAGCCACTTGAGCCTTTTCCAGTCAGGTGGGCACACCTGACGGTTCAGGAAACGCGTCAAAACAAGGGTCTGAAGCGGTCGATCCGATGCAGTCGGGTCGAACCACTAGCACTTGTTTGATTTTAGTGGATTTTACGATTTTGACATTTGCAGACCCATCCCAGTCGCCAGGGGATGCAAATGGCAAAATCAATCCTCTAGCGGCGCTCGACACCCAGCTTGACGATGTCGTGCATGTGAATGATGCCCGCCAGCCGCTCGCCCTGGGTGACGAAGAGCACCGAGACCGCGCATTCGTTCATGATCCCCAGCGCCTCGCTGCACAGCGTGTCGGCGGTGGTGGTCACGGGCTTGGGGGACATGTGCTGCGCGATGGTATCGCTCAGCGGGTGGACGGTGATGCAGCGGCGCAGGTCGCCGTCGGTGAACGCGCCGACCAGATGGCCCGCGGCATCGACCACTGCGGTGCAGCCGTAGCGCTTGCGGTTCATCTCGATCGTCGCCTCGGTCAGCGTGGCGTGGCTGGGGACGCGCGGGATTGCATCGCCCGAGCCCATCACGTCGCCCACCGTGGCGAGCTGGTTGCCGAGCGTGCCGCCGGGATGGAACGCGCGGAAATCGGATGAGGTAAAGCCGCGCGCCTCGGTCAGCGCCACCGCCAGCGCATCGCCCAGCACGAGCTGGAGCGTGGTCGAACTGGTGGGCGCGAGCCGGTTCGGGCAAGCCTCGCGCACGGTGGGCATGACGAGGCAGATGTCCGCCGCGCGCGCGGCGGTGCTGTTGGCCTGCGCGGTGGCGACGATCAGTGTCACGCCCATCGTGTGGCAGTAATGGAAGATGTCACTCAGTTCGTTGGTTTCGCCCGACCAGGTGATCGCCAGCACCACGTCCTCGCGCGAGATAACGCCCAGGTCGCCGTGGCTGGCCTCGCCTGGATGCAGGTAGAGCGCCGAGGTGCCGGTCGAGCGCATGGTCGCGGCGATCTTGCGCGCGACATGCCCGCTCTTGCCCATGCCGGTAATGACCACGCGGCCCTGTGTGGCGGTGATGGTCTGGATGGCGCGTTCGACCGCGAGGCTGAGTTCGGGGCGCGAAAGCGCGTCCTTGAGCGCCTGGAGGCCTTCCATCTCGATGTCGAGCGTGCGCAGGGTCGAGAGGGTGTGGCCGGTTCGGGCGACATTGTTTTTCATAAGAATCTAAAACTCTTCAAATGCGCCGATTGCTACATGGCGTCCACGAGCCGAGATGTACGTGCGACGGAGCGAGGCTCCTGGCGCGCCGTGTTTCCGGCAGGCGTGGCATCGGTGGTATTCTTGCAGCCGTGTTATTCTGAAAAATTACGTCTCTGTTTCGATCGTTCGGGACGTTTCGCAAAGTTAACAGTTCCCAAGCTCGCGAAATCTACGTGGATTTGAATAATACCCCCTGCGCGGTGAGGCCCCGGCATCAGCCGGCGACGCGCCCGCCCTCACGGTCGATCGCCTTGCGGATATCCTGCACGAAGCGCGAATGGCGCACTCCCTTGAGGAACAGGTCCTGCACCAGATTGGCGCGCCAGCGACACGGGCGCTTGATCTGGATGAGCAGGATCGTGCGGTCCTCGTCGGTCTCGTTCCACACTTCGTGGTTGAACATGTCGTCGAACAGGAACGAGCGGCCCTCGTCCCAGTGCAGCACGTGGGTGGTCTCGCCTTCCTCGACATGCATGCGGCACTTCGTGCGCTCGCGCGGGGACTTGAGCGCGAGGTGCCAGGTCAGCATCCCCTTGGTCATGCCCCAGTGACGCGGAATGTGCCCGCCCGCCTCGAGGACCGAGAAGTTGGCGGTGACCAGCCCCGGCACGGTTTCGAGCAGCCGCGCGGTGATCGGCGCGCGCGCGGCGTTGGCCTTCATGCGATAGCCGTAGCCCTTGAGGAAGAAGGCGCGCCAGCGCCGGTCGGCGGCGATGCGGCCGTGATCGAAGGAAATGTCGCCGAGCGAGGGGATGTCCTGGGCGCGGATGCGCAGCGCCTCGTCGCGGATGGCTTCCCAGTTGGCTTCCAGTCGGGCGATCCAGGGGAAATAGCCGGTGTTCTGGATGGCGACGTCGGGCAGCCGGGAATCGCGCAGGATCATCCGGTCGATTCCGGGCCGCAATTCCTTGCCGATCTGGAACAGCGACTTGCCGACGAACGGTACTTTGCGGCCGCGGGCCTTGAGCGTTTCATTCCAGCTCACTCGCGTTCTCCCTTGCTGGCGTGGGGTGGTTCGGGCGCCTGCTATAGGGCAGTCCTGTTGCCGTGGTACAACGCCGGTTGATGCGAATGTGACAACCCGGCTTGCTCCAGGCTGTACGCTTTCGCGTTGTGCTGTTTCGCCTTGTGCTGCTGGGCCAAATCACTATCCGTGGGGCGCATAATGCAGCCTGCCCGACGTGACGACCAACCCGGATTGAAGAGTGGCCTTGCGCTTTTTGCGTCCATCCACCTCGATGCCCTGCGGCTTGCTCCGCGCGCCTATCTCGAAGCCTGGTGGTGGCGGGTGAACGGCAAGCGGCTGCGTGCGCGTGCGCGCTTTGCGCCCTTGCTTGGCGCCTCGCCGCGGGCCTACCGGCTGTGGCTGTGCGGCGAAAGCCGCGCCGGAGCGCAAAGCGCGCAAAGCCCGCAAAGCGCGCAAGCGCCGGCCGTGCAGACTGTCCCGATCATCCTGCTCGTCGATCCGGGCGAGGGGGGCGCCGCGCTGGCCGCCACGCTCGCCAGCGCGGCGCG